>CALAUH010000237.1 GCA_937892225.1 uncultured Treponema sp.
ACACTGTTGCGTTTGCGTGGGCGTGGGGAAATGATGACAAATAAAGAGATTTTACAGATTGCAATGCAGCAGTCGGCATGGAATCTTGGTGCTGGGCCTAGTGATTTTGAAAAAAGCGAACACGTTTTTGTAGATTTTAATCTCAGCCCGAACGCGTGCAAATATCTTCAACTTCCTATAAACGCAAATCTTATTTCTTACGGGAATAATATTGTTGCCGGAACTTCGCCTGAAAATTGCGAAATTATAAAAGAGTATGTCGGCAAGTTTGAATGGTACCACTGTTTTGAAGCACCTAACATGCACTGGCTTAGCGAACGTCTTTTGCCACTTGGCCAGAAAATCTGTTTTATGGCTGAATATTTTTTGCCGGATGTAAATAAACTTAAGCGTCTGGAATGCGGTTACGAACTTCGGGTATTGGAGCAGAAAGATTTTGCTTCTTTGTATCTGCCTGAATGGAGCAATGCACTTTGCGAAAAACGTAAGGAACTGGACTGTCTTGGTGTTGGCGCTTACGATAACGGAAAACTCGTCGGTTTTGCAGCCTGTTCTGCCGATGCCCAAAATATGTGGCAGATTGGTGTTGATGTTTTGCCTGAGTACCGCCGCCAAGGAATTGCTGCCAGCGTTACAAGTAATCTTGCAGTGGAAATTCTTGAGCGCGGAAAAGTTCCATTTTATTGCTGTGCCTGGTCAAATATTCGCTCGGCACGTAATGCAATTAAAGCGGGATTTGTTCCAAGCTGGATTGAAATGACAATAAAACCTGCTGACGTTGTTGATGAGATGAATAAATAGGCGGAGTTGTTAGGAAGTAAATAAAGTTTGCCGTCTTACAGATTTGCCGAGTGGGACTGGGGTTTATTGCAAATCATTTTAATGTGCCAGTTACAGATTTAATTTTTATTGGCGATGAACAGAAAGATGTTGATTGCGCAAAGAACGCCTGATGTGAGTTTGTTCATATTAAAGCATTTTTCGTTTTGTCAGAAAATTAAACCCCAAATTTATTAAAATAAATCCTTATTTTAGGTATAATTTTTTATATTCTCTAATTTAAGGCCGCGGCGAGCGTGGAAGCCCGTAGTCGACCGCAGCGAACGTATGTGAGCGAGGACGATGAGCGTTAGCGAAGGCTGGAAGGCGAGTTGGTGTTGAGACTCCGCCAAAAAAGGAAAAAAAATGATTAAAGCTGTAATTTTTGATATGTACGAAACTTTGATTTCTCTTTATGCTCATCCGGTTTACCTTGGAAAGCAGGCTGCGGCTGATATTGGCATTTCGGAGGAAAAATTTCGTAAAACTTGGGATCCGACTGAAATTGACAGGTCGCTTGGAAAAGTTCATTTTGAGGATGTAATTTTGCAGATTCTTAATGAAAACGGGGTTTATTCTGATGAACTGTTTAATAAAATTACGACTAGTCGCAAAAATAACACAAAGATTGCTTTTGAACATATGCATCCCGAAATTATTCCTATGTTTGAGAAGCTTAAAGCCCGCGGATTAAAAATTGCACTAATTTCTAATTGTTTTTTTGAAGAACGGGATGGAATTGTGGATGGGCCACTTTGGAAATATTTTGACTGTGCCTGCCTTTCGTGCGAACTTGCGCTTAGAAAACCTGATGTAAAGATTTTCGAACATTGTTTACGGGAACTTGGTTTACGGGCAGAAGAATGTCTTTACGTTGGTGACGGTGGCAGCGATGAACTT
Source organism: uncultured Treponema sp. (assembly GCA_937892225.1). GTDB lineage: Bacteria > Spirochaetota > Spirochaetia > Treponematales > Treponemataceae > Treponema_D. The sequence continues at coordinate 1,720 of CALAUH010000237.1, forward strand.
GAAACTGCTGAACTTGTCGGTATGAACGCTGCTCAGGCCTGTTGGTATTTAATTGATAATCCTCGGCAACCTGCAAAACGAAAAGAAGGATTTGTTCACTTGGAAATACCATTAGAAGTTTGTAGGCAAGTAGAAAAATATTAAACCACAACTTTATTCAACAAAATAACCATTAAATCTATAATCACATTATGGAGGCTTTTATGGAAAAAGATATTGCTAAATTAAAACCCGTTTTAGAAACCGAACGTTTGATTGTCCGTCCAATTATGCCGGATGATTATCTTGATGCTTTTGAATGGTGCGGCGACCCGGTTGTAAATAAGTTCATGCTTTATTCTCTTTACACAAAAGCCGAAGATGTTCGTTCCTGGCTTGAAAGCATTGATCATACAAATCCTGATTCTTATGAATACTGTTTTGTTGAAAAGGATACTGGAAAAGTTATTGGAAGCGGCGGTCTTTACTATCACGATGATTTGGATGTTTGGGCTGTAGGTTACAACTTACGTCACGACCGCTGGGGCAAAGGTTTTGTTACAGAAGCAGAACGTGCAATTATTGAACACGTAAAATCGGTTCATGGCATTCGAGAACTTCAGGGGGAATTTGCAGTTGATAATCCTGGTAGCGGTCGTGTAATGGAAAAGCTGGGAATGAGTTTTTTACAGGACACTGAGTACACAAAATGGGATGGAAGTGCAACGTTTAAGGCTAAGATTTATTCAAGTCTTGGAGAGAAAGGGACAAAACATAACTAGGAAAAAATATGAATGATGAAAAAAGAAACGAAATACTCAAACTTGAAAAAATTGCCGCTCATTCTCATCCTGCACTCGAGCTTTTAAATGAAAGTGACTGGATTATCCAGTTTGCAGAAGGATATACTCGACGTGCAAATTCCGTTCTTCCAGGTTCCGAAAGTAATAATTTTGAAGAATTAGTTTCCAAATGCGAAAATCTTTATCAAAATAAAAATCTTCCTTGTATTTTTAAAATGACTGACGCTGCTCCAGCCAAACTTAATGACTATCTTGAATTACGCGGATATAAACACGAAGCAGATACAAATGTGATGACTGTTCCCGCCAATTCTGTCAATTTTCAGGAACGTTGCGAATCAATTATCGAATCAGAAAATACAGGAGTGATTATCACTTCTACCCCAGATGAAGATTGGCTAAAATGTTTCTTTGCATTCGAAAATATAAATGATTCAAAATCTACAGAAATTGCAAAACGTCAGTTTAATCTTATTGATGAAAACGAAAATTTTTCTGCCGTTTACTGTCGCATTCAGATTCACGGTGTTGATGTTGCGGTTGCTTCTGCTGTAATTGAAAATGGAGTTGCTTTTTTGCTGAACGTTGTTGTCAATGAAAAAGTTCGTGGCAAAGGTTACGGCAAAATTCTTGTAAAAGAAACTCTGGAAGCAGCGTGCAATTTTGGCGCAGAAAAACTTTGTCTTCAGGTTGTGGCCGATAACTCAGTTGCTGTAAAAATGTACGAAAGTTTTGGTTTTAAGTTCTTGTACAAATACTGGTATATGGTAAAATAGCCTCATGCAACTGGAAAAATTTGATCTAAAAAACATTCCGCAGATTGTTGACCGCGTAAAAAGCATGTGGTCCCCAGATTATGGTGATGAAAAATTTCGTCGCACATATGTAGAAATGGTAGTTCGCCACAATATGGCCGCAAACGACATGCAGTTCCAGCTTACAGAAAACGGTAAACTACGTGCCATCACATTTGCAGAAAAAAAAGATGAAGAAAACAGCATTGAGCAGTGGTTTTCGTGTCAGTATATATCTCTTACGCCTGATCAGCAGACTTTTTTCAAAAACGGCCGCGAATATCTTCACATGATGGACCAGAAAACTTTTTCTTTTATGAAAGAGGATGATGTAAAACTAAGTCTGTTTGTAAGCCTTAAAACCGGTTGGGGAAAAAAGATTTTAACTGCTGCCATGGAACTTTTCCGTTCACGCGGTTATAAAAACATGTTCCTTTGGACAGACTGCGAATGCGACGTAGACTGGTACTTTGAACGCGGTTACGAACTTGTAGAAAAAGCTGTTTATGAACCGTTTTCTGGTGATGGGTTTGAATATTTGACATACATTTTTAATAAAAAATTGTAATTATCAAATATAAAATAAAGCGCCGTAATTTTTTTATCACTTATTTTTTATTATTTTTTCTCTTGTTGATAAAAAGTACAATTCCAAGAGAAAGAAGATTTGAAAGTACAATTCTGATTATCTGCATTTCATCAGTTCCTGTAGAACTTACAACGTGTAAAAAGTTTCCAATAAAATTGTTGAAAAAATGTTCAGAAAGACCAACCCAAAGTACACCTGTCATGTTCACACAAGTGCCCCATTCAATTGCAAGAATACCGGCAAGAATTATATATCCGATTGCAAATACAACTGCCATTAAGACAGTCATGTCGCCATCCATAACACCTTTTATACACATAATAACATGCCACCATCCGAATAAAAGCGCCTGAATGTAATTTGCTTTTTTAAATCCCCATTTATCCTGAACAGTTTTTAAGATGAAGCCGCGGAATAATCCTTCTTCTGCAAGAACGTTGATGATATTTACGCCAATACAAATTAAAACAGCACCAATTGAAAGGCTGACTTCCGCAGTTGCACCTGTAAGTCCAAAGTTAGTAATGTAAGCAGAAAGATAAGGAGATTTTCCCTGAAGAATAAGAATCAACATCTCAATTCCATAAGAAATTGCAAAAGTAAAGATACCAAGTCCAAAACCGCAGCCAATATATTTAAATGTATTTTTGTATTTTAATCCGATGTCCGAAAACTTAAGATTGCAATATTTCATTGCAATTAATGTGCCGACTATACAGCAAATTTTGCAGATTACATTATCAGCTAAAACTGTGTGTTCTTCTGTTCTGATAAATATAAATTCAATGAATTTAATAATTGATAAAACTATAAAAAGTATTGTTATAATAGAAATAATCTGTTTTTTTGATTTGTTGATTGTGTTTTCCATATATAAACTCCTGTAATTATTTTAAATTGGAAAGTTGATTTAAGATTTCATCATTGATAATGTCCAGATTAAATGGGGTGAGCATTGATGAAAATAATTTACATTTTTTTACAATTTCTTCTGGTGAGCAGTCAAAAACAAGCGGATTTATCCAGAAGTTGATAATCAAAACGAGAAGTTCCGCCAGTTGTTCTGGAAATTCTGTTTTAATTGAGCCGTCTTGAATTCCTTGGTTGATGATTGGAAGAACGAACATTGGAGCTACTTCATTTTTAATTTCTTCCAGAAGTGAATAAAGCATTTTTGGATTTTTGGAATAATCAATTTTTACAGCTGCAGAATGATTCGAAATTGCACTTTCCAAAGATTTTTTAAGTACAAGTTCTATTTTCTGGCGGCCAGTAAATTGCGGCGCTTTTATAACTGCTTCAATTTCATCATCAGAAGCAGCGGAAAGCTGGTAGATTACAGCCTGATAAATCTCTTCTTTAGATTTAAAGTGACTGTAAATTGCACCTTTTGTAAGTCCACCAAGATTGCTGATAATATCATTTAAAGATGTGTTTTCGTAACCTTTTTCTAAAAAGAGTTTTGTTGCTACGCTGATAATCAGTTGTTCAGTTTTTTCAGGATATTTGTTTCTTGACATATATAACCTTACATACCAATGGTATGTAATTGTATTATAGATACCGTTGGTATGTATGTCAAGAGTTAATTTGGATAATTCAATGGTTGTTGCCAATAACACAGTTGCAATTAATACTTACTTATTTTTTCATCCTTATTTTTTCTCTATCAATTACTTGTTCCAAAGCACCAAACAATTCTGAATATTTCATAGATTCAACATTTATTTTTGTAATAACAGCATACAAACTCAATGGAATTTTTTTGTCTTCAAAGTCAAAAGTCTGGCCATTCATACCAATTACTTTTTCCCGAATTGCTTCTGCGTATTTAATGTCTTCGCTACAGGTGATTAAAACAAACTCGTCGTTGCCAATTCTAAAAACTACATCATCATTACCACTACAATCCATAAGGCGTTTCATTGTTTCGCAAAGTGCAATGTCGCCAGCCTTGTGGGAAATTTCGTTTATAGGAATAAGATGATTTATGTCTGCACATACGCAATAACAATTTGTACGTTCCTTAATAAAATCATACATTTGTGAAATATCAACAGCTCTTCTCATATATTGTTCTCCTTTTAATTGATAAAAGCCTGTAATCATTGGGAAAAGTTCAGGAATCTGGCCATTTTGTACATACTTTTCCTTAAACTTTGACGGATTACAGTTCCACACAGAATTAAAACTGCGGGTAAACGCTTCATGACTGGAATAACCGTACTGAACAGCTATATCAATCAAACGCATTTGGGGTTGCTGGACTATCATTTGGGCAGCTTTCATCATTCTTCGGCGCAAAATATAATCTTGAATTGAAAAATGAGACATTCTGAAAGTTTTTTCCAAGCCTGATTTTGATGTAAAACATGCCTTCGCAATACTTTCAGTTTGCAAATCACAATCAAGATGCGCTTCGATATAAGAAATTGACCTGAATAATAAATCCAAATTTGCCATGACAATATGAGAATACACTATTATTTTACAGCAAATTTGATTTTTTGAGTAAATTTAATTAGAAATTTTATTAAGGCTGTCCCCGTTTGTTCGATAAAACTACCACGCTTTCATGCACTGCTGCAAAAATTGCCACAACGCACACAGGAATTGCCGCATATTTTACATCTGCAAAGGCAAATACATATGGGAAAAGAAAAATTAAAAAACCGGTAATTTTATTCGGGATTGTGTGAGGCAGCACAAGTTTTTTCCGCGTTATAAAACCGAATAGAACGTTCGCAAATTTGATTAAAATAATAACTGCCAGGCAAATCAAAAGCCAGCGCGGAATTGTGATGGCGGTGAAAATTTTCACAAGGCTTGTCGCGAAAAAAACTATGTCTGCAAGGCTGTCAATTATGGCGCCGGATGGTGTGCACGCGTTTAGTTTTCTGGCAAGGAATCCGTCCAGGGCATCGGTGGCGCCGGCCAATGTATAAAGAATAAAAAATGAAATTGAAAAAGCTGGAGTAAAAATCAAACCAAGTGAAAGAAGGATTCTTAAAATTGAAAGCATGTTTGGTATTTTTTTATTCATATAATTATTATATACCAAAACAATGCTTTCGAAAAATCAACTGATTATTTCCCTTTTACCGCCAAAAGTTCAATATATCCGCGTTCGCCACGAGGTTCCAGCTGAATTCTAGGATTTTCCACATCCCATTTGAACCCAACAACAGAAGGATCATACTTTTTTTCAGCTTCCCACATTGCGCGAATTGCATCTTCATAATCTTCTTCATTAAATGGTTCACCCTGGAACATAAGGTAATCGCATTCTGGCAGTTCAATTGCGTCAAATCCGTCCGGAACAACTCCATCATAATCAACAGGCACTTCAACACCCTGAACATATTCCCTTTTACCAGCACGAAGTTTTTCCGGCAGCCATAAACAAACT
>CALAUH010000238.1 GCA_937892225.1 uncultured Treponema sp.
GCGAAAGAAGTTCAGAAAGAGAAAAAGGATTATTCTGAGTCAGGCGCAGAATGGCTTGGCTAACAGACCTACAGCTCATAAAGATAAGTTTAGAAACTGGACAACTTGCTATGTTCTTACCCAGTTTAAAGAGAGAACATTTTTTAATGATGGATCTATACAATATTTAGAAGATCAATTAATGTTAATTGTTTTTAATTCATTATAATAAAATGATTATTTCTGGAGCTGCAAATTTTTCTCAAAAGATGGAAGCTGCCAATTGCCTTATGGATTATTATATTCAAGAAGGATCAAACAAAGATGCTTTATATTTTGCATCTTTGTATAGCCAATTCGTGGATTCTATTTAAAACACTATTAATATCAATGGAATTGGAAATTATAGGGTTATAACCATTTACTACTTGGATTTCTCCAACATATAAAGTATCATTACTAACTAATGTTTTATCATGAGTGATAATTAGTTTAGTAGGATATTTATTAGAACTATTCTTGGATAATTTTATTATATTAGTGCCTTTCTGCAAAAGTACACTAGGCCTATCTTGTTGTTCTGTTCCTAATATGCTTATAAGACCATTATTGACAGCTACTCTTAGGTTTACTCCTGGAATAGTTTCTCCAGTTTCAGGATCCACCAAACCTTCTAATTGTTTTTCATCATGATATGCACTATTGCTTGTAATATATGTTCCTTTGAAATGAGGAATATATGTTCTGCTTTCAAGAGCATTTGAAACTGATTACAATAATTATTCACCAGAAGATCTTAAAGTAATAAAACAGAAAACTGATGATCCTATACAAGTTGTTGTACATGCCAGAAAATTGCTTGATGGTTTTACAGAAGACGAAGGAATTGTTTCAGAACTTTCAAAGGTTATTGAACCAGACAGTTTGAGTTCCGTATCATTTACAATTACAGATAAAGATATAAAGTTAAATGCTCATATTCCATATAAAATGGTAGAGGATGAAACTTTTACTTTAAAAGAAATATTAAATACAAAATCTACCACACCTGCAATTTTGTCTCGATTAAAAGAAAATGTTCAGTATTATACATTGTTGAATGCCGGTACTCTCGAACAGATGAAAAATGCATTTATGCCTCTCTTTTTAGACAATAGCGATGAAATGTGGAATAAATTTGATAAATTATCAGAAAGTATATTGAAAGTTTCTCTTAATGATTTATTATTTTCATGGTCTGGAAAAGAAATTGCAATTTTTGGAATAGAAAACAAAAATGATCCAGTTTTTGCAATACAGGTAGTTGATGAAAAAAAGCGACAGGAAGTATTTAAATCATTAACAGAATCAATTTTGATAAAAGACAATTCAAGTTTAATTTTGGATGGAGTACGCATTCCTTGTTTGGAATTACCAGCTTTTTTACAAGATTTACTCGGTGTTTTTGAAGTATCATTGCCAAAACCATATTATCTTGTTCAAGATGGATTTATTTATTTTTCAGAAAGTGAAGAAAATCTTTCAGAAATATATAAAGTAAGTAATCAGTTAGGAAAAATTTCGGCCGATGAAAACTGGACTACAGTTTCTAAAGGTTTATCAAATAATACAACTATAAGTTTATATTATGATCTTGCAAGAAGCGTTCCATTCTTCTTGAAGAGTAAAGCTTCTATAGCAAAAGTTTTATCTTTGTATTCATTAGGTCGTCTTGATATTGGAATTAAAAACTCAGAATTCATAATTCAACTTTCTGCAATTTCTGATGATTCTGTAAAAACAAATGATATACCTGGATTCCCTATCGATTTGGAAGGTAAACCAGACGGCGATTTGCAGTTAGAAACATATGATTCAAAAGCAAAAACAAATGCTGTTTATTGGGTAGAAAATAAAAATACATTAGTTTCAATGGAAACTCCAAGTACAGCAATTACTCGTTTAAATATGAATGATTCTGTCTTTGTTCTTCCTCTAAAAAATCAAAAAGATGATAATAAGGTTTGGTGTGTAACTAGCCATGGAGAAGTTTATCTGATGAATCGTAAATTTGAATATTCAGATGAATATCCTGTAATGTTGAATGATAATGTTTCTGTAAAACCTGCTGTTACATCACAAGGAATTTATGTTATTACAGATAACGGCAAATTTTATTTTGTAGATTTAAACGGACAGATAAGGGAAATTGAAATTACATTGTTTGGTTCTGTAAAATCGACACCATCTGTATACGAAATGAAAAATAATAAAACTTTAGTAGCTTTGTATGATAAAAGTTTCTTTGGAAAAATTATTGTAATTCAGGATTGGGAAGATGGAATACAAAGTTCTGTAGATGTTCCAGGCATTTCATATGGTTCTCCTGCATTTATGGAAAATAAAGGCGGGGAATTACCTTATGTAGGCTTTGTGTTGCAAAAGGGACAATTCTATTTATGGGATTTAAATACAAAGAATTATACAACTGTAGATCTTAATGGTCTTTATAGAGAAAATGCAGTTGCTATTGGTGATAATTTCTATGTAGTTTCTACAGATGGTCTTATTACTAAAATAGGACTTGATGAGCAGCTTCTTTCTGTACAGATTCCAAATGTTACTTGTAATGATGTATTTATAACAGTTATTGATAACCAGTTGTATATATGTCCAGACGGTAATGTAATTTACGGTTTTGATAAAAATCTTGAATTGCTTTATCCTTTCCCTGTAACAGGTTGGGGTAGACCAGTATTTACTGATATAAATGGTGATAAAGTTAATGATTGC
>CALAUH010000239.1 GCA_937892225.1 uncultured Treponema sp.
AATAAAAAATATACAGTTTCAAGAGGTGTAAGACTAATAGGAATTGGACTTGAAAATATAGACAATAATGAACAGCCATATCAGTTAGATCTTTTTGATAACAACAATACAGAAAAAAAACAGGCCGTTGAAAAAGCCATTCTGAACATGGGAAAAAAACATCCTGAAATAAAAATACATAAGGCAAGACTGTTAAAAAAATTAGTCATCCTATTATTTTTATTATTGCCGCTTAATCACAAAATTTATTCACAGGAGAAAAAAGAAGATGCAGTTCAAGTTTCCGGTTACTGGACAGGTGAATTAACAGAAACTTTAAGTTCATCATTTGGTCAAGGAACACCATTTGTTCTTTCACCTTCAATACCGGTTTTTAAACAGCAGGTAGATTTAACTGCATTAATTAAAATAACTCCATACTGGTTTTTCAATTTTTCTTTTGCAGATGAATTTACGCAGTCAACTTTTTCTTTAGAATATAAAAATGATAAAAACTCTTTACAAAGATTTCTTTTATCAAATAAAAATATTTCTTTTCCAACGTATTATTCTGCATCAAAAAACGGTTATGGATTAAATACAGAAAATAATAATTCGCCGGGAGTTCTTCTTCATTTCCAGGATATTGTAAATCAAAAATGGTCTGGTGATTTTATTTTACGTTATGATATGACCAAATTTCAGACTAAAACTTTTTATGGCAAAAATGAAGTCAATGATACAGACATTCCCGTTCAAAACTATCTAAAAGGAAAAGTTTTTGTTATTCCAAATCAGAATCTTATTAAAAATATAAAAGATATTTTTGTTCAAAATAAGAACGGTCAATATACAGATTCAAACGGAAATAAATATAAAAAACTTGATTCATCTCAATATTCAGTTTCTTATTCAAAACAACTGCTTATTCTTTCAAACAGTGCAAATACAAATGAACAGACAAATATTTTATTAACTTTTACAGATGATTCTTTAACAGAAGACTTTTTATCATCACTTGGAAATTATTCAACTCAAGATACATATCTGGGTAATATTCAGACATATTTTAATCAGAATAATACAAACATAGATTTATCTAAATACTCTTTACTTCAAGATAAAATTGACGGAAACAAAGCTGTAGTTTTACAGAAAAATAAACTTTTTTCACCTTTTTTATATTCAGCTTTATATGACTGCGGAATTTTATCATCCTGTGATTTATCTGTAATTTCAAAATTTTCTGATGAAGTAAATACAAATTATTCAGCTTATACCTATGAAGATGAATTTAATTTTACACAAAATGATTTCTTTTACGATTCACATATTTACGCACAGATAAAAAACAATAATTCTGATTTTACAGATTATTCTAATCCTTCTGTAAGATATCCTTTTGCAGATACAAATCCGTACATATATTTATTTGAAAATGAAACATCGGACCTTGCTATTCAATTAAGAACTTATTCTCCAGTTTCGTATTTTGATATCGGGAAAAAAGCATGTCAGGGAACAATTAATGTTTATATAAACGGACACTTAGATCCTTTAATAAAATATGAATCAACATCTGGATTTGTAACACTTTCTAAAAATGTAAGCGAAACAGATAAAATCTATATTACTTGGGAAGAAGATTCCAGTGATTTAAATTACGGAAGCATTAATACAGGAATCGGTTTTCTTTATAACAAAAACAAAAATCTTACATACGATACTTCTTTAAGTTTAAGATGGCCTGTCAGTCTTAATTCAACATACAGTACTTATGATAACAATCTTGCCGGTTATACAGCTTTATCTGGCGGAATAAAATATAATTTAAATGGTCTTACAATTCATGATGCAGTTTCTTTATCACTGGAAAATCCTAATACAACAGGAAAATATCTTGTAAATTTAGAAAACACAAATGATTCTAATACGTATTATTTTTCAAAAAATGCCGGTGTAAAAACTAAAAATGTACCTGAACTGAACAACGGCATAACTTTATCTAAAGAAAACGAATATTCAGAAATTGAACTTAATGGATTTTACGATTCCACAATAAACGGAATACAGATTCCAGTAAACTGGGATTTTACCAATGCTAAAACGAATGAATCAGCATGGGCTTCAAAAGATTTATATTTACCGGAAGAACTTAATCTTTTTTCATGTGAGGAATTTGAAATTGCATTAAAATCACAAAAAGAATTAAATGGATACAGAATCTTCCTGCAGTTCCACAATGGTTATTCAAATCAAAATGCACCTACTTTTGAAATTTCAAATCCTTTGGATTCTAAAATAATTACGCCATTTGAATCAGATAATAAAGAATGGCAGATTGTAAGGATTATTTTTGATGAAAATGACCGTCTTAAACTTGCAGATACAACTCTTGTAAGAATAATTCTTCTAAAAGAAAATCTTACAGAATCAGATTTGGAAAAAGGAACATTATTTGCAGGACCTTTTGAGCCGGTTCTAAAAAACAGTTTATTAATTCATGATGATAACATCTATGCACAAAGTAAAATTATTGAACGCAAAAATGATTTATCTTTAACTCAGATTGATTTTCAATATTTAGACAAAAATTTAATTCACAAAAAAGACATTGATTTTATTTCCTATTTCCAGAATTCAGATTTCTCAATTTACAGATATATTACTTTAGATTTTGCAGTTAATTATTCTGGAAACTTCAAACTTATCTTAGATAATTCAAGTTTTAATCCTTATGAATACGGACAAAAAGCATTGGAATTATCTATAAATGAAAATGTTCTTAAAAATTATGTTTCAAATAAAACAGAATTTCATCAGTTAAAAATTGATGTAAAAGAAAATCAAGTTTATATAGACAATAAAAAAATAAATAAAAATGATGTAGAACTGATAATAAATAAATCGGTAGTTCCAAACAGACAGATTTGCACCTTTACACTTGATTTAGAAGACGATTCAATTACAAAAGGTTCTGTTTTATTAGGAAAACTTTTTTATGAAGAAAATTCTGCATCAACTTCTGTAAAAAATTATTTTGAAACAAACTACAATTATAAAAATGATAAATTATCTACAAATACGACGTTTTACTCTACACAAAAAGCCTCTGCCTTTTTTGAAGATGATTTTTCTACGGATGCATTACTCGATGCTTCTTTAAGTTCAAATTTAAGTCTTAAAAAACTTTATCTTGATACTGCACTTTCTTTTTCTACATCCAGTCAAAATAAAGAAAAAAATATTTTTGATAATGGTTCGCATCAGATAAAAACAAATGAACCTTTATTTAATATTTTAAATTTCTATGAAAATTTTTCTTTTTCAAATTTAGACAAAACTTCATTAAAATCTGATTTTATCAAATTTGATTTTTCAAAAATTAATATTCCTTTAAATATCAGTTATATTACAACCGCAAAAGATTTTTATTCATCAAAAAATCAAAATCAGGAAACAAACCTAAATCTAGATTTATTATTCAAAAAATTTTCAATCATCTTAAATTCTAAATTAATTTTAGAACAAAAAGAAAATGCTATAATTTCAAAAACTGATAATTATTTTATTTCCTGGCTGGATACAACAAAAATGCAGTTTTCTCCAGGATTTATAAATTCTAATTTTAGAAATATTACTTTTTCAAATATTTTATCATCAAAAATAAAAGATTCTAATTTTACACCTTCATTAGAATATACCTTAAACAATGATTATACCAACACAATAACAACGGAAAATAAAAATAATGCAAGTTTTTCTTTAAAACTTCCTTTTACTTTTTCAAAAACAAGTTTATCAATTATAAATACAAAAACTGCCGGACAAAAAAAATATATTTTATCTGGCGGAAATTATTTTTCTGATTTTAATTCATTGTTTACATCACAAAAGGATTATTCATTCTTTTATACATCTTTGCCTGTTCTAGATTTATTCTTACCGGCAATTAATAATCAGATTCAGGTTGATAATTATTATTCAACAAATTATGACTTGGTATTAAAAAATAAATTAAATAATTCAATAAAAGATTTATTTATACCTGCTTCTTTTAAATTAAGTATTTCAAGAGATATTTATAAAAATCAAAAGCTTAATGATATTTATCAGATTAAAATAAATGCAGCTAATCAAGTAATTAATCTTTTATCTTCTAATAATAAAGGAAAACTTTTTAATCAAAATGAATTGTCATTAAACAACACATTGATTATAAAATTGCCTGAATTTGACTTTACAAAAAGTGGTTTTACTTTTAATTCGAATTCAAATTTACTTTTATATTCCAACAACGATAATACAATTAAAACTGCCTTAGATTTTAATATTGATGATGAAAAGAACTGGAATCTTACATCATCATTAATCTGGAATCACAGCAGTAATAAAATACCATTTATAAAAAATAAAAACCTGACTGCTATTCGTAAAGAAATTTTTAATTTGAACTTTAATTACATATCACAGGAATTTTTACAACAGTATGAATACTATCATAATTTGAATGTAAAAATTAACAAAACTTTCTCCGCAAATGCAAATCTTGGATTAATATTATTATTAGAAAAAGATAAAGCGACTAATCTAAATACAGAAATAACTCTTGGAATAAAAACAGAATTTTAATTATTGCAATGGTGCAAAATATCCGCTTTCGTCTCTTCCACTTCTGTTTAAAAGATAAACTTCAGCTTCTAAAGGCATAAAATTTTCTCCAAAATTAGTAGGCAATTTCGAAGTAAACGATAACTGATATACACCTTGTGGCTGTTTAATTATATCGTTATAAACATCAGAAAGACCAGTCGGTCTATAAACATAATATTCATTTCCATTAGTATTATCTAAAAGATATGTAAATTCATCGCAAACAGAAGACTGTGCAACCTGAACATATGAAAAACCAATTGAATTATTATTCATATACGATGTAAGTTCTGCAAGATTATATTTATTAAATGCATTTTGTCCGACAGTACCATCACTGATATAAACAATTGCACGTTTCTTTGCCCCTCTGATTAAATTATTAGCAGCAAGTCTTATAGATAAATCTGCAGCTGATTCATTTACATATGGATTTTTAACTGCTTCAAGACTAAAATCACCTAATTTATCCGGGCTTCCTACATATTCAACTGCAGGTACATCTGATGCTGTTACAATTGTTAATGTTCCATTACCTTTCATAGATGAAGCAATTTCTTTTACAGCAGTTTCTATTTCTGTTTTATATTCAGATGTAGATTCAGAACGGTCTATGATAATAGTTATATCACCCATTGTATTATTAGAAGCGCTTCCTAAAAATTTTAAATCTTCTATAGGCTTTTTCTTTTCTGTAAAGAAGAAATTTTCTTCCTGTAAACCTACAACCGGCTGTCTATGTCTGTTTTCTACTTTTACTTCTACAACAACATTCGGAAAGTTAGATGCATCTACTTCTTCTATCTGTACAAAAAGTCCACCGACAAGTTCCTGTTTTTTAGACATTACATAAACTGAATTTTCAACAAAATCTGTAACTATAACATTGTTATTTACATCAGCTACTGCGGCAGTTACCCTTGATGAACCTTTACCAATATTTGCATATTCAAAAACAGCACCTGTATCAATATCAACATTTACAATACGATTTTTATCACAAACAATTAAAGAATCCTGATAAAACTTTATTGCTTCCGGATGCTTAAAGGTTTTTGGTTCAACTAAATCTCTTATATAATTACCTGCTCTGTCAAATTCATAAATTAAACCAGAATCATCATCTGCTACAAAAACACTGTCATCTTTTATTGCAATACCTGTAGGTCCTTTTAATCCGTTAAAACCAACCTGTTTACCACCAAAATGATAAAGTCCGTTTCCTTCAGGATCAAAAACTACTACTCTTCTATTACCATAATCTGTAACGAACAATCTTCCAAATTCATCTTCTGCAACATATTGAGGTCCTACTAAATTACCGATTGATCTTCCTTTTGAACCGATATGCTTAATAAACTGTCCTTCCGGTTCCAGTAAAGACAATCTGTCTCCAGAACTTTCTGTTACTAAAAGATTACCGTTATTCAATCTTATTACATCAACCGGTCTGTCAAAACCTTCTAATGGCCCCGTAACTCTTTTTAATACCCTGCCATTTAAATTCATTTTTAAAAGCTGATTTGAATTATATGCAATAAGCCAGTAAGTTCCATCCTGATTTGGTAAAACTGAAACAGGACCACTGAAAATTTCATTTCCTTCAAAAGTTCCAGGGAATCCGCCTGTTTCTGAAAGTTTCATATATTTATCGCTTGATTCTCCAGTTACGCGTCTTTCTCTTACAATTTCAATCTTGTTTAATAATAAAAGTCCACCATAACCGTTTTCAGCTGCAATCTGCCAGTAATCTAAAGCTGTACCTTCCAAACCTGCTTTATAATATGCA
>CALAUH010000240.1 GCA_937892225.1 uncultured Treponema sp.
ATTTTATTAAAATTAGAAATAAAATATACACCATGACTTACAAATTCATGAGAAAAACTTGTTTCCTTTTTATATTTTTCCTGTAACAATGCAATTTCATATGTATTTAAAAATCCGCTGCCTTCTCTTTCATAGAAAAATATTTCTGCAGGAATATTAAAATTCTGCTGCAGATTTGAAGAAATGTAATTCATATTTTTATTTACAAGATAACAATCTGCAGAACAAGGCAAATAATCTACATATTTACTAAAAGCAATATCAGAACGTTTTTGTATATTTTCAGATTCATCAAACAATTTTATATTATCATTATAAAAATTTTTTGCAGCGTATTTAGAAATAGTTTCAAAATCTGATAATAATTTATTTTCAGTACACTTATTTAATTTACTGTATGAAAACAAAGTTAATGAAAATAATATAATAAAAATTATTGTTAATAGAGTAAAGATTCTATCTATTTTCTTTGAATTATTATCAGACTGTTTATCCATAAAAATCTCTTTTATAACAAGTTCTCAATTATTTTTAGAAGCTTTGTTGTTACAATAGGTTTAGCTATATGTTCATCCATTCCAGCTTCTAAAGATTTTTGTCTATCCTCTTCATATACATTTGCAGAAAGTGCGATTATCGGAATATGATGTTGTGGGAATAGTTCTCTGATGGATTTAGTTGCTTCAAATCCATTTATATAAGGCATTTGAATATCCATTAAAATAAAATCATAATATTCAGGTCCGTTATATTTTACTTTTTCAATTGCAACTCTTCCGTCATTGACCTCTTCTACTATGAAACCTTCGTCTTGCAAAATAACAGATGCAATTTCTCTGTTATAATCATTATCATCTACTAAAAGAACTTTTTTCCCTTCATATTTAAAATCTGGATTTACAGTATCAAGACTAACAGTATTATAGTCATTCTTGTCTTGGATTTTTAACGGTAAAACGATTGTAAATTCAGTTCCTTTTCCCTGAATACTTTGAACATCAATTGTACCGTTCATTAATTCAATTATTTTTTTTGCTAAAGGCAATCCCAGTCCAGAACCATTATCTCTTTTACCAAATTCATTTTTATTTGCAGAATAATTAAAAAGACTTTGAAGATAATCATCATCTATACCTTTTCCATTATCCATTACTTTAAGTTGGTATTTTCCGTATCCTCTTGATGATTCATTCAGCTGTTCTAATTTTACGATTATCCAGCCATATTCATTTGTATATTGAATAGAATTAGTTATTAAATTTGTTAATACACGGTTAATTCTATGAACATCTGATAATACAAATCTATCTTTTATATCACCTATTTGAAACTGCAAATCAATATTTTTGGCCTGGGCAAGTTCTGTAAGTTTTGGAACAATTTCATCTGTAATTTTTAAAACATCTACAGTCTTTTCGTATATATTAAAATCATTTTTATCTATACGATCCATATCAATAATATTATTGATTAAATCCATTAATATTTCTGATGAATTTTCTGCACGATGAAGACAATGTAAAACTTTTTCTTTATCATCAATATCTTTAATTGCCATGTTTATAAATCCCATGATTGCATTCATAGGTGTTCTAATATCATGAGACATATCCACTAAAGAAATTTTTTGTAATTTTTTGTTATCTTTTTTAAAATCCATAATGTTACCCTTATTACATTATTTTTTCAGATTCAGATTTTATTAAATTGTATTCCTGTTTTACTTCTGAAAATAATTTATTTACTAAATCAACATCACTTATAACTCTTGGACGTAAACAAGTAACTAATTCATTAATTTTTTCTGTAAATCTAGTAAAACCAATATTTAACGAGTTTCCTTTTAGAGAATGTGAAAATTCAAAAGCTTCGTTTGCTTCCTGTTTATTTATAGCAATTTCAAGAGATTCAAAATCACCAGTAAGAAAAAATAATCTGACAAATTTTTTTACTTTCTCTTCCGTTCCAAGTCGTGATAAAACATCTTCATATTCTCCGCCGATAGTTTTATAAAAGGAACTAACATCCATAGAAATCATTTACTCCTTTTGAATGAAAAACTAAAAAAACATTTAAATTATTTAAATGATACAACGCTTATGTCGATTTTGCAAGTTTTTATTATTTTATAGAAAAAAAAAATAAAAAAAATCTGTATTTTATAAAAAAAAGTGTTATAATAAACAATCTAAAAAAGAAAAAGACTTAATAAATTGGAGCACTTATGGCAGGAAACATAATTAAACCTTTTTCAAAAAAAATTCCTTTACTTTATTCCCTAGTATTTTTTGTACCAATTTCTTTATGCTGGGCTTGGTGTGTATATTTAAAATTATTCACATTAAAACAGACCTTTCATGTTTTTTTACATCCAGTTGTTCTTATAAGTTGTACAATTGTTATTTTCTTTATAGCAGCCTTTTATATATATAATGATAAAATTCTTCATTCTTATGATGGAAGTCCTGAATTAGCAGAAAAATTAAATAAACAGACTACAATTTTTGAATTAGGAACAGTTTTTTTAGCATTATTAAATTCTGTTATTGTTCCTAATATTGTTTATTTTGGTTTTAAATTACGCGGGATGGAAACAAAATTACTTCCAATCTTATTTACATTTTTTGGTTTTACATTCCTTCTTGCACTTTTATTCTATATTATTTTCTTTCAAAAAGTTCAGCAGGAAATAAAAAAATTACCTTTTACCAGAAAAAATATAGCCTTCCCTATTATCTCAAGAAGTATAATTGTATCAAGTTTTTCCAGTGTAGGACTTATTCTTGTACTAATAACAGTTATTTTTGCACCAGCATACGAAATGTATTCAAAAACACAAATACTCGTACGTTATTTTTTACCAAGCGGTTTAGTCGGTGCCATATCCATTGTTCTTGATATTTATTTTCAAATGAAAGGAAATGTTGACCGTGTAAAAGATATTTCAAATTTCACAATGTCTTTAGCTGAACGAGATTATACAATGGACAATCTCGAAATTCTTTCTCGTGATGAATTTGGTGCTTTAATGAATGATTGTAATTCATTTTTTAAAATTACAAAAAATCTTTTAGGTGTAATTAATGAATCTGTAACTGATGCAGTATCAACTTCAGAAACATTTGCTTATGATATGAAACGTGCCGCAGATTCAATTATGCAGATTACATCAAGCATAAATAATATTCAAAATAAAACAAAAAAACAAAGTCTTGCAGTAGGTAATTCTAAAAACACAATAAACGGAATGATTGATAAATTTTCGTTATTAAACTCTGCAACTGAAGTACAGGTAAACGATGTAAATGATTCTTATAAAGTTGTTCAGGAGATGGTAAACAATATTAAATCTGTAACAACAATTCTTGAATCAAATGCAGAATCAGTTACAACACTTCAGGAAAAATCTGAAAATGGTCGAAATAAGATTAATGAATCTGTAAAATTTACACAGGAACTTATAGATAAATCTGAAAAATTAAAAGAAGCCAGTACAATTATTCAGAACATAGCAAGACAGACAAATCTTCTTGCTATGAATGCCGCAATTGAAGCTTCACATGCCGGTGAAACAGGAAAAGGATTTGCTGTAGTTGCAGCAGAAATTAGAAAACTGGCAGAAAAATCGAATATACAGGGTTCTAAAATCACTGACCAGCTTACTTTATTCCAGGATACTGTAAACGGCATTTCTAACAACACACAGCAGATACAGACTGAATTTGAACAGATTTTCCAGTTAACAAATATAGTAAAAGATCAGGAAATTAAAATCAAAAATGCAATGGAAAATCAAACAGCAGAAAGTGATACAATTCTTTCTGCAATGAACGATATTACTTCATCAGCAAACACAATCAAAAATGAATCTGATATATTAATACAAAATGGAAATCTGATTGAATCAGAAATGAATACATTAGCTTCTATTTCAAAAGATATAGAAAATGAAATGCAGGAAATTGTTCAGCATTCAAATAAAATCTCTGCAACCACTTTAACAGTTACCGATGGTGCTAACAAAAATAAAGATAACATGTTAAGTATTCAGGAAGAAGTAAATCAATTCAGGATTTAAACAAAAAAAAACTTGTTCTTAATGAAAACTTCATAAGAACAAGTTTTTTTTTAATAAAATTATTTTATTAAAGTTTTGTACTAGTACCAATACGTGGCATAACTTGAATTACAAATATAGAAGTATTTGAGTCTGTATATGCAGAATAATAATTACTTAATGTTGGGAAATAAAGGAATGTTGCACCAACACCCAAATCTAAAGTAATTTTTTCATTAATAGGAATTAAATAATCAAAATTAACACTTGGTCCAAAACCTGGATAAATCCAAGTATCAATTTCAATTAAAGCACCAGCAGATAAAACCATATTATCTGTATTTATAAAGTTATAACCTAAATCAATATAAAAATCAGAGAAAAGACCTGTAAAACCTGTATTGAGTGAGAATTTATCCCAAACTAATCCAGCTCTATATCCATAATAAGCTGTCCATGGTTCATTTCCACTATAATCACCAGTGATTATACAATTACCAAACATAGGTTGATAACTGTTAATAAATTTATCTAAACCAAAAACTGATGTAGATAAAAACAAACAAGCGAGAATTCCAAGAAATTTCTTTTTCATAAAATACCTTCCCTTTTATATTATTATAACAAAATTATAATAGAAAATTTTAATTTTGCAAGTATTTTCTATAATTTTATGCAAGTTCCAAAACGAGGATTTATATCAAAAGCGAAGACTTTATATTTTTCGTCTGATTTGCCTACAAGTTCGTTATTAGTTGCAAAAGAATAATAAATACCGGCAAATGTTATACCCAGGTCTAAAGTCCAATTAGTTGTGATTTTTAAAAATCCATCGGCATTTGAATATAATCCAATTCCAATCTCTGAAGCTCTTGAATATTCAGTTCTAATACCAGCTGATAAGAAAAATTTATCTGTATTTATAAAATTATATCCTGCATCAATGTAAATATCATAAAAAGAAACTATTCCAAAATCAACTGAAACTTTATCCCAGATTAATTCTGCATGATAACCGACATGATGAAATTTAGATAATGTAAAAGAATAGCCATTAAAATCTGTTTCTGTTATTTTATTATTATTAACTTGATAGCTTGTAACAAATTTATCTAAAGCAAAAACAGATGTAGATAAAAATAAGAATAGAAATAAACTCAACAATTTTTTCATAATTTAATTAAATTATCAAAATTATTAAGTTTATTCAAGGAATTTTAAATATACTTTTTTAAATAAACTCTCTCTTATTTATTGATTTTTGTTGAAATACCAATACGAGGTTTGTAATAAACACTAATATATGAATATAAATGTTTTTCATCTTTTCCAGCTTCATACGGAATATTGTAATACCCTGCTACACCAATTCCTAAATCAATATTAATTTTATCATTGATAGGAATTAAATAATCAAAATCTGTACTTAAACCAAAATTATATGGAACAAACCATATACAATTTAAAGCAGGTCCTATTGACCAGACAACATTTTCTGTATTAATAAGATTATATCCAAATGAAACCTGCATTAAAACAAATTGAATATCAGTAGAAATATTAAGTGAAAATTTATCCCATATTAATCCTGCTCGATATTCAATAAAAGATTTATTTTTTAAATTATCTTGATATTTATGATCAATAAAATTATAAATATCCAAAAACTCACATTGATAGCTGTTAATAAATTTATCTAAACCAAAAACTGATGTAGATAAACACAAACAAATTAATATTCCTAAAAAAGTCTTTTTCATAATTTTCTCCTTAAAACTTTTTTTTATTAATTAATAATAGACATATTCAATTAAATTTTACAAGTGAAAAATGCTATTTATAAGAACACTCTTATGGAATATTTATATTTCATTTATATTATTTTCTATCTATTTTTTATAAAAACTATTAAATCACAAAAACTGTAGAAATTATAACCATACAATTATAAATATGATAAAAAAGGAAATTTGATTTATAAAAAGGATTCTAATAATAACGAAGAATGGTACGATTATGATGAAAACAAAAATCTAATTCATATATACACTTCTGACAAATTTGAAGAATGGTTAAAATATGATGAAAATGGTAATGCAACAATATCTAGAATATATCAAACTCACAAGAAACAAGAAGCTACAATCACAGTTAAAGCTACTTTAAAGAATGGTTCAATTTCTTACGCAAGTAAAACTGTAACTGTTGATCCAGTTGTGTTTGATGATTTATATGAACAATTACAACAAAAAAGATTAGAAAAGAAATATGCGGAAGAACAGAAAAAACAGCTAAAAATACAGTTCGATAATAATGAAAAAACAAAAATTAACAATAAAAAAAGCCTTTTTTATAAGGCT
>CALAUH010000241.1 GCA_937892225.1 uncultured Treponema sp.
ATTGTGCAACACCTTCACCACGGTCATTATGATTATGAAGCGAGATAATACAACTTTCACGATTTTTAATATTACGACAAAAATATTCTATCTGGTCTGCAAACTGATTTGGTAAACTGCATTCAACAGTAGTAGGGAGATTAAGAATTATTTTTTTATCTTTCGTAGCCCCCCACTCTTCCATCACAGCAGTACATACTTCAAGAGCAAAATCCATTTCTGTCTGCGAAAAATTTTCGGGTGAATATTCAAACTGAATCTCAGTTCCATTTTTCTCAAGAATAGGTAAATATTTCTTTAAGCATTTAACTCCATCTGTTGCAAGTTTTATAATTTCTTGTTTTGATTTTCCAAAATTATACTTTCTCTGAGCAGGAGAAGTTGCAATATACAAATGGAAAATTGCTTTTTTTACACCTTTCAAGGCCTCTACAGTTTTTTGTATCAAACTTTCTCTTGCCTGGCAAAGGACTTGTAAAGTTACATCATCTGGAACATGCTTTTCTTCTATAAGGCGGCGTAAAAATTCATATTCAGTATTATTTGCAGAAGGAAATCCTACTTCAATTTGTTTGAATCCAATTTTTACGAGTAAATCAAAAAATTCAAGTTTAGATTCTATCCCCATAGGATTTACCAAAGCCTGATTACCATCTCTCAAATCGACAGAACACCATACCGGAGCCTTTTCTATTTTTTTATCAGGCCATTTTCTATCACTAAGAGAAATTCCTTCAAACTGTTTATATTTACCAGAAACAAGCTTCATTCTGCAAACACTTCCCAAAAAACCGTTTTAATTTTCACATAATCCGCTGAAAATCTGCTGTATATCCTTTACAAATTGAGCAGTATCCTTTCTCAATTGAATAAGGAATGAATTATCCCCCAGAGGTCCAATTACATTTTCCATTTCTTTTTGATTTCTATAAGTCATATTTCTGTAATAATCTGTATAATCCTTTTCACGAGATTTTAATGATGCATTATAAATATCATATGCACAGACTGTAACATCATCAGAAATATTTCTATATAAATCATAAGAAAATTCTTCTATTGGTCGAGAATACAATTCTTCAAGTAAATACAATGCATATCTAGCCTTATATTCATCATAAGATTTTTGACATTCATTATAAAAATTATGAACTTCACTCCAATGATTAATTTTACCATTCTTTATGAGTTCAAAAAGATTCTGAATTTTTTCTGACGGAATTATCTGACCACCAGCATTTTCCCATTCTGTATACAATGGAAGAGTACGGATTTTCTCAATAACATCAATAGTTAAACAAGGTTGATTGATGGCATGACAATATTCCATCAATGTTCTTGTTGCAAAATATTTTACAATTTTACGATACATTTTATATGCAGAAACCGGTTTGATTATATCTGCACCATACTTTTTCTGGCAAACAGGATCTTTCAACACAAAGTCTGCTTCAGGATTTTGATGAAGGAAATCTTTTGCCCTTTGAAATTCATCTTTAGGAGAAACATCATCAAGAATTTCATTACAAGTATCTTTCAGATATCCCAAAGTCAATCCAATCAATCTGTTTAATGCAGACATAATTTCCTGCATTGTATCTGGTGCCATAGGGTCTGTTTCAATATTCTGAATCTTTATAACTCGCTTATCTCGTTTTTTAAATTTATTATTATTTCTGGTAATGGCAAACATATCATACATAAACCACCATGCAGGAATAATTCTTACAGCCTGTTCACCATTAATTCCAGGAGAAACTAATGCAAATGGATAAGGAATGTCGAGTTCGTTCTGATAGCTTCCTTTTGAAACAAGAACAAATGATGCAAATCTACTGTTATGTTTAAAGTCGCTGCACAAACCTGGCCAGAAACCTCGTTTTGCAAATATTTCACCATCAGGACTTCGGCTGTTATGGTTACTACCAATAGTTGCTCCAGCGGCAATATTAGACTGCCCCATAACTGTAGTTGCAATAAGAAATGAAGAGTTATGATGCTGTTCATGGAACGGAAAGATTAAGTTATTGAGAATTTCGCAGCATGATACAGTAGAATTATCACCAAGCACAGAATTCAAAATACGCGCACCATACTTAAGCTGACAATTTCGTCCAATTACAAAGCGAACAGCAATA
>CALAUH010000242.1 GCA_937892225.1 uncultured Treponema sp.
TTCTGCCGGTCAAGAAATAACATCAGGATGGAACAAAATTTATGATTGGGGTCATTGTGATGATGAAATCGTAAATCAAATCATCTTTGATGGAGAAAATATAATTGCAATAGGTAATGGTAATGATTTAATAAATGGAGCATCTGCAAATGATACATGGATAAAGACATTTAATAAATCTGGTTCTATTATCTCTAGTTATGAATTTGAGTTTGGTTTAGGAACTCTTATCTCCACTTACGAGAATAAATATTATTTTACTGGTGGTAAATCGTCTTCTTATTTAGGGCTATATGAATGTAATAAAGAAGGACAAATTCTTCGTAAGATAGGTATAAATTCATATGGTAATACAGAAATATCTAGTCCAACTTTCCTTGTTAGCAAGAAAAATGGAGCAGCTTATATTGCTGGCTATGGTTCTAATCTTGTAACTACAAAAAGTGGTTATGACTGGCAAATAATAAAATATTAAATACAAATTATATATTATTATGCTACATTTCCATAAATAGCCTGTACATATTCAAATATTTTTTTTCTGCACTCGCCTACTGCAATATCATCATAGCTTTCAGGAAGTTCCTGCCATAATGTATTCTTGATAAGAACATCGATATCTGCAGCATTCTGACTATTTCCAAATGGATTTGTCATTTCTGCAAGTTTATCGTTTATCTTTTCAAGTAATGTTTTTGCAATAGCTTTAATCTGTTCTATCTCTTTTTTATCCAAACTTTCCTTAAAAAGCATGTCATATACGGCAAGTTCTTTAATATCTGTGAAGCCTTCACGAATACAACGGTCCTGTTCTTCAGAAAGAGATTTTGCAACCTTTAGAAGTTCTTCAAATACTTTTCTGATTTCAGCCTTGTCCTGAGCTTTATTGTATTCTTCAATTACAGCCTGATAATGTTTGTAGTATTCAGTTGTAGCTGGATTCTTTTTTAACAAAGCTTCTGCCTGCATTTCAATAATTGTTGAAAGTTCTTGAATAACAAGTTCCTTTGGTTTAACTTTTTCAAATTCAGCCTGGATAACTTCAAAGTTGATTTTACTTATATCAAATTTTACGCCCTCTTCTACTACATCAGGATCTTCTAGTTTTATATATTCGTTAATTACTTCCTGGAGTTGCATCATTATATCAGTAGTATCTGTAGGTTGGCGGCGGATATTCAAACGCTTATAAATTGCTTCAATTCCACCTTTATCTTTTTTCAATTCTGCAGAAATTTCTTTATTTGTTGCATATTTATATAAACGCAAAAACTGTGCTGTCATAAGATTAAATCGTTTCTTTATGTCTAAAGGTGGTGTTGCAATTGTATTTGCTGCAACTCTAATTGCTTTTAATTTTGCATTTTTATCCTGTTCATCAACGATTGAAGAAAGTTCGATTCCTTTATCCTTTAAGAACTGAGTTATCTGTGCACAATGATCATAAATCTGTTTAATTAAATCTTCACGGTCAATTGTAACTCTAGTTTTCTGCTTTTGCTTATTTACAGTATATTCTGCAAGAGCTTTTTCCAGATACGGAACAATACCAATGTAATCAACAATGAGTCCATTTTCCTTACCTTCATTTACACGATTAGCACGAGCAATTGTCTGCATGAGAGTATGATCTTTAAGAGGTTTATCAAGATAGAGATTTCCAAGACTAGGAACATCAAAACCAGTAAGCCACATGGCACAGACAAAAACAACTCTGAATGGATTATCTTCATCTTTGAAGTCTTTATCCAGTTCATTATTTTCCATAGCTTTTCTATGAATATCTAAATCAAGGCCATATTTTTTGAAGCGTTCTTCATCATCTTTCTGTGAAGAAATTACAACACGCATGATAGTTTCTTTCATCCAATCAATTTTGTGTTTTGCTTCAAGATATTCCTGCTGATCCAAATCTTTTAATTCTTTTTCAAGTTCTGTAATCTTCTGCTGCCAGTATTCCTGAACATAGTTGTACATTCTTACAGCAGTAATTTTATCTACAGAAACAAACATTGCTTTTCCGTTAAGCCAGAGTTCTGAATAATGATCTACAAAGTCCTTTGCAATTTTTCGTAAACGTTCTTCGCTACAGATAATATGGAGTTCTTTTTTTATCTGATTTTTGAGATTTTCAATATCCTTTTCATCAAAATCAGAGTCCTCGTCATTCTCTGCCTGTTCAATTATTTCCAGAAGTTTTTCATCAATTTCTGGATTTTCAAGTTTAAGTTTACTACCACGATTTTCATAATAAAGAGGAACAGTTGCTCCATCCTTTACCGCACGCTGGAAGTCATATACAGAAACATAATCACCGAAAGTTCTCTTTGTAATATTATCGCTTGAGAACAAAGGAGTTCCTGTAAATCCAAGACGGCTTGCATCCGGTAACAGTGCACACATATTGTCTGCAAAAATACCGTTATTTGTTCTGTGAGCTTCATCAGAAATCAAGAGGATATCATGATCTACATGAATTGGTGTTGGATTTGATTTGTTAAACTTCTGTATGAGAGTAAAGACATATTTTGAATTGTCCTTGCTGAGTTTCTTTATAAGATCATCTCCGCTTGAAGCAATGTATCTGTTTGCCTTTACACTTCCAAGACATCCGGCAGCTTCAAAAGTACCGCTAATCTGTTTATTAAGTTCACTACGGTCTGTAATGATTACAACAGTTGGATTTCCGCCAATTTTACGATGTATTTTTTCTGAAAGGAAAAGCATTGAGTAACTCTTACCGCTACCCTGTGTATGCCAGAATACACCGATTTTTCCTTCTAGAATCTGTCGGTCCTTATATTTTTCAAAAGCTTGATTTACACCAAGATACTGATGGTTACGGGCAAGAATCTTTGCAAGTTTTCCAGATGAATTATCAAAGATAATAAAGTTTTCTACCAAGTCCAGAAATGTCTGCTTATTACAGACTGCTTCCAGCATGATGTGCATCTTTGGTTCATCATCATCCACTTCATCATCTTCTGTCTTACGGTTCCATTCGCTGAAGAACTTATATTTAGATCCAACGGTACCGATTTTTGCATCCATTCCATTAGAAAGAATTACCATTGCATTGTAATAGAAAAGATGTGGGTCACATTCAAGAGAACGCTTGTAGTTATCAAGATAAGCATTTCTAACATCCACATCCAGTCGTTTAAGTTCTGTAAAAAGCAAAGGTAAACCATTAACAAAGCCAATGACATCTGCACGCATTAAAGGCTTACCAATTGGACTTTCCATCCAAAGTTCACGGACAGCTACAAACTCATTTCTTTCTTCTTCAGGAGAATCTGATTTTTCATTGAAGTTAATAATTTTGAAAGTTCGTTTTACATTGCTTCCAGATTCGTCCGTTGTCTCTACTGGAATACCATCTTTTATAAATGGATAAAATGCCTTATTCTGCTGAACAATCATTGCAAGGTCATTGTTCAAAGAATAATCCTGAAGAACTGCAATAGCCTTGTTTATTTCTGAATCTGTAATTCCAGGATTAAAGCGTTTAAGTGCATTTTTGATATATGGAATAAGGATAATCTGTTTTTGAGAACTGCGGCCAAGATAAATTTTACCGTTAGACTGTTCACCTAAAGTAAGATTTTCATCATCAGAAATAATTTCATTATCAAAGGCATAGTAATTTCCCCAGCCCAAAGATTCCAGTATTTCTGCGGCATTTTCCTGAACAAGTTTATCTTCTGAATAATCTGCGTTCATATTAGTTTACCTCTTTAAGATTATAATAAAGAACTACATCATCATTTATTTTAAGTAATAAAAGTATAAGTAATCGTAATAAAATTATATAATTATTAAAGTGTACTTTTTCGTCTTTTTCCAAATACT
>CALAUH010000243.1 GCA_937892225.1 uncultured Treponema sp.
TGCTTGCTTGCTTGCTTGCTTGCTATGCCGTTATTGTCTTTACTAAAATTCATGTATATGCCTTTACTTTCTCACCAAATGCAGGGACTTAATCCAGAAAGGGAGTAAACTGAGTTACTTTGATGTTTGCTCCCCCTCTCGGATTTCTTTATGAAGCCGATGCAATTTACATTAGGCAATTTTGACTTCATATCCATTTTCTTCAAGAATCCTGATGGACTTATTGATTTCCTTTTCTTTCTTCTCAGCAAGAAGAGCTTTTTCAAGCGGTCTCCATTCCTTAAGACTGATCTTCTTGTAAAGGCTTTTGGATGCATCAATGCAGATGAATGAACATTTCTTTTTGCTGCTCAATCTGTAATCCCAAAGCGGTCTCATAATGCTGGCTACATGGCTTTTCTTTGCTCTCTGGCATCTTGCAGATACAAGCTTCTTGAAATCATAACCGGAGAAAATATTTCCCATAGGCATTTCTTCAAGTACCTTGACTGCTACTGGTCCGATGTAGATTTTGTTCTCTTCCTTTGTCATAACTCTCTCTCCTTATGCTTCTATCTTTTTTTCTGCGATAAGCTGCTCAATTAACTTGTCAGCCTTTTCATTCTTAATGAAAAACTTTTCTTCAACTTCATCTTCCAGAATGTCTACCATTACAAATTCAAGTGGGATTTCTTTTGGAAACTCATAGTCATAGTTACCCAAAATAGAAACCATGAATGTTCTGTCTCTGTTTTGTGGAATGCCGTAGTATTTGGCATTGCAATCATGGTAGAAAGATGAATAACCTAAAGAATCAAGAAACTTAATCCAGGTGGAAAAATCAGGCATATTTTTCTTGCTTTTTACCTGTGTAACATTTTCCATCATTAGAACTTTAGGAAGTCCATAAGATGGATCCTTGTCTGCAAGTTCTTTACATTCCATTAGTAATCTTTCTACTTGCCATAATAAAGAGCTTCGTGTTCCAGAATCCTTTGACATTCCTGCTTGTTTCCCAGCTACAGATAAATCAGTACAAGGTTTTCCTACGGAAAAGAATATGTAAGTAAATAATCATACTTATCACATTCTTTTACGTTCAAATCACCTCCTTTGATGTCTCTAACATCTGTAGTTTTGAAATTTGTATCGTGAGCAGCATTGTAGAGACTACATGCATATTTATCGAATTCACACATTCCCCAAATTTCAAAAGGAATACCCATTCTTTCAAGTGCCATTTCCTGACTGCCATATCCGGAAAATAAAGTTATTACCCTTAATGGCTTGTCTAGTGAAATTGCTGGCTTTGAAAACAAATCCAACTGACTATTCATCTATATATCTCCATATAAAATTATGATGATGTTTCCTAAATTACTAATTAGATAAGCTCCATTGTATCTAGGGACTTCTCTCCAAATTTCTTCCATCTTATTTCATCTCCAATGTAAGAACTTTTTCTTTGATAACTTTGTTGTATTCAGTTTCATTTCCATCAAAGAAAACCTTGAGAGCTTTCAACTGGTTTGGAGTGCCTGAGAGCTTGAGGGCAACCTTTACTTCAAGTCCAAATTCCTTGCATGTATCAGAAAGGCATTCCAACTGGTCAGGTGATGCAATGATTTCAAATTCCATCTTCTGGACTGGAGCTGATGCATTCTGAGCCGGATTCATGGACTGAATGATTGGCTTTACTGTTTCAGAAACTTTTGCCATGTCTACAGGAGTTTCAGTTTTTGATTCTTCAACGATAACTTCTTCAGACTTAAACTCAGTCTTGATTGTTTCAACGGCAGCAAGTTTTTCACGATTTGCCTTGAGTTCAGCACCCTTTGAAAGTGTTGCCTGCAAGTTAAGGGTAGAAAGATAAAGTGGCATGAGTGTTTCTACATCCGAACCAAAATCTTCAATTGCCTTGAGATCGTTCTTTATCTGAGTGATTCTCTCGTTGATTTCTTCCTGAATGTCAAGAAATTTGAAAGTCTTGTTGTACCATTTTGGATTGAATATTTTATCTAATGTCACAAGGGCGAAGTCGCAGTCTTTCCAGTAGGCTTCAATCTGAAGTCTCTTTTCTTCCTTTACCTTTTCGTCAGCAGCCTTTACAACGGCATCAATCTTTACCGATGCTTCCTTGATAAGCTTGCAGGTGTCATTGACGATTGTTTTAAATTCTTCAAAAGGTTTATTGAATTCCTTTTCAAGGGCAAGTCTTTCTGAATTGAGTTTTTCTGCGGCTTTGTTAAGCTCAGCACGGTCTTTCTTAGCCTGTTCTGCAGTGCCTGTGTAATTGTCTGGGTTATAATCCTGAAGGCGATCCTTTACGAAATTCTGAATTTCAATGGCATTAGTAACCAATGAGCCGATTGTCTTTTCCTTTACAACAAGAGTAAGTTCCTTAGTTTCCATTTTCCCCTCTTTGTGTTAAAATAAAAAAAGCGTAAGTCAAAGGACAGGTTCGGCTCTATCCAATGAAATACGCTGAATTATCATCATCATAACTTTCTAAAACCGAACTGAAAGTTAACAAACTTCGATATATCGAAGTTATGCATAATATACTTCGTGTTTGCGAATATGTCAAGAAATAAATTCGTGTTTTCGAATTTATTTCTAATCTTTTAGAAAAAATAAGCCGAAAATTTTAGTGTTATGGATAACAAAGGATTTAGTGAGAGATTGTCAGAACTTCTCAAAGAGAAGAATATGACCAGGGCTGATTTAGCCAGATTTTTTAATACTTCGCAGTCAACAGTTTTTTCGTGGTTCAGACAGGGTTATAAACCTTCTCTTGATTATGCCCTTAAACTGTCAACTTTATTCAATGTGAATGTCGAGTGGCTCGCAACTGGAGAAGGAGAAAGGATCAAGGATATGAACATACAGCATGAATTCAATGATACAAAGTATCAGGACATTAACAGGATATGGGATATGCTGTCAGATGAAAAAAAGAAAGAGTTTTTGAGTTACGGCAGTTATTTAGTTAATAAATGAAAATTGTGTGCATAGAAAGTGTCGTGTGCATAGAATTGTGCATAAAATTAGATATTTTTAGCATGTTATAACTATTGTTCAATCTATCTTTTGTCCTATATTAAGGGGTTAAGATATGTATAAGTTAGTATAATAAGGATTTAAATTTTTAATATGTTTAAATATATAATTAATTAAGTTCATATAATATATGTATTTAGCGAGTTGTTTTTCTGATTTTTGCATAAAATGTGCATAAAATGTGCATAAAATGTGCATAGTAAATATTTTTTTAGGAGAATGATATGGTTCGGCATTTGTATCAAAGGACTATTACAAGGAATGGGAAATCGTTTAAAGCCTGGTATTACTGGTTCTATGACGAAGATGGAAAACAGGTAAGGAAATCATGTGGTCAAAACGGAAAGCCTTGCATAAGGAAAAGGGATGCTGAAGCTTTCATTGCAAGTCTTGATGCAGGTTATGAGATAAGGCAGCCGTTAAAAGATATGTTTACAGGTATGTATAATTTTGATTCTGAATTCATGATAAAATTTCGGCTTAAAGGTAGGGAGAATGTAGAATCCACAATAAAGACAAAACAAAGATTACTTAAACTTATATTGACAAAGTATGGGAATAGATATCCTGATGAAATATCATTAGGGGAAATAGATTCTTGGCTTCTGACTTTCAAACGTTCCAATTCATGGCGAAATCAAATTTTAAGTATCTTCAAGGATATTTATTTAGAATTGTACAATTTCAAGAAAATTCAATATCTCCCTCGTTTTCAGAATTTTAGTTATAACGATAAAAAAGAGAGAGGTGTATTGACTATTGAAGAAATAAAAAAATTGTTTCCACCTGATTATAATGAGAAAGTCAAAATTT
>CALAUH010000244.1 GCA_937892225.1 uncultured Treponema sp.
CTTCTGGAGCAATTGCGGCATCAAACTGGAATTCTCCGTCCAATGCTAAATCTGGAGCGGCTGCTTTTGCAAGTTCTGTTGCTTTCTGAACTTTTGTTACAGTATCATAGAATTTTGCATCGTTTCCTGAACCTTTTGTAGAGAATGAAAGCATTGCTACACGTGGTTCAATTCCACCGATTTTTTTAGCTGTATCTGCAGATGCGATTGCGATATCCGAAAGTTCTTCTGCACTTGGTTCAATATTGATTGCACAATCACCGAATACAGAAACGCCTTCTTTAATGTAAGGGTTTCCAGATTCTGGAGCAACCATGATAAAACAAGAAGAAACTGTTTTGAATCCAGGAGCAGTTTTAATTACCTGTAAACCTGGGCGTAATGTGTTAGCTGTTGAGTGACATGCACCAGAAACAAATCCGTCTGCATCTCCAGCTTTAAGAATTAATGCACCATACATTGTGTGATCTTTTAAGATTGCTGCTTTTGCTGCTGCAACATCTGCATATTCAGGTGCACCAGTTTTTTTATTGATTTTACCTTCGCGTGCTTTGAATAAAAGTTCTGCATATTTGTCTGCATTTGCATCTTTTGCAGGGTCAATAATTGTTACTCCGCTTAAATCTGCATTAGAACCGCTTGCTTTAATATCGTCGTCAGAACCAATCAAAATGATTTTGGCGATTCCGTCTTTTACTATTTTTGAAGCTGCTTCTACAACACGTTTATCTTCACCTTCGCAAAGTACGATTGTTTTGTTTGCAGCTTTTGCCTTTTTTAATAATTCATCAACAAATGCCATTTTTATCCTCTATAAAAATAATTTAATATATTCTACTGTAAATAGTTTAATTTCTCAATGACACATATATTAAAATATTTCATTTTAAATTTGTTATTTTCAACAAAATCACCGATAATATGATAGAGAGTAATTTACAAAAGTTTTTTTATATTGATTTTTTTTAATTTTTTGGAGTAATTATGAAATCTTCTGTAAAAAAAATATTGTTAATTTTATTTTTTAATTTAATTTTTGTTCCACTTTTTGCAGATGCTTATTATATTTGTGTCGGATCTTTTCAAAAGAAAACAAATGCACAGAATTTAGCTTATTCATTAACTGCAGATGGAACTCCATCTTATATATTTCAAGCTGAAACTAAAAAAGGAACATTTTATCGTGTTCTGTTAGTTGAATCTTTTAAGAAATTAGGTGATGCTGATGCAAAAAAGAATTCATTTTTAAAATCATCATCTGCTAAAAAATATAAGATTTCATCAGCCTGGATTTTGAATATGCGTTCATCGGTAAAAGATGTGCCGGTTTTACAGCAGCCGGAATCTTTACAGCTTGTTGATGATGAAGATATTCAGGTTATTGATCATGTAGAAAAAAATGAAAAGAAGACTTCTACTGTAAAAGAAGACAAAAAAGAAAAATCTACAGCAAAAGATAAACCAACTCAGACAAAAACTTCTGAACCAAAAAAAGAAGTTAAAAAGGAAGAACCTAAAAAAGAGCCTGTCATTATAGAAGAAAAAGAAGAAGCAATTATTCTGGAAGAAACTGTTCAGCCTAAAGAAGAAGTTCAGAAAACAGTTGTTGAAATTCCAGAAGTAAAAGAAGAACCAAAAGTTATAGAAGAACCTGAAGTTAAACAGGAAATTGTGAAAGAAAAGGAAGAATCAAAGCTTATAGAAGAACCTGAAGTTAAACAGGAACCTGTAGAAGTAAAAGAAGAACCAGAGGTAATAGAAGAGCCTGAAGTTAAACAGGAAATTGTAGAAGTAAAAGAAGAACCTAAAGAAGAAGAGAAGGCAATAGAAGAAACAGAAGTAAAACAGGAAGAAACTGAAGCTAAAGAAGAAACTCCAGTTGAAAAAACAGAAACTGCAGAATCAGAAAAAGCAGATACAACAGAAGAAGAACAGCCAAAGTCAGAAGAACCTGCAGAAAAACAGATTGTACCTTTAAAACCATTCCGTTTGTCTTTCTATGACAGTAGTAAAGTTTCTTTATCACTTACTCCAAACGAATCAGGTATTCAATTTAATCAGGATGCTCCATTTGCAGTAAAAGTTGCTTCATTTAGTGAACAGTCTAGAGCACAGAAAAATCTTCAGAATATTAATATGCAGGATGTATCATCATATCTTGTAAAAACTTATTCTGATGATAAATATTTTAATTTTGATATCTGTACAGGTGCATTTGCAACTCAAGAAGAAGCTGAAAACTTAAAGAAGGAACTTGTACAAAAAGGTCTTGTAAATTCAGAAGTTGTAAGTTATCTCAATCTTAAAGATAAAATAGAAAACTATAATAAAGTTGTTGCTGAAAACAAAGTTGAATTTAAAGCAGAAAAAACAAATATCCCAAGTAGTGTTAGTCAGAATGTAAAAGATTGTATGAATTTGTTCCCTGTAAGTGAAAATGCAGAAATTACTCATCTTTATATTTATGATTATTACAATTTAAGAAATACAGGAAATGCAATAGAAGATTATTATGAACTTGATGATTTTGTTGTATACGGTTATCGTTCAAAAGCAGCAATTCTTTCAGTTTATAAAGATGATTTATTGAATAGTACAGTTTCCATTTATATGGAAAAAAATGATGAGCCACTTTTTGAAGAATACGGACTTCCTGCTGGAGATTCAATTGAATTCAGTTCAAAAGGTCAGTTATATTCATGTGTAATTTATCAGGATGGCGATAAAATTAAAATGACTGGTAAAAATATGGATAACAAGATTTTAATAAGAGCATCTGCAACTGGTTGTGATAAAAATGCATTTATTAATTTCTTAGATGATTCATTTAATGATATTAATTTAATAGAAAATGAACATGTTAGAAAATCATTCTTAACTATTCCAGAAGAAAATCCTGAAGTTCCTAAGAGTTTTGTTTCTTTTGCATTGAATAATGTTGATAAGGAATATGCTCAGGAAAAAGCATTTTCTGGATGGTTAGATTCTACTTTTGGAAGATGGCATACAAATGTAATTTATAATCAGAATGGTAATAATTTTAATATTGATTATTATGATTTTGATTATGATTATAATGCTAATAAAGTATATGAAGTGTTCAAGAAAGAAAAGAATCAGGAAACTGAAGAATTATTTGATGATCCATACAGTCATACATCAGCTTTGGAAAAAGGAAAGGGATGGTATCTTTCTGGATGGAATGCAAACGAAATCTCATTCCTTTCAAAATCATATATTATTATTGCAAGTTCAAAGAATCTTAATGAAGATGAACTTAAGGTTATATGTAATGCAATACAAGTTTGGTCTGATTCAGATGCAAACGCAAAATAATATTTGATTTTTTCTGTTAGATTACTTCCTAAAGATTATTGTTTTTGTTATAATTACAAAAATTCTAAAGAGGTAAAAAATGCTAACAGGACGTCATTTAATACAACCTGATGATTTAACGGTTTCTGAAATTGAAGAAATTTGTTCATTAGCAGAACAGATTATTGTTGATCCTAAATCTTTTAATGATGTGTGTCGCGGGAAAATTCTTGCGACACTTTTTTTTGAGCCAAGTACAAGAACCAGACTTTCTTTTGAGGCAGCAATGTTGCGTTTAGGAGGTTCTGTAGAAGGTTTTTCTGATGCAGATAATACTTCAACTTCAAAAGGTGAAACTTTAGCAGATACGATTAGAGTTGTTTCTTCTTATGCTGATGTAATAGCAATGCGTACTCCAAAAGAAGGTGCAGCCCTTCTAGCAAGTAAATATTCCGCATGTCCTATAATTAATGCAGGGGACGGAGGTCATTATCATCCTACACAGACATTAACTGATTTAGTAACTATTAGACAATTGTTAGGTGGACTTGAAAATCATACAATTGGTTTTTGTGGAGATTTAAAATTCGGTAGAACAGTTCATTCTCTTGCAGAAGCTTTACGTCATTTTAAAGGAAATAAATTTATTTTTATAAGTCCTAAAGAATTGACAGTTCCAGATTATTTAATAACTAACGTCTTAGAACCAGCCGGTGTTAAATATGAAATTGTAGAAAGTTTGGATTCTGTAATCGATAAACTTGATATTTTATATATGACACGTGTTCAAAAGGAAAGATTCTTTAATGAACAGGATTATATCAGATTAAAAGACAGCTATATTCTTGACGGTGAAAAAATGAAAAATGCTAAGAAGAATATGATAGTTCTTCATCCTCTGCCAAGAGTAAACGAAATTACTCCAGAAGTAGATGATGACCCACGTGCTGCATATTTTAAACAAGTAAAATATGGTATGTATGCAAGAATGGCTTTAATAGCAAAACTTACAGGTTCAATTTAGTTAATGCAGGATTATACCTAAGGGGAAATAAATGTTAAACGTAAATACAATAAAAAACGGTCTTGTTATTGATCATATTCGTTCTGGTTCCGGCTGGAAAATCTACCAGTGGCTTGGTTTGGATAAAGCTCCTTTTACATCATGTTTAATTCAGAATGTTCAATCTGAAAAATCAGGAAAAAAGGATATAATTAAAATTGATAATATCATAAATATTGATTATTCTGTATTAGGATTTATTGATCCAAATATCTGTGTAAATGTAATTGAAAATGAAAAAATTGTTCGTAAAATTACAATGGAATTACCAGCTAAAGTAAGTGGAGTTTTTAATTGTAAAAATCCACGTTGTATCACACAGACTGAACATTATGTTAATCCAACTTTTATTCTTACAGATAAGAAAAAAGGTCTTTATAGATGCGAATATTGTGATACATTATATTTAGCAGGTGAAAATAACTAAAATTGAGGACTAAATGACAAAAGCAACACTAATTTACAATGCACGACTTTTAGATGAATCGATGGATACTCCGGGAGCAATCTTAATAGAAGACAATCAGATTCGTGCAATCTTTCAAGGATATTTTACTTCTCCAGAAACTGCTTCTACTTTAGCACATTCTGTTCTTGCAGAAGATGGTTGTGAAGCAAATTGTAAATTAGAGCTTTATGATGCAAAAGGTTTTACTGCAACTCCTGCTTTTATAGATATGCATGTTCATATGCGTTATCCGGGTTATACAGAAAAAGAGGATTTAGACAGTGGTTTACATGCTGCTGCAAGTGGCGGATATGGAACGGTTGTAGCAATGGCAAATACAAATCCTGTTGTTTCTTCTATAAATATGGCTCTTCAAATAGAAAAAGAAGCAACTAAAATTGGATTAAGTCATCTTTTTCAGGTTGTAAGTATTACTAAAAACTTTAACGGTGAAGATATAAGCCATTTAAGTTTTCTGAATAAAAAATATGTTCCTGTAATTTCAGAAGATGGAAGGGATGTTCTTTCATCATCAGTAATGTTAAAAGCAATGAAAATTGCAGCAGAAAAACAGATTATTGTCAGCTGTCATTGTGAAGATCCGACTTTGGCAATAGATGCTCGTCCATACAGACAGGAAGCTTTATCGGTAATGAAATCTTGCGGACTTTCTGCATGGGGAACTTTTGATGATGAAGAAGATGTTGATGAAAATGCTTTGTTTAAAATAGATGAATCTTTGAAAAAAGCAAATGAATTTCTAGCACTGGCAGAAGATACTGCGACTGCTAGAAATATTTTACTTGCAAAACAGGCTGGCTGCAGAATTCATCTTGCTCATGTAAGTACTGCAAATTCAATTAATACGATTCATTATGCAAAGAGCGAACTTTTTGATGAACTTGCAGATTCTGCTGCAAATGTTGCTGATGAAGCTCTGGATGCTTTTGAATCAGATAAGAAATATTTCCCTGAAATTAAAAACATTGGTTATGAAATTACCTGTGAAGTTACACCTCATCATCTGGCACTCTGTGGAACCGAAGAACCTTTTATACGCGCACTTGTAAATCCACCTTTAAGAAGTGAAACAGATAGAATCGCACTTTTAGAGGCTTTACGTGATGGAACGGTAGATGTAATTGCCACAGATCATGCTCCACATACACTCGATGATAAAGCACAGGGAAGTCCTGGATTTACGGGGCTTGAAACTTCATATGCAGTTTGTAATACAGTTTTAATAAAACAAAATCAGTTTAATTCTAGAAGACTTTCACAACTCATGTCAGCAAATCCTGCCCGCATTTTAGGTTTACAGAAAGGATTATTAAAAGCCGGTTATGATGCTGACATAACTTTAGTAGATCCTGATGAAGACTGGGTTGTAGATTCAAGAATGTTCTGCAGTAAAGGAAAAGCAACTCCATTTGAAGGAAAGACTCTTACTGGAAAAGTTCATGTACTTTTTATCGACGGTAAAAAAGTTTTTGAAAGATAAACAAAGGACTGTCTGTGGAAAAAAGAAACGGAAATATTTATAAAGGAACATCTGATTTTCCAATTGGAATTTTTTCTCATAACGTATTTTTCCCGGATTCTCATCATCATATTGAATATGAAATTTTTTATGTAACTTTAGGTGAATGTATTTTTGCAATAGAAGAAAATGAATATCATATAAAAAAGGGTGATATCATTTTTGTTGAGCCTGGAGTAAATCATTATACAAAACCTGTTTCTACTGATTCAGAATTTCATTATTATGCACTTTCTTTTGATGCATCTGTACTTGGATTAGAAAACGATACTTGCCGTCAGATTTTTGATAAAATGTGTGTAAAAAGATTTTTGTCTATTCCAAAAGAATATATTCAGAAATTTGAAAATGTAATTAATGAACAGAAAAAAGGGGCTTTTGGACATCAGCTTAAAATCAAAGCTCTTTTGTTTGAACTTTTGACTTATATTTTAGAAACTCACCAATACGTTGAAATTTCACCTGAAATTAAAATCAGAAAGAATACAACTTCAAACAGTGTGATTCAGACAGCACTTTTGTATATACGTGAACATTATAGAGAAAACATCAGTCTTGAAGATTTACTTGAATTAACATCTTACAGCAAGAGTCATTTTATAAGATTGTTCAAAACTGCTACCGGAATGAATTATACTGATTATGTAAACAAATATCGTATTGAAAAATCATGTCTTGATTTAATTTATTCTGATAAAAATATTACTCAGATTGCAACGGAAAATGGATTTAATAATATTCAGTATTTTTCGAAGATATTTAAATTATATATGAAATGTACTCCAAAACAGTATCAGAAAAAAGGACATAATATAATTGTTCCTTCTACAGTAAGCGAAGCCAACAGACAATCGTGAAAATTTAAATAAGACTTTTGTATAAAAATTTTGCAATATTAAATGTTTTTTTTAAAACGTTTAACCTTATCATATTACTGTGAGGTAAAATGATGTTAAGAAAGGTAACAGTTAAACAAGGTATTATAGAAGGACTTCCTGCAGCTGATCCTAGAATCACTTCTTTTAAGGGAATCCCTTTTGCAAAACCACCAGTTGGAAATTTAAGATTTCATGCACCTGTTCCTGCAGACAAATGGGACGGTGTTTTAAAGGCATATAATTTTTCACCAATTGCAGTACAGCCGACTCCTTATTATGATCCAAATGATATTTATTGTCGTGAATGGTCTGTTGATCCTGAACAGCCGATGAGTGAAGATTGTCTTTATTTAAATGTATGGACACCTGCAAAAAAGGTTGATGAAAAACTTCCTGTTTATGTATGGATTTATGGTGGCGGATGGCAGACAGGTTTTTCTGCAGAAATGGAATTTGACGGAGAAAGAATTGCTCGCCGTGGAATTGTTGTAGTAACAGTAAACTATCGTCTTAATATGTTCGGATTTATCTGTCATCCAGAAATTACAGCAGAAAATCCTTCACAGCCAGCAAACTTTGGTTTATTAGATCAAAGATGTGCTATGCAGTGGGTAAAAGATAATATTGAAGCTTTTGGTGGCGATTCAAACAATATCACAATTGGTGGACAGTCTGCTGGTGGTGGAAGTGTATTGAATCAGATTGCTTATGGAACAGAAGGTATTTATAACAGGGCAATTGTTCATAGTGGTATGTTCTATTCTCCAGACAACAGTTTCTTCCATCAAAAATCATTAAAAGAAGCAGAAGAGTGCGGTGTAGATTTCTTTAATTTCTGTGGAGCTAAATCACTTGCAGATATGAGAAAATTCACAACAGCAGAACTTCGCCAGAAATGGGATGAATACGGTGGTTTCCAAAAATCAATAGCAACTTGGACACCTGTTCGCGATGATATTTTTGTAAAAGGCGACTTCCTCGATTTAATCAAAAACAACAAAATTGAGCCAGTTCCACTTATCATAGGACATACAACAGATGAATTCCTTGTAAAAACTCCAGAAGGTCAGACAATTCAGCCATTAGCAATAGCAGTTCAAAAATATCAGGAAATGCTTGAATCAAATGGAAAATCA
>CALAUH010000245.1 GCA_937892225.1 uncultured Treponema sp.
CTTCACTTTTTGGATTTTTCAGAAACCTTCACTGGATTTTAGAACATTACAAACCTTCTTATCTTTTTGCAGCAATGGATTCTAAAACAAAAACTTTCCGCCACGAAATGTACAATGAATACAAAGCAACCAGAAATAAAACTCCAGATGATTTACATGCACAGATTCCTTGGATAGAAGATATATTACAAACTTTAGGCATTCCAGTCCTTCAATGTGATGGATACGAAGCTGATGACATAATTGCTACTGTTGCAAAAAAATGTTCTGAACAGGAACGAAAATGTAGAATTCTTTCTGGCGATAAAGACTTAATGCAGTTAGTTACCGATTCATGTCAAATTTTAAAACCAGAACCTGGAGCAAGTACATGGAAAGTTACAGGTCCAGAAGGTGTAGAAGCCGAATGGGGAGTTAAACCAGAGAAACTTTTAGATTTACTTTCTCTTTACGGTGATACTGCAGACAATGTTCCAGGTGTAAAAGGTGTTGGTGTAAAAACTGCTGCTAAACTTTTAGCTGATTACAATGATTTGGAAGGAATT
This sequence comes from uncultured Treponema sp., assembly GCA_937892225.1. Lineage (GTDB taxonomy): Bacteria > Spirochaetota > Spirochaetia > Treponematales > Treponemataceae > Treponema_D. Next base: position 546 of record CALAUH010000245.1, read on the forward strand.
TATAATCATATAGAAGAAATTAAAGGCGCAATCGGACAAAAATTAAAAGACGGTAAAGAAAATGCATTTTTCAGCCAGAAATTAATCCGTCTTTGCAATACAGTTCCCTGTCCAGAAATAGATGATGCAATTAATGCAAATCCATATGAATATAACTACAGTGCTGCAGCAGAAAAATTAAAATTATACGAAGCATTTGCAGTTGCAAAAAGTTATGCAATTTTAGGTGTAGAAAACAACGGGGACAGCCCTTCAAATATTTCTGAAAGCAAGAACAATGGGGACAGTCCTCTTATTGAAGAAGAAATAATTCCAACTGCAGTTCAAAACGATACTTCATCCTACAGGGCAATTACAACTATTTCTGAACTGGAAAACTATATATCTGAATATCTAAAAAAAGCTGAAACAAACGAATTCTGTCCAATTGCTTACGACAGCGAAACTACATCTTTAAATACTTTTGATTGCAGAATATTGGGATTCAGTTTATGTTACGAAAAGGGAAAAGCAGTTTACATTCCTCTTAAAAAAGAAACACAGGATTTATTTTCTACAGATGAATATATTTCAAAAGAAGAAGCTTTTGTCCAGCTGCAGAAATTGTTTTTCAATCCAAAAATTTCAATCATAATGCATAATGCAAAATATGATTTAAAAGTTTTATATAACAACAATTTTACAAACAATAAGAATCTTTTTGAAACTATAAAATGTAAAATCATAGATACAATGGTGATTGCATGGCTTATTAATCCGGAGCGTCTTGGTAAAAACGGCTACTCTCTTGAATATTTAGGAGAAACTGTTCTTGGATTAAAAGGAATTGAATTTTCATCACTCGTTCAAAAGGGACAGACTTTCGAAGACGTTCCTTTAGAAAATGCATACAGATACGCAAGTGAAGACGCAGATTTTACATACCAGCTTTATCTTAAACAAATCACAAATAAAAACTGGGACAATATTTCAAAATCACAAAAAACTGATTTTAACGTTTCGCTTTTAGATTTAGAATTACAGATTTTACCAATTCTAACACAAATGGAATTAAACGGCATTCATCTTGATACTTCAAATTTAAATACACTGAATGCTGAATTAACTGAAAAACTCAGCGAAATAGAAAAAAAGATTTTTACAGAAGTTGGTCATGAATTTAACATTGCATCTCCAAAACAATTACAGACTGTCTTGTTTGAAGAAAGAAAACTCAAAACAGGTAAAAAAACAAAAACAGGATATTCTACAGATACAAGTGTATTAGAAGAACTTTCTTATGATGATATCGTTCCAAAAATGATTCTTGAATACAGAGAACTGGCAAAATTACAGTCAACTTATGTTCAGACTCTCCCTGTCCTCTGTGATAAAAATGAAAGAATCCATACAGATTTTGTACAGACAGGAACTGCAACAGGAAGACTCTCGTGCAGAGAACCTAATCTTCAGAATATTCCGGTAAGAACAGAAGAAGGACGAAAAATACGTTCAGCATTTACTGCACCAGAAGGAAAAGTATTAATTTCTGCAGACTATTCTCAGATTGAACTTGTAGTTTTGGCTCATCTTTCTAAAGACAAAAATATGTGTGATTCATTTATAAAAGGAACAGACATTCACAAAGCAACTGCAGCTTTAATTTATAATGTACCACAAGATCAAGTTACACCACAGATGAGACGAACTGCAAAAACAATTAACTTTGGTGTAATTTACGGAATGTCTGCATTTAGACTTGCACAGGATTTAGGAATAAGCAGAACACAAGCTTCAACTTTTATTGACAATTATTTTGCACAATATGATTCTGTTAATTCATTCATCAATAATACAATTCAAAAAACTGAAGAAAATGGATTTGTAGAAACAATTCTTGGAAGAAGAAGACCTGTAATTGGAATAAACAGTAGAAATAAAATTGAAAAAGCTGCATCTGAACGAATTGCTGTAAACACACCTGTACAGGGAAGTGCTGCTGATATTGTTAAATTTGCAATGATAAATGTTTCTAAAGCCTTAAAAGAAACTGGTTCAGAAGCGAAACTTTTACTTCAAGTACACGATGAATTAATTTTTGAATGTCCTGATGATAAAGAAACAATTGAAAAAACTGTTCAGCTTATAAAAGATAAAATGGAGAATCCCGTAAAACTCGATGTTCCTCTTAAAGTAAGCATTGAATATGGTAAAAACTGGGGAGAATTCCATTAATGACAATCTGTGTAACTGGAAAAATGGCAAGTGGTAAAAATTATATTTGCTCTAAGTTTGAAAAAGACGGATGGAAATCTATCGATGCAGATTTACTCGTTCACGATGCCATTAAAAATCAGTCACAAAAAATCTATGACACATTTAAAGATTACGCAAAAGAAAAAAACATAAATCTTTTAGAAAATAACCCAACAGAATTAACAATAAACAGAAAATCATTAGGACAGCTTTTATTTTCAAATCCAGAATTATTAAAAAAACAGGAAGAAATCGTATACCCGGAAATTACTAAAATCATAAAAAATATTATTCAGAAAAATGATAAAACAATAATAAATGCAACAGTTCTTTACAAAACACCTGAACTTTTACAAATGTGCGAAAAAATTTATTTCGTAAAGGCACCTTTTTTAACAAGATTAATACGTGCAAAAAAACGTGATAATTTACCAATCGTTCAGATTTTAAAAAGATTTTATTCACAAAAAAATCTTTTAAAGGAATATAAAAAATTTTCTGTACCAATTACAATCATAAAAAATAAATAATTTTTTTCTAAACTTATTTTTCCTATATCCGATATTTTTAATAAGGTGGCCGGTTTATGATGGAAATAACCGGTGCAAAGAGGAAAATTATGGAACAGAAAAAAACATTATGGATTATTGCAGCAGTTGGTGCTTTTTTATTAGTAGTATTAGGAGCAGCAGTTTTATTTTATAAACCAAGCACAAGCGCTTATACAAAAAACGAACAGTTTCAGCGTCCGTCTACAGACAATTCATATTATGCACAGACCGCTCCTGTATCATCAGTTACTCCAGTAACTCCAGCTACAACAAACGAAACTTCAGATAATAATTCAAATGGTTTTGATGGTACAACTAAAGTAAATGATTTAGTAATCGTATCTGAAAACACAAATGTAATTTCAGAAAATACAAACTTTTATAACACAGATTCAAATGAACCAACAACTATTTCTTTAGATAAATTAAAAAATGAATTAAATCAGATTTATGCTGAAGAAAATAATGTTGCAAAAAATGAACCAGTTGTTACACCAGAAGAACCTGTAAGATATACAAAAACAACTGCAGCCGAAGCTGAAAAAAAAGAAAAAGCTGCTTCTGTAAAACAGACTTCTACATCACAGTCTTCTGTAGCAAAAGCAACAGAAACAAAAAAGCCAGCTGCTACAAAAACAACAACTACAGCAACAACAACAAAACCTGCTGCAAAAACAGCTGCTAAAACAACTGCTGTAGAACCTACTCAGAAAAACATTACAAGATACTGGGTACAAGTTGCATCTTACACAAATAAAAGAACAGCAGAAAATGCACGTTCAACATTAGATACAAATAAAATTATTGCAGATATTTTTACCTTTGAAGATAAAAATAACACACTTTTTTATCGTGTAAGAGTTGGTCCTTATACTACAAAAAGTGAAGCTGAATACTGGATGGCAAAAATCACACAGATAAATGATTTTTCTAAAGTCGGAAGCTACGTAACAAGCACAATTAATTAAAAAAAATAAAAAAAAAATCGTTAAAAACTTCCTTTTTTTGTAAATTCAAGCAATTAACTATATATGAAAAAAATATGGTTAATTGCTTTTATTTTTAACGGATTGATTTTCTTTAGTTCAGCTCAAACTATAGAAAATAATTTTATTGTGTCGGCAGATAATAATCTGTTTGATTTAACAACTAATTTAAAAATCAAGTTTCCGCTTTTACAAATTAATACTTCATTTAGCAAAGATAAGTTTAATTTTGGACTTTCACTATCAGATGAAAAATTAAACAAGCCTCTTTTATTTACAGTAAAAACAGGAAACCTTACAACTTCAGGGATTTTATCATCTTTAAATAATCCGCTTTTATCATCATACATAAGTCCTTTTTCAAATCCAGATTTACAAATCAGACAGATAGAAACAAACTTACCGGATATTTCAACTTTCAATAAACCTATAAGCTGCTTTTCTAAAATCGGAATTCAAAAAATAAATTCTTTAATTGATAAATTAATACTGTCACTTTTTTACAATTCAAATACAAATGATTTCAGTCTAAATTTATATTCAGATTTATTCTTTAATAAATATAACGCTGACTTTTCCTATACAATAAATCATTTTAATTATGAAGAACTAAATTTTACATCATGGTTTAATAAAAATAATTATTATACAAGCGGTAAAACAATCTGCCAGTCCTTTGAATCAGTTATTAAAAACGACTTTTTCAATACAGATAATTCACTGTTTATTTTCACCTCCCCTTTTGGAAAAACAGATTTTGCTTTAAAAAATGAAAATAATCTTAAAACAAAAAATTTTACTTTTTCCTTTAGTGATTTTATTCTTCTAAATTCTATATTTACAAGTTCAGCAAAATTCTATGAACCTGTTATTCAGATAAAAAACAATCTTCAATACAAATTTAATTTTCAAAACAGACATACCTTTACAGACTTCAGAACCGGTAAAGAAAAAACAATAAAAACAAATAAGTTTTTAAAATTAGGAAATACTTTTTTTTATCAATATAATTTTAATCAAAATTCATTTAAAATTAAAAACTCTTCAGGAATTAATTTTTCCAGTAATAAATTTACTTTTAATAATAATCTGAATTTAAATTTTGAAAATATAAATCTTAAATCATTTATTTTTGCGACAAAAATAAATTTTCTTTTTTCTAATTTACAAACTGATTTTAATCTTAACTGTAATTTCTATCCTGATGAAAAAAACTATAAAACTTCACAAACATTATCAGGCAATTTTTCTTATTCAAAAAATAAAGATAACTGCTTAAAACTGGATGGTAATTTCAAAATTATTTTTAATCAAAAAAATTTTAAATACACAAAATCATCTTTATCTGCTTCAATTACGGGTAAAATTATTTTAAATAAAATTTACGGACTAGAAATTAAATTTACTTTTTAGCATTGTTTTAATCACTTTTCTTTTTTTATTTTCTCGTATATAATTAATATGGGTGGAAAAATGGCTTACGTAAAAAATCTTTTTGATTCAAATTTTATTCAATATGCAAGTTATGTTATTCGTGACAGAGCAATTCCAGAAATTACAGACGGATTTAAACCTGTACAAAGACGAATCATTCATACTCTTTTAAAAAATGATGACGGACGTTTCGTAAAAGTTGCAAATGTTGTCGGTAAAGTAATGGCATATCATCCACATGGAGATGCTTCTATTTATACCGCTTTAGTAAATCTTGCAAATAAAGAATTATTCATAGATAAACAGGGAAACTTCGGTAATATGCTTACAGGTGATGGTGCATCTGCTGGCCGTTATATCGAATGTCGTCTTAAATCAATTACAAAAGATATCTTAAATACAAATCCTAAAATTACACCATATGTCGAAACTTATGACAGTCGTGATGTTGAACCAGTTGCTTTCAGTGCAAAATTACCATTAATTTTAATTCTTGGTGCAGAAGGAATTGCTGTCGGAATGAGCACTTATATTTTAAGTCACAACATTCACGAAGTAATTGAAGCAGAAAAAAAATGCCTTCGCGGTGAAAAATTTGCACTCTACCCTGATTTTTCTACAGGTGGATTAATCGACGTTTCAGATTACCAGGATGGTCTTGGCAAAATTATTACAAGAGCAAAAATGGATACATCTGATGATAAAAAAATTGTTATTACTGAATTACCATATGGTTCAACAACAGAAAGTCTTTGTGATTCTGTTGAAAAAGCTGCAAAAAATGGTAAGGTAAAAATTTCTTCAATTCAAGATTACACATCAGATAAAGTAAATATAGAAATTAAACTTGCACGAGGAGTATACACAAAAGATGTAGTTGATTCTCTTTACGCATTTACTGAATGTGAACAGACAATCTACTGTAATCTCTTAGTAATTAAAGACAACATGCCTGTTCAGATGACTTGTACTCAGGTTATCCAGTATCACTCTAAGCAGCTGGTAAACATTCTTAAACAGGAACTTGAATTAGAAAAAGCTGAACTTACAGATAAATTACATTTACGAACACTCGAAAGAATTTTCGTAGAAGAACGTATTTATAAAAAGATTGAATCACAAAAAACTGAAGAAGGCGTTTTAAAAGCTGTAAAAACTGGTTTTGTTCCATTCAAAGCAGAATTAATCCGTGCAATTACTGACGAAGATGTTGATCATTTGTTAAAAATTCCAATCAGAAGAATTTCTCTTTATGATATGAATAAAAACAAACAGGAAGTTGAAGCAATTAATGCTAGAATTAAAGAAATCAACAGACTTTTAAAACATCTTGTTGAATATGCAATTTCCTGGTTAGACGGAATCGAAAAGAAACTGGACAGCGAAAATTGTAAACGTAAAACTCAGATTACAAATATTAATACAATTGATGTTAAAACAGTTACAAAAAGAGATAATCCGTTACGTTATGATGAAAAATCCGGTTACCTTGGAATTGAAGTACCAGGAGGAGAAGAACAATTTAAAGTTTCACCATATGATAAGATTCTTTATGTTCGAAAAAGCGGTATTTTTTCTGTATCAGAAGCACCTAAAAAATTATTCGTAGGTCCACAATTAAGATATTGCGGATTTGCAGATAAAGAAAGTCTTTCAAAAGTATTGTTCACTGTTATCTACAGAGATCCTGAAACACAATTTGTTTATATAAAACGCTGTAAAATTGCCGCTTATATTATGAACAGAGACTATTTCTTTGCTCCAGACGGCTGTGAAGTACTTCACATTGATACAAGAAAAGATTTTGAATTCTCATTAAATTATGTTAAAAAACCAAGAGTAAAAATTCTTTCAGAAAGTTTTAAAGCACAAGACTATGAAGAAAAATCTCTTAAAGCAAAAGGCGTAAGAGTCGCAAGTAAAGAAGTTCAAACTATATCAGTTAAATAATTTATGGTTATTTTAACAGGACAAACTGATTTTGAAGAAACAATAAAAGGCTCTAGATTTCTGGCTGAATTAATTCCATGTGAATCGCAAAATTCAGCCAGAGATATATTAAAATCACAGAAAACAAAATACGCAAAAGCAACTCATGTAGTACATGCGTTTGTAATTGGTAACAATGCAGAAATAATGGGCATGAGTGATGATGGAGAGCCTTCCGGAACTGCCGGCAGACCAGTTCTTGATGTATTAAAAGGACGAAAATGTACTAATACAATTCTAACAGTTACAAGATGGTTTGGCGGTACGCTTTTAGGAACAGGCGGACTTGTAAAAGCATATTCAGATGGTGCAAAACAGGTAATTCAAAAAGCAGATTCTTTGCAGTTGTTTTCTGAATTAATAAACAAAAAAAGTTTCTCTTTTACAACAGACTATTCTCTTTATAAATTAATCAAAAACATTTTTGAAAATTATTCTATTTATAATCTAAAAGAAGATTTTTCTACCGAAATTTCTTTAACTGGAGAAATAAAAGAAAAAGAGTATCCACTATTTGCAGATACTCTTAAAAATCTTTCTAACGGAAAAATTATATTATAATCTATGCATCAATTTCAGAAGCAAGATGATGTACAATAAAATCTTTTCTTTCCGGAGTATTTTTTCCCATATAGAATTTTAAAACTTCAGGGACATTTTTAAGTGTCTGAATACTAACTGGAGTCAAATGCATACCTTTATCTTCAGATTCGCCTTCTTTTCTTGGGAAAATAAACTGACCGAATTCAGAAGGATTAATTTCTCCTAATCCTTTGAATCGTGTTACTTCTGCACCACGCATATTTGCTAATTCTTTATCACGACTTTCTTCTGAATAACAATATACTGTTTTCTGTTTATTTCTAACTCTGAACAAAGGTGTTTCAAGAATATATACATGTCCTGTTAAAATTAATTCTTCGAAATACAACAAAAGATATGTCATTACAAGATTTCTAATATGATATCCATCGTTATCGGCATCAGTTGCAATAATGATTTTATTATATCTTAAATCTTCAATATCTTTTTGAACACCAAGACTGAAAGTTAAATTTTTTAATTCTTCATTTTCAAAAAGTGCAGATTTTTTTCTTCCATACATATTTTCAGGCTTTCCTCTTAAACTGAAAATTGCCTGGTAAGAAACATCACGAGCATGTGTCATTGTACCAGTTGCAGAATCACCTTCGGTAATAAAAATCATTGATTCAGCACCTTTTTCTCCATCCTGTAAATGAAAACGACAATCCTTTAATTTTGGTATTTTCATCATAACAGATTTTGCAGCTTCACGAATCTGTTTATCTGTAACATTATTAATTTCTGCTCGTGCTTTCTGATTTTTTAAGATTTTTTCTTCAAGAGTTCCAGCTATATCAGGATTATGACGAAGCCAGTCATCTACAGCAATCTGAACTTCTTTAATAATCGGTGCCCTGATTTCTACGTTTCCAAGTTTATTTTTTGTCTGTGATGTAAACATAGGATTATCAAGACCAATCTTTAATGCAACATAAAGACCGCTTGTTACATCACGAATATCATATTCTTTTTTATAAAATTCATTTACCCCTTTTGTAAAACCATCTAAGAAAGATGTAACGTGAGTTCCACCATCATCTGTACTTTGTCCGTTTACAAAAGAATAAACAAATTTATCTAAGCTTGCACCGTGTGTCAAAACGAACTGCAAATTCTGTCCCTGATAATTGAACAAATTATACAAAGATTTATCTGCACCACCCATTTCGTTTTGCAAAAGGTCTTGAATACCGTTTTTACTTAAATAATCTTTACCATTACAGCGCAAAGTAAGACCAGGATTTAAATATGCATAATTCCAGAGTCGTTTTTCAACATATTCCATATTGAATTGATACTTCTTAAATAATTCTGCATCTGGTTCAAATTCAAGATAAGTTCCATTCTGAGTTCCAGGTTTTGCATTACCTGTTTTTGAACTGATTTGTTTACCTTTTTTATATTCAACAACGGCCATTTTACCGTCACGTATAGAAGCAGCTCTAAAATATGATGAAAGTGCATTGGTTGCTTTAATACCTACACCGTTCATACCGATTGCCTGTTTAAATACAGAGTTATTATATTTTGCACCAGTATTTACATTAGAAACACAATCATCAAGTTTTCCAAGTGGAATACCTCTACCATAATCTCTGATTTTAACACGACCATCTTTTATTTCGATATCTATTTTATTACCAAAACCCTGAGAAAATTCATCTACTGAGTTATCTATACCTTCTTTTAAAAGGATATAAATACCATCATTTTCATTACTTCCATCTCCTAAAGAACCAATATACATACCTGGTCGAAGACGAATATGTTCAAGACCTTCTAAGTGCTGAATACTGTTTTCATCATAAACAGCTGTTTTAGTAGTAGTTTTTGCAGTAGATTTTGTTGTTGATTTTGAAGTTGTTTTTGTACTACTTTTTTCAGTAGTTGTTTTAGTTGCCATTTTCCCCACCTTAGCAAATAAAATATATATATAATTATATAGTAGAATTTGAAAATTTTCAACCTTTTATCTGAAAGGTGAACAATGGGGACAGCCCCCTTTATTTTATACAATAAAAAAGACGCCTCGTAAAAGAGACGCCTTTTTATAATTTAACTAAAAATAATTTTTTTTAACAATTACATTCCGTAAGTACTAATAAATACTCCGGCTGCAATAGCAGTACCAATAACTCCGGCTACATTTGGACCCATAGCATGCATTAATAAGAAGTTAGTTGGATCTTCTGCCATACCAACTTTATTTGCAACACGGGCAGCCATTGGAACGGCAGATACACCTGCTGAACCGATAAGTGGATTGATTTTTTCTTTCAAGAAGAGGTTCATAATCTTTGCCATGATTAAACCGCCGGCTGTAGCAATTACGAATGCTAACAAACCAAGAACGATAATACCCAATGAGTTAGGATTACAAATCTTTTCTGGAGTCATTTGAGAACCTACACCCAAAGAAAGCAAAATAGAAACGATGTTCATCATTTCGTTTTCAACTGTCTTAGAAAGACGCTGTACACATCCTGCTTCTTTAATAAAGTTACCGAATGCGAGCATACCGATAAGTGGAGCTGCAGGAGGTAATAAAAGAATTGTTACTACGAGCAATACAAGTGGGAACAATGTTTTTTCTGTTTTTGAAACTGGACGAAGCTGTTTCATTTTAATGCAGCGTTCTTTTTTAGATGTAAGAAGCTTCATGATAGGTGGCTGAATCATTGGAACTAAAGCCATATAAGAGTACGCCGCTACGGCAATTACGGCCATCATTTCTGGAGCAAGTTTACCGGAAACATAAATAGAAGTAGGACCATCTGCACCACCAATAATAGCGATGGCACAAGCCTGTTTCATATTATAGTCAATACCTGGAATAAAGTTCATACAAGCAACACCGAACAATGTAGCAAATACACCAAGCTGAGCTGCTCCTCCAAGTAAAGCTGTTTTAGGGTTAGCAATAAGTGGACCGAAGTCTGTCATGGCACCAATACCCATAAAGATAAGCATTGGGAAGAATTCATTTCCAACACCGGCACTGTAAATAATATGAAGCATTCCGTCTGGTGCATCACCCATTCCGGCACCTGGAATATTTACTAAAATTGTACCAAATCCAATTGGAATAAGAAGAAGTGGTTCAAATCCTTTTGCTACAGCAAGCCATACAATTAAGAAACCAATTGCAAGCATTAAAAGTCTCTGCCATCCAGGAACCTGAACATCACTAAATACATCAACTTCAGCAGCAGCTTCTACAGCTTCTTTCTGTGCTTTTTCAGCAGCAATTTCTGCAGCAGTTGGTGTATGAATCATTTTGAAAATACCTGTATTTTTCCATACGTTTATAAAGAAACTCTTGGCATCAATATTTTTAATACCTTCTGAACCTTTAATAATTGTAGATCCCGCAGATTTTGTTACACCTGCAGATGATGAAGAATTACCAGAAGAAGTTTTTCCACATCCTGCAAAAGAAAGTGCTAAACCAATTAAACAAATGGCAGCAGTAATTCTTAAATATTTAAAAGTATTTTTTTTCTTATTTAATTCTGTTTCCATATTAATCTCACATTACTGAATTTCTGCAACAGTCTGACCCTGTGCAAGCTGAGCACCAGTTGCAGCAACAAAATGAACTTTACCAGCAACACCAGCTTTAATTTCCAATTCCATCTTCATTGATTCAATGATGATTACAGTTGTATCTGGCTGAACAGAAGAACCTTCAGCTACAGCATATTTAAGTAATGTACCAGCAACAGGAGCAGCAACGGCTTTACCTGCACCAGAAGCAGAAGGTGCTGGAGCGGCAGCAGATGCAGCAGGTGCAGCGGCTGGAGCAGCCATTACAACCCCTCCTAAAGCAGCTAATTTCTGTCCTGCCTGGATCTGATCACCTACTTTACATGCAAAACTGATTTTTCCATCTTCAGGAGCTTTTACTTCAAGTTCCATCTTCATAGATTCAATCATTATAACTGTATCACCTTTCTTAACCTGAGCTCCATCAGAAGCAACAAGTTTAAGAACTGTACCTGCAACAGGAGCTGGAACATCTACACCGCCAGTTACTACAGCAGCAGCTGGAGCAGCACTGGCAGCACCAAATGTTACATTGTAAGCTTGTCCGTTTACTGTTACGTTATCACCGCTTGTTGTTACATTATAAGCTGTACCGTTTACATTGATTGTATAAGAACCATTTGAACCTGCAGCTGGAGCAGCAACTTCTTTCTTAGCAAAAGCAGTAGCAGCATCAACTGGACCTTTAGCTCTTTCTGCAAAGAATTTTGGAGCAACATTAGGGAACATTGCATAAGTAAGGGCATCTTCATCAGAACCGTTACCACCATTTTTCTTTGATTCTTCCATCATTTTGTCCCATTCTGCAGGGATTTCATCAGCTGGACGACAAGTCATAACTTTATCCATACCGTTCTGTTCAAGAGCTTTTTTTACTAAATCCTGATTTGGAGCTGTTGGAAGTGCACCGAATTTACCAGTAATCAAATTACGGAAATCCTGAGTCATTGTTTTATATGGTCCCATAAGAACGTTCATAACAGCCTGTGTACCAACAATCTGAGAAGTTGGAGTTACAAGTGGAACATATCCTGCATCTTTATGTACACGTGGAAGTTCAGCAAGAACGTCATCCATTCTGTTACCGGCATTCTGCTGTTTAAGCTGAGATTCAAGGTTAGAAAGCATTCCACCAGGAACCTGAGAAAGAAGAATACGTGTATCTGCACCAAGGAATGAAGATTCAAGTGATGAATAATGTTTACGAACTTCACGGAAATATTTAGAAAGTTCAAGTAAAGCAGCTGTATCAAGGCCAGTATCGTATTCTGTACCTTTAAGCATTTCTACGATTGTTTCTGTTGGTGAGTGAGAAGTACCCATAGACATAGAAGAAATTGCAGTATCAACCCAGTCAGCACCAGCTTCAACACCTTTCAAAAGTGTTGCAACAGAAAGACCTGTTGTAGCGTGTGTATGGATTTCTACAGGAAGTCCTGGACACTTATTTTTAATTGCTTTTACCAAGTCATATGCAACATATGGTTTAAGAAGACCAGACATATCTTTAATACAGATAGAATCTGCACCAAAGTCAGCATAAGCTTTTGCAAGGTCTGCATATTTTTCGTTTGTATGGAAAGGTGTTACGGCATAAGAAATAGCCATCTGAACATCTACACCAGATTTTTTAGCAGCTTTTGTAGCACGTTCCATGTTGCGTGGGTCGTTACAAGCATCAAAAATACGGAAACAACCAATACCATTTTTAGCAGCTGTTTCAACAAATTTATCAACTACATCATCTGCATAATGTTTATAACCAAGAAGATTCTGTGCACGAAGTAACATCATGATTTTTGTATTTGGCATTGCCTTGTGAAGACTGCGGAGACGTTCCCAAGGATCTTCATTCAAGAAACGAATACATGAATCGTAAGTTGCTCCACCCCATCCTTCTACATATTTATAACCAATTTTATCGAGCATACCGCATGCAGGGAGCATATCTGCAGTAGTCATACGTGTTGCGTGAAGCGACTGATGTGCATCACGAATTGCAAGTTCTGAAATTCCAACTTTTGCCATAACTATTTACCTTCCTTAGTTTTAATTGCAGCAGCGATTGCAGCTACGATTGCACCATCATCTTTTTTTGGTGCATTAGATCCAGTTGTTTCTGCAGGTTCTTCCTTATCCCATCCGGCAGCATGAACAATTACCTGAAGTAATTTCATACAGATGATTAAAATAATGATAAAACCAAAAACAACAGCCATACCAAGCAAAGTAAGTATGCCACTTTGTCCGAGCATTTGGGAGATTGTCATATATTTATCCTTAAAAAAAATTATTTGTTAAAAAAATTGAAAAAGATTTTCCCAATTTTATATCTATAGTATATAAAAATTATGTATTTCTTTCAATGTAAAAAGTAAGAATATAAAAAAAAATCACACAAAATTTATTTCAAATTCCGTGTGATTTTCTATCATCTTTAATATTTTTTATCACTTCTTTTCTGGAATCACAAAAATAAATATCAAACTGCTTACCAATAATAAATATGGATAAAGTAAGAACGGCATAATTTCAAAAGCAGAAACGCTTGCTCCTAAAGATTGAGATGCAGAAATTGCAACAAGCATCTGTGCACCGTAAGGAAT
>CALAUH010000246.1 GCA_937892225.1 uncultured Treponema sp.
TCAGGGATTAAACGAAAGTCTTAAAAATTCTTTAATGACAGAATATAAAGATAAAGTTGGTGAAATTATAATTGGTTATTATCAGAGAGAAAGAAATGGTAATATCTATGTAGATTTAGGAAATGCTGGTCGTGTAGAAGGTATTCTTCCTGTAAAATATCAGTCAAAATTAGAATATTACGAAAAAAATGATAGAATTAAAGCTTTAATCGTTGATTTAAAACCTACTTCATCTGGTATTCAGCTTATTCTTTCAAGAACAGATCCTAAACTTGTAAGTTCTATCTTAGAAAAAGAAGTTCCAGAAATTTCAGACGGAACTGTAGAAATTACAAAAATCGTTCGCGATGCAGGATACAGAACAAAAATTGCTGTTTACACAAAGAGCGAAGGTGTTGATCCTGTAGGTGCTTGTGTAGGATTAAAAGGTGTTCGTATTCAGAATGTAATTCGTGAATTATTAAATGAAAAAATCGATGTATTAAAATGGGATCCAGATCCAACAGTATTTATTAAGAATGCTCTTTCACCTGCTCAGGTTCAGAGAGTACTTATTCTTGATGCAGAAAAAAGATCAGCTTTAGCAATTGTTGATGATACACAGTTCTCTTTAGCAATTGGTAAACAGGGACAGAACGTTCGTCTTGCAAACAGACTTTGTGATTGGAATATTGATGTAAAAACTGTTGATCAGGCTGCAGAAATGGATCTTTCAAATATTGCTACTGTACAGACTGCTCAGAATTTATTCACTGATGAAGAAAATTATGATGAAATAACAACTGTTGCAGAACTTCCAGGAGTTGATGAAGAAGTAGCAGCTAAACTTAAAGAAAATGGTATTGAACAGATAGAAGACTTCGTTGAAGCCTATGACAACGGAACAATTAATGTTGATGGAGTTTCAAAAGAAGCTCTTGATACAATCAATGAACTTATTAATGAAAATGTTGAGTTTGTTGATGAAGACGAACCTGAATCAGCAGAAAAGACAGAAACAGAAGAACAGCAGGATGATGCTGAAGAAGAATATTTCTGTCCTGAATGTGGTGCAAAAATCACAACAGATATGACTAAATGTCCTAATTGCGGCGTTGAATTTGAATTTACAGAGGACGAGGAATAGGATAATTTATGGCTGAAGAAATAGAAAAAAAGCCCGGATTTGTAGTTCACAAAAAGCAACAGGAAACACCTGCAAAAGAAACAGTCTCTAAAGATACTGCTGCAACAACAGAAAAAAAACGTGTTGTAGTAGTAAAGAAAAAGGCTGCTCCAGCTGCAGCACCTGCTAAAAATGCTTCTGATAATGCAAAGAAAAATATTGTTGTAAAAAAATCTGAAGTAAAAGAAAGTTCAGATGCTAAAACTGCTAAACAGCCAGTTGCTAAAGAAAATACTGAACCAAAGAAAACAACATTTGAATTAAATCCATCTCGTCCAAACGTTAAAGCTGGAAATTTATCTGATAAAGGACGCCAGAATAATAAAGGAAATTTTGGTAACAAAAGAGATAATAATTTTAACGGACGTTCTGGTAACAAAGAAAATTACAGTGGTTTCAGCGGTGCACAGGCTAGACAAGGTTATCAGAATAGAGAAAGAGATAATAATTCCAACAGACAGGGATTTAATCGAAATTCTCAGAATGGTTTTGCTAAAGACGGAAATAAACAGGGAAGACAGGGACAGGGATTTAATGGCCAGCGTTTTAATCAGAATGGTCAAAACGGTGGTTTTAGAGGACGCCAGAATAATAATATGGCTGCTCCAGTTCCTCCAATTGATCAGGGACGTCAGTCTACTAAAAAACAGTTCAAAGGTAAAAAACAGATTTATAATCGTAAAGATGAAGAACAGTATGATGATAAATTCTTTGAAACTAAAAAGAAAGTAGAAACACCTGTAAGTGTAGTTCCAAAATCAATTGATATTATGGAATCAATTTCTGTATCAGATTTAGCAAGAAAAATGAATCTTAAAGCAAGTGAAGTTATTGCTAAACTTATGGGAATGGGTATGATGGTTACAATCACTCAATCCATTGACTCTGATACAGCAATTTTACTTGCAGCTGAATATGGTTGTGAAGTACATTTAGTTTCTCTTTATGATGAAACAGTTATTGAAAGTGATAAAGATGGTGATGAAAATCTAACAATTCGTCCACCTATTGTTACAGTAATGGGACACGTTGACCATGGTAAAACAAAAACATTGGATGCTATCCGTCATGCAAATGTAGCTGCTGGAGAAGCAGGTGGTATTACCCAGTCTATCGGTGCTTATTCAGTAACAACTCCAAAAGGAAAAATTACTTTCCTTGATACACCAGGTCATGAAGCATTTACTATGATGCGTGCTCGTGGTGCACAGGTTACAGATATTGTAGTATTGGTTGTAGCAGCAGATGATGGTGTAATGCCTCAGACTCTTGAAGCTATTAGCCATGCTAAAGATGCAAAAGTACCAATTATTGTTGCTGTAAATAAAGTTGATAAACCTGAAGCAAATCCAGACCGTGTAAAAACACAGCTTTCTGAATTAGGATTAACTCCAGAAGAATGGGGTGGAGATACACAGTATGTACATATATCTGCTTTGAAAAAACAGGGTATTGATGATTTACTTGATGCAATTTTGTTACAGGCAGAAATGCTTGAATTAAAAGCTAATGATCATTGTAGAGCAGAAGGTAAAATCCTTGAATCCAGAGTTGACCAGGGACGTGGTGTTGTATCTTCAGTTGTAATTCAGCGAGGTATGTTGAAACAGGGAGATCCATTTGTAGCTGGTATTTATTCTGGTCGTGTTCGTGCTATGTTTGATGATAGAGGTCGTCGTATTCAGCAGGCTGGTCCTTCTACACCAGTAGAAGTTCTTGGTATGGAAGAAATGCCTAATGCAGGTGATCCATTCCAGGTTACAGAAAGTGAAAAAGATGCTCGTGCAATTTCTACAAAACGTCAGGAATTAAAACGATTTGAAGCAGCAAAAGCTGTTAAGAAAACAACACTTGAATCACTTTATTCTGATATTGCAGATAGTGAAGTTAAAGAATTTAAGGTTATTATTAAAGCAGACTTACAGGGTTCTGCAGAAGCTCTTAAATCATCTTTGGAAAAACTTTCTACAAGAGAAATCAGACTTTCAGTTATCCATTCAAGTGCCGGTGCAATTAATGAATCGGATGTTACTCTTGCTGCAGCTGACTCGAATGCAATCATTATTGGATTTAATGTTCGTCCAACACCAAAAGCAAAAGCTTTGGCAGAACAGGAACAGGTAGAAATTAGAAAATATAACATCATTTATAAGTGTGTTGAAGAAATTCAGCAGGCTATGGAAGGTATGCTCCAGCCAGATACAAAAGAAGAAGTTATTGGTCAGGTTGAAGTTCGCAATACATTCAAAGTTCCAAAAGTTGGTGTTATTGCCGGTTGTTCTGTATCAGAAGGTGTTGTTAGAAGATCTTCAAGTGTTAACCTTGTTCGTGATGGAATTGTTATCTTTACAGGTAAGATTTCTTCACTTAAACGTTTCAAGGATGATGCAAAAGAAGTTGGTACTGGTTATGAATGTGGTATTGGACTTGAAAACTGGCAGGATATCCAGGTTGGTGATAAACTCGAAGTATTTGAAATAATCGAAATTGCTAAAAAACTTGGAAAAACACTTGCAGAAGAAGAAGCAGAAAAGAAAAAGACTGAAAAAGGTGGTGAAGAATAATGGGACAGTACAGATTACAGAGGTTGAATGATCAGCTTCGTGATGAAATTTCCCAATTAATTTTGCGCCAGGAAGTAAAAGATCCTAGAGTAAATTCTTTTTTGAGCATAAACAGAGTTGAAATTACAAATGATCTTGCTTATGCAAAATGTTATGTTTCAACATTTTTAACAGATCATCAATTAAAAAATGGAGTTGATGGTCTGAATGCAGCAGCAGGTTTTATTCAAAGAGAAATTGCTAAAAAATTAAGAATACGACAATTTCCAAAACTGCAGTTTATTGTAGATTCTGGTATGAAAGAAGGTTTTAATATGGTTCAAAAATTGAATCAATTAGAAGCTGAACAAAAAGAAAAAGAATCTTTAGAATCAAAAGAATAAAAAAAATGTCAAAAAAGAGTAATCTTTTTTGACATTTTTTTTAGTTTATTACAAGCCTGTAATGTAATCTGGTATTTTCATCTTTATAGATTAAACCTGCAAATATATTTTCTTTACTAAAAGCTGCAGTTATAGAATTACAAGGTAAAGTATGTAAATCAATATCAAAATTTTTTGAACGTAATGGCCTTGCAAAAGTAAAATCAATAACTGCCTGTTCATTAGTAATATGAATAATATTAAATCCACAAAGTTTTGCTAAATCTTCTGTAAAGTCCTGCATTTTGTTTCTAATTTCTTCTTGTAAATCCAGTTCTTCTTTAGAAGGTACAAATTTTTCTCTGGGAAGTTTTAATTCTCTTCTGTTTTGTATTTCCTGTTTTTCTTTTTCAATTAATATTTTCTGTTCTTCCATTATTTTTATGGAATTAAGAATATTAAAATCAGGTAGTTTAGAAAAACCTGCAGCCTGTTCAATATTAAAATGTCCTATAGTTGTTCTAAATAAACCGATTAAATGTGCAGAGGAATTGCAATAGTTACCAATATCTCGAGCTAAACTTCTAATATAAGTACCTTTTGAAACATTAAATTCAATTTGTGCATATTCTACTAAATTATTATCATCAGTTTTTATTTCTAAGATTTTGGAATTAAAGACTGTAATTTCTCTTTCTGGAATTTCGGAATTTATTCCACTACGCATTAAATCACTGGCTCTTTTTCCATTAATATGAATTGCTGAAAAAACAGGTGGTTTCTGCATTAATTTACCGGTAAATTTAGAAACGGCTTCTTCTAATTTTTCTTTAGTTGGTAGTGGAGTTGTTCTTATTATATTTCCTGTATATTCTAAAGTGTCTGTTTCCTGTCCAAATTTAATAACTGCTCTATAAGTTTTATTAAAATCAATAATATTTCCGGCAAGACGGGTTAATCTTCCTGTACATACAACTAAAAGTCCCTGAGCAAAACTGTCTAATGTTCCTGTATGGCCGACTTTTTTAGAATCTATTGCTTTTTTAATACTGTTAAGTGATGTAAAAGATGTAGGTCCGGGTTGTTTTGCAATTAAAATAATTCCGTCTTTTTCCATAATAAGAGTATAATGATTATTCTAAGAAAAAAAAAGAGTATAGTTAAATAAAAAAAGCTCTCTAAAAAGAGAGCTTTATGGGCAGTGAGAGGATCGAACTCCCGACATACTCTAATAGAAAATCCGTTAAAAAAGACAGTCTGGTAGACTGTCTTTTAGGATTATCAATAAAAATTGTTCCGAGCATTAATGCGAGGTCGTAGAATGTCGGAAAAAGATATTTGTTAAATAAAAAAAGCT
>CALAUH010000247.1 GCA_937892225.1 uncultured Treponema sp.
ATTTATTGGTCCTGTAAAAGCCCACATCAATCCATTAAAAGTTACAAGCTGACCAATTGTCATTTCGCCTTTTATAACAAGGTATCCGCCAAATAAAATCAAAATTACAGGAAGAATACCACAAAGAGTATCAATCCATGGAGTATATTTTACACGAACATCAGCATTATCAACGGCAACCTTTCTGTATGCATCATTTTCAACATCAAATTTGCTTATTTCATGACCTTCACGAACAAAAGCTTTTACAACTCGGTTTCCTTCAATATTTTCACCAACACGAGTATTCAAAACCGCAAACTGATCTCGAACCTTCATATGTGCAGGACGAATATGAATCTTGAATTTCTGAACAAGCCATAAAACAAAAGGTGCAATTGCAAGAAAAGCTAATGTAAGTGTCCAGTTGATTGTTCCAAGAGTGATAATTGAAAAAATGTAAATTAAAGAATTTTCAAGACTTTGATATAAAACCCACGCAACAAAATGTCTTACTTTATCCAAATCTGATGTAAGCAAAGTAAGAACATTTCCAGCAGGTGCCTTATCATACCAGGCAAAATCGAGAGTTTGAATATGAGCGTACAAATCTTCTCTCATTGCCCTGATTACATTTTGTGAACAATGTTCAAAAATAACCTGATAAGCATATCTGATTATTGCTTTTAACAGAGTTGCTGCAACCATAAGTACAACAAGTTTTACCAAAAGATTAAAATCATGTTCCGGTGTATTAATTACATCATCAACAATAGCACCAGAAATCAAAGGATTTACCATTCCAAAGGCTGCGACAATAACACTCATAGTTAATCCTATTATCATCCAGACTTTGTATTTTCTAATGTAGCCCCATATCCATTTAAGCATAAATATTCCTTTAAAACGATATCTTTTCGCTTTATTATACATTTTACTCTAGCATAACTGTCAATATCGTGATATAAAAAAGTAGTCAAAAAATTGTACAAATCTCTATTTTCAGAAATATAGGGATTTTACCTTAATAGACTTTTTTTGGTTTTCATTGGAGAATTTATCTATGGATGATTTATTTGAAGAAAGCGACAGCCTTAATTCACCATTTCAGGCCTTTAAAGGAGACTGGAAATACGTACGTCCTCACTGGCATTATTTTACAGAAATGGTTTATCTTGTAAAAGGCGTTCTTTATGCAGAAGTTGAAAATCACAGATACACATTAAACCCCGGCGATATGGTAATTTTTCATCCAAAACAGATTCATTCCTTTCTTGATTACCCGACAAAGCAGCAGGATGGATCGGACGATTCTCTTTTATTTTATGTAATAAAATTTGATGATATGATTCTGTCAAATACAACACCAGGTTCTCCAAAACTTCCAAAACTGCTTGCAAACATTACAGATGAAGATGTCCCATATAATTTAATTACAGCCGAAGAAATGCGCTTTAATCCTGTAAAATTATATTTTGAACACTGCATCTGGGAAACACATAACAAACAATTTGGTTATGATATTAAAGTTGCTTCAAATATAAGTTTAATAGTAACAGAACTTATGAGAATCTGGCTCCGTCGCGGTATGAAACTCTCTACAAAAACCACTTTCGACCAGTTTTCAACAAAAGATTTTTCAGTTCTGGAATATATTGATAAACATTCTGCAGAAAATATAAGCATAGAAGATTTAGCAGATAAATGCGGAATGTGCTATTCAAATTTTGCAAAACAGTTTAAATCTCAATTTGGAAAAACCTGCAAAGAATACATTGAATTTGTAAGAAAAATTAAATCGATGGATAATATACTTTCTAATGAACTTCAAAGCAAGAAAAAAATATTATCTATCTTTAAATCACTATATTTAAAAAATGAAATCTCTATATATTTGAAATCTATAGATTCGATAGAAGATGAATATAACAAAATTTT
>CALAUH010000248.1 GCA_937892225.1 uncultured Treponema sp.
AGGTGATGATCATTATGAATTTATTAAACCAGATACTTTTAAAATCTTTTTTTCTAAAAATGTACATTTCACACCAGAAGAAATAGAAACAATTGCCAATGAAATCTTATCCTTTGACGAAGTCCAAGAATTTAATCCTAAAAGCATCATAATTGAATTAACATACAATAAAACACCAATTACTATCAAATATACTCAAAAAGGATTAGCAATTAAAATATTTGATAAAAATATAAACCCGCAAGATAGAAGTGATTATATAAAAAAATTAAAAAAAATTCATTTAATCCATCCTGAAAAAAAAATTAATACTAAAAAAAGAAATGTTCTAAATCAATTATCAATCGAAGAATTATAATATAATTTCTTCTTTTATTTCAATAAATTTTTTATTTCCTTTTCTTCTTTCTTTGGGAATTTCTATTTTGTATTCACCAGTTAAATATTTACCTGTTAGACTATCTTCATTTTCCATAACTTCTTTAGGAGAACCACATGCCATAACTAAACCGCCAGCGTCTCCTGCTAATGGTCCTATATCGATTAAATAATCTGATGCAAGCATTGTATCTGTATCGTGTTCTACTACAATAAGTGAATTTCCTAAATCTCTCATATTCATTAGTGAATCTATTAATTTTTGATTGTCTCTTTGATGAAGACCGATACTTGGTTCATCCAAAATATACATAACGCCGCAAAGGGCAGAACCAATTTGAGTTGCAAGACGGATTCGCTGAGCTTCTCCACCAGACAAAGTTTCTGCGGCACGTTCCATAGTCAAATATTCTAGCCCTACATCACGCAAGAAACGAAGACGTGCACGGATTTCTTTTAAAACCTGTTTTGCAATCTGTGCTTCACTTTCGGAAAGTTCAATTTCATCAAAAAACTTGATTGTATCGCCAACGCTGAGTTTACAAAGTTCGTAAATATTTTTACCGCCGACAGTTACACCCAAAGCTTCAGGACGAAGGCGCATACCATGACAGCAGGAACATTCATTTACAGTCATGAATTTTTCTTCAATGTTGGTACGCATTGTGTCGCCCCATGCTTCTTTATAACGACGGTTCATTTCGGCTTTTACACCAATCCAGGCACGGTTATATTCAGAAACCCCTTCGCCACTAGCCTTTTGATACATCCAGTGAAGTTTTTTATCAGGATTACCATTCCACAAAAAATCAAACTGCTTTTCAGAAAGGTCGGAAATTGGAGTGTCTAAAGTAAAACCGACTTCTTCGGCAACAGCACTAAAAACTGAGTTGTTCCAGGCACTGTCAGGATTAAAAAACGGAAATGCACCTTCATTAAAACTAAGCGAACGGTCTGGAAGAATCTTTTTTTCGTCCCATTCCATCTTTTCACCAAGACCAGTACATTCAGGACATGCGCCAAAAGGATTATTGAAAGAAAAAAGACGTGGCTGTAAATCTGGAATAGAAATACCACAATCCGGGCAGGCATTTTTCTGACTAAAGAAAACTTCTACATCTTTTTCGCTATCTGGGTCACGGCGAGTAACAATTACAATACCATTTGCATTTTTAAGAGCAATTTCAATTGAATCGGCAAGACGGGAACGAACATCATCAGATTTTTTGATTCGGTCAACAACAATTTCGATTGTATGCTTTTTCTGTTTATCAAGTTTGATTGAATCTTCAAGTTCTGCCATAACACCATCAATTCGCGCACGAACAAAACCAGATTTTTTTGCATCATCAATAATTTTAGTATGTTCACCTTTTTTACCGCGGATAACAGGAGCTAAAATCTGCATTTTACAGCCGTCTGGCCAGCTCATAACAGTATCAATAATCTGATCTACAGACTGTTCACGAATTTCGCGGCCGCATTGTGGACAATGAGGATGACCGGCACGAGCGTACAAAAGACGGTAAAAATCATAAATTTCTGTAATTGTACCAACAGTAGAACGAGGATTTTTATTTGTAGACTTTTGTTCGATTGAAATTGCAGGAGAAAGTCCTTCGATTAAATCAACATCAGGCTTGTCCATACGTCCCAAAAACTGGCGTGCATAACTAGAAAGACTTTCCATGTAACGGCGCTGACCTTCGGCAAAAAGCGTATCAAAAGCCAAAGAAGATTTACCACTACCAGAAAGTCCTGAAATTACAACAAGTTTATTGCGTGGAAGCGTAACATCTACGTTTTTA
>CALAUH010000249.1 GCA_937892225.1 uncultured Treponema sp.
AAAATAAGAGAGAAAATCAAAATAAATTTATAAAAAATGAGGAAGGTAATATAAATAAATTACCAATAGAAATGATTAAAAGATTAAATAATTATAAAAGGTTGATAGACTGCATAATCGAAAGGATTTTATTTAATAATAGATAAACTGATATCTCAAATAATTTTTTACTTAATAGAAAAAAATGTTGGTAAAAAATTAAATTCAATAGAAACCGGGATGGGAATATTATGAGAGCAACAGACATAATCATAAAAAAAAGAGGAATCTTTGTAACTGATGAAAATGGAAACAGAACATTACAAGGTGCACTTCCAAATACAAAAGAAGAAATTGATTTTATGATAAATGGATGCGTAAATAAAACAATTCCTGAATATCAGATGTCTGCATGGCTAATGGCCATTTTTTTTAATGGCATGACTTTTGAAGAAACAGGCTATTTAACTCAGGCTATGCTCTATTCTGGTGATGTTATCAATCTTCATAATAAAGGCATTAAAGATTTCGATAAATGTATTTTTGTTGATAAACATTCAACTGGAGGTGTTGGAGATAAAATATCATTACCTTTAGCACCAATCGTTGCTGCCTGTGGATTAAAAGTCCCAATGATGAGTGGAAGAGCCCTTGGTCATACAGGCGGAACTTTAGATAAGTTAGAATCAATAAATGGTTATAAGACAGGTCTTTCTGAAGAACAGTTTGCATCTTTTATTTCTAAAAACGGATATGCAATGACTGGGCAGACAGAAAAAATTGCACCAGCAGATAGAATTTTATATGCTTTAAGAGATGTAACTGGAACTGTAGAATCCGTTCCTCTTATTACTGCAAGTATTCTTTCAAAAAAAGTTGCTGAAGGTTCAGACGGACTTGTTTTTGATGTAAAATACGGTTCCGGTGCTTTTATGAAATCTAAAGCTGATGCAGAACTTCTTGCTACTTTCCTTGTTAATACCGCTAAATCTATGGGCAAAAAAGCTGCGGCCCTTATTACAGATATGAATACTCCATTAGGTCGAAAAATAGGAAACTTTTTAGAAATAGAAGAAACTATTGAATGTTTAAATGGTAATGGACCTGAAGATGTAATGGAAGAAACCTATGCCTTAGGTGCACAAATGTTAGTATTAGGACAGATTGCAAAAACAGAAAGCGAAGGATTAGAACTTTGTAAAAAAGCAGTCGAATCTAAAAAAGCACTTGAAATCTTTTTAGAAAATGTAAAAGAACAAGGCGGAAATCCAGATGAACTTATGTCTCAAATCGGAAAAAGACGTTCTTCTTTTGTAAAAGAAATCCACGCTTCTAAATCAGGATATATTTTCATTGATGCATATAAAACTGGTATTGCAGGAGTAAGCCTTGGAGTCGGTAGAAATAAAACAACAGATAATGTTTGTTTTGATGCCGGAATTATATTAAACAAACGCTCTTATGAATATGTAAACAAAGATGATTTAATCATGACTGTTTATGGAAAAGATGAAGAATGTTTTAAAACTGCATTACCATTATTAGAAGATGCAATTACATATTCAGAAAATAATTTTGAAAAAACTGCGTTAATTTTTAAAAAAATATAATAATATCTGTAAGGAATTTTAAATTGAGCAACTGGAATAAAAAAAATATTAATTCAACAGATGTTATGACTTTATGCGAAAAATACAATTTTTTTAAGAAGTTTTCTGATCAAACTTTATCACAGATTTTCGCATCAATTTTATTAAGAAAAAATATTACTTCTTCACAAGACATTCTATTTTTTCTTGAAGATGATTTACGTTTCCAACATAATCCTTTTTTATTACAGGAAATGGATGATGCTGTAGAACGAATTTTAAGTGCACAGGAAGAAAGTGAAAAAATCCTTATTTTTGGTGACAGTGATGTTGACGGTATTACAAGTACAGCCATTTTATATAATCAGTTAAAAAGAATGGGAATCGATGTTACCTGGCGCCTTCCTACCCAGGTTGATGAAGCTGAAGGATTTGGTCTTACTTACGATGCTATAAATTATTGTAATCAAAATGATATAACTTTAATTATCACTGTAGACTGCGGAATTGTTAATTGTGATCAGACAGATTATGCAAATGAACTTGGAATCGATGTAATTATTACAGATCATCATAATCCACAGGAAAAATTACCACAGGCAGTTGCAGTTATTAATCCAAAACATCCTGAATCAAAATATCCTTTTCATGATATTTCTGGAGCTGCTGTTTCTTATAAATTAGTAAGTGCCTTAAGATTTTCTCAGACAGATTTTTATAATGCAGAAATCTGTTTTATGAATATTTATGCTGATAAAGAAAAAAATTGTTTTAATGTAGATTGTTTAAAAATCAAAAATCTTGTAAAAGTAAAAGAACTGCATGAAACAATTATCCCTGGAAAAACTTCAATTTATGATTTGAAACTTCCCTATTTCTTACAAAATCAGTTAATTTATGTGTGGGATGCAAAAGAAACTACAAATACTTTAACAGATATTTTTGGTAAAGGAATAGAATTCAATTTAGTTGATTTTTCAAAAGAGACTACAATAATACATCCATCTTTATCATCATATAAAATTTCTGATTTAACAAAATTATCTTTACTTGCAAAATATTATCCTGAAGAAAATTCAAATATAAATGCTCTGGCAAATCTATATACAACTTATTGCCAGAAAATTATTTCGACAAAATTTCCTGATCATACAGAACAGGAAAAAAATGATTTACAATTAGTCGGACTTGCTGCTTTAGCTGATATTATGCCAATGAAAAATGAAAACAGAATTTTAGTTAACAATGGTATAAAATCTATAAAAGAAAAAACTTGTAATGGTCTAAGAGAATTATTTGCTAAATTAAATTTAGATTCTCAAATATTAACATCTACAGATTTATCGTGGACAGTAATTCCATGTCTAAATGCAGCCGGTCGAATGGATAAACCAGAAGTAGCATTAAAACTTTTATTAAGTGAAAATGCAAATGAAAGACAGCAACTTGCCGAAGAAATTTATGAATTAAATGAACAGAGAAAAGATGAAGTGTCTAAAGCTGTTTTTGCAATTCATAATAAAGCAGAAGAAAGCATTCTAAAATTTGAAAATAAATTCTGTGTAGTTGCAGATTCTGCAATAAAAGCCGGTTTAACAGGATTAATTGCAAACAAACTTATGTCAGATTATCAGGTTCCTTCAATTGCAATTTCTCTAGAAGAAACTGACAGTCGTGGTTCAATCAGAAGTAACAGAGGAATTATCGCAACAGATTTCCTTTCAAAATTCGGAACCGACTTTTTTACTGAACAAGGCGGTCATGATGCAGCGGCAGGTTTCTGTTTTAAAACAGAAAAATTAAATTTATTCATGACTAAACTAAAACAATTGTTACCGGCAATCAATCTTACAGATAAAGATGAAAATTTAGAAATCGATGCAGAAATTCCTCCACAATATCTAACTCCACAGATTTTTAAAATCATAGATACTTTTGAACCTTATGGAAATGAAAATGCAGAACTAGTTTTTATTTCTAAAAAAATGGTTTTATGTGATAAAATGATTGTCGGGAAAAAAGAACCTCTGCACTTAAAATTAAATTTTAAATGTGGCAACTGTATTTTTCCTGCAATGTACTGGAAGAAAGGAAATCAAATAAATGATTTTACAATAAATAATGAATATACTGTTATTTATGCATTAAATCGTAATTATTTTAAAGGAAATATAATTCCTCAAATGATTATAAAAGATATTTTCTAAGGATATGTTTATGAAAAAATTATTAAAATTGTTCTTTATTTTGTCTACCCTGTTTTTGTCTGTAAATCTTTTTGCAGAAACAGCTTTATATCAGGAAGAAGATTGTACTGTTCATATTATCTATAATGATATACTTACACCTGGAAATCCAATTTTTGTAAGAATAAGAATTGAAACTCCAAAAAACATTAAAACCTCAACTGAATTTGAAAAAAACGCTGTATTAAGATTATTAAAAAATGAAAAATCAATAGAAAAAGTTGATTTTTATAGAACAAACAAAGAATTCAAAAAAAATAAAAAAACTCAAAGTACAGAATTAATGGCAGCTTTGGGTTCAACTTTATGGCTTACAGATAATAAATATTCATTAAAAATTACATTTAATTATGCGGAAAATGAAGAAAGAGAAATTCTTTTACCTTTAACATTTAAAAACAGAAAATGGAATGAAGAAAAACTTTATCTTGATGCCGTAAACACTGCAATTAAAACTGATAACAGTACAGCAAGACAGGAACAGATTAATAAATTAAATGATATTTTATATACTGCAAATACAGAAAACGTCTTTTCTACAGAAAAATATATTTGCCCGACTACTTCTACAAGATACACATCATGGTTCGGTGACAGAAGAATCTATATTTATTCAAACGGAAAATCTTCTACAAGTTTACATTACGGAAATGATTATGGAATTCCAGAAGGTTCTGAAGTTCGTGCATGTGCAAGTGGAAAAGTAGTTCTAGCTGAATGGAGAAACTCTACAGGATGGTCAATTGTAATTGAACACCTTCCTGGTTTATACAGCCTTTATTATCATCTTTCAGAAATGCTTGTAAAAGAAGGTGATATGGTATCTCAAAACGATTTAATTGCTAAATCAGGAAGCACAGGACTTGCTACTGGGCCGCATCTTCACTGGGAAATGAGATTAAACGGCAATGCTTTATATCCAGAATTTTTCTTTGATAATTATTCTTTTGAAGATATAGAATATTAATTAATGATGATTATAAATTTATTAATTTTCTAAATTCTTCTTCATTAATTACAGGAATTCCTAACTGTGCTGCTTTTTGATTTTTAGAAGAGCCGCTGGTTGTATCATTGGTAACTAAATAAGATAAATCTTTAGTTACCGATGATTTTATTGAACCACCGTTTTTCTTTACCAATTGTTCAGCATCTGCACGTTTCATTGTATTTAATTCACCAGTAAAACAGAAAGATTTTCCTGACAAAGCACCTTCTCCTTCTGCTTCCAAAATGATTATCTTTGAATTTACAAGATTACGCATTTCTTCTGCGTTTTCTTTTAATCCTTCTACAACTGTTTTTGCCATTATATCTGCAAAACCATAAACACCTGCTATCTGATCTTGTGTTGCATTTAACAGTTTTTCTAAATCATTAAAACCTGCAGCAACAAGTTTTTCTGCAGAAGTTTCACCAATGCCTTCAATATCAAAAGCACCAATAAAAGTCGAAAGTTTTAATTTTCTGTGTGATTGAATTGAATTATAAACTTTTGCAGCACCAAGTGATTTTTTATCCTGTTCCATACTTTCTTCATTTAAAAAATAAGGAACTAAATCCTGTTCAGTTAAATTATAAATATCTGTAACAGACATTATTTTTTTATCATTGAACATTGAAGTTATTAACGTTTCACCAAGATCTCTTATATCTACAACCTGCTGATATTTTAAAAGCTGATGCAGGATTCTCTTTGAACAATTTTTATTTGGACAATATAATCTGCTTCCTTCATCTACAAGCGTTGTTCCACATACTTCGCATTTTTGTGGAAATTCAATCTGAGTAGTTTGAATATTATCTTCTAAAACTACGCTTTCTATCTTTGGTATTATTTCGCCTCTTTTTACAACTACAACGTGACTTCCAATCTGAACGTTTAAATTACGCATTGTATCTGGATTTGCAAGACTTGCCCTGGAAACTTTTGTACCATTTAATTCAACTTCATCAAATACGGCAACCGGTGTATAAGTTCCTCCATTAATACTCCATTCAACTTGTCTTAAAGTTGTAACTGCTTCTTCCAGGCTGAACTTAAATGCTATCTGTCTGTCCGGACGAGCTCTAAAGGCATCATCAAGATTAATTATACGTTCTTTAATTACAAGACCATCTATATCATATTCAATTGAAGTCTTTCGTTCTTCCATAATTTTTGCACGATAATCGATAACTTCCTGTGCATTTTTACAGATGTTTAATCTAACAGTATTAAAACCACAATTTTTAAGCCAGTTTATTTTTTCTTCTTCATCATTAAAAAATTTTTTACCTGTTGTATCTAAGGCATCATAAGTTATAAGTTTTAAATATTCACTACCCTGACCGTCTTTTCTTTTCATAAGACCATTTGCTGCATTTCTACAGTTTGCTTTATCTGCAAAATGATTTTTATGAACTTCATGTGTCATTATAACTTCACCACGAACACCGCCAGTAAAATCTAAAATCTGACCATTCAGCATTAATGTGGATTTTACGCCATCCATTTTTTTTGCATTATTTGTAATATCATCACCAATGGTACCATCACCTCTGGTAACTGCTCTTTTTAAGATTCCGTTTTCATATTGTAATTCTAAAGATGCACCGTCTAATTTATATTCTACTAAATATTCAGGATAAATATGTTTTTGTGCCCATGCTAAAAATTGTTCAGGATTTGCAGCTTTTTCCTGACTTCCCATTGGCATAACATGATGAACTTTTTCAAAATTACCTGAATCTGCACCAACTTTATGTAAAATTGAATTATCTGGATCTAAAGATTTTAATTCATCCCAAAGTTTATCGAATTCGGCATCAGAAATTTCTCCTTCCCCGTCATAATAACTTTTTTGATATTTAACAATTAATTTTTCTAATTCTTTAATTCTATTATTTTTTTCACTCAATTCGTCAATATCAAATAAATCCATAAAAAAACCTTTTACATTTTTTCAAAAAATAATTCTGTTATGCTTCTGTCTGCTGCCATACCTTTTCTTTCAAATTTGGTCTGAGATCGCCATTTTTGAGGTTCAGCAAAACCGTTATATTTATTTTTTAATCCTTCTGTTAATGTAAGTTCTTCTAAAGCAAATTCTGCGTAATCAATAATATCTGTTACAAAATATAAATATCCGCCTGGGG
The DNA here is from genome assembly GCA_937892225.1 of uncultured Treponema sp. Taxonomy (GTDB): domain Bacteria; phylum Spirochaetota; class Spirochaetia; order Treponematales; family Treponemataceae; genus Treponema_D. The sequence continues at coordinate 6,953 of CALAUH010000249.1, forward strand.
CCAACTTCTGTGACATTAAAGTTGTTCTTGGTCGCTGTACCATTCTTCGTTTATGATGTCGTTTTTTTGGCCAAGGATCTGGGAAAAAGATATGGAAACCATTAACACTATTATTTCCAATCATATATTCTAGAACTTCAAGAGCGTCATGTTCAATGATATAAAGATTCTTAAGTTCATTCTTTTTTATTTCACTTAAAAGTTTTCCGACTCCCGGTCTATGAACTTCTATTCCAAGATAATTAATATTAGGATTTGCCTTTGCTAACTGCCAGGTTGCGTCTCCCATTCCAAAACCAATTTCAATAATAATGGGATTCGTATTTCCAAAAATATCAACAAAGTTTAATTGTTTTTTTTCAAAAGGAATACACCATGATGGGGAAAGTTCATTATATGAACGTTCCTGTGCCTGTGTCATTCGTCCGATTCTTAATACATACGTTTTTACTTCCCTGTGAATCTGGGACGAAGGTTCTAAATTTTCTGAATTATTTTCCTGTTTTGAAGTAATTTCTTTTTCCATATTTTTCCTTAATTAATCAGCAAGTTTTTGTATTGGAAGCATACAGATTGTATTTCTGGTTACATATGCTTCTCTATAATATTTTGCATTCGGATAAGTATGTAACATCAATTCTTTAGAGCTTACTTCTTCTGTTCTGTCACCAAAATAAATTAATGTATTTACTTCATCATAAATGCAAAGTCTTTTATCATAAGAAAGATTTTTCATTCTCTGTTCTACTTTATCTGCCGTAATATTATAAAAATCATTGTAATAATTAATATTCAGCGTTGTACTTACAAAGTTTTCATCTTTGGTTGTAAACTTAATTTCATATTCACCATTTGGAAACTGTTCATTTACCGGTAATAAGAAATTTGAATAACCTAAAAAGTTTGTATTTTCATTTTCAAAAATAACAGGATTTTCAGCTGTCCAGATATAATTATTACTTACTGCCTTTACAGAAAAACTTTTTGCCTTTCTTATATCATATGCAGTTTCAATAAAAACCGACATTCTTGCATCTGGATAAGACTGTTCGTTTACATAATCATAAACAATCGAAAATGATGTAATACTTATTGAAGGAGAATTCTGTGAGCATGATATAAATATAGATGAAAGGAAAATACAAATAAGAGAAAAGATACTTTTTTTATTCGCTTGATAGTCCATATTAGAAATTAAAATTCAATGTTATGACAGTTAAATCACTTGCAGAGAACTGATTTACAAGAGATTCAAATTTAACATTTACCTTTTTACATGCATCATCAAGATAAGAAAGATAATATAATCCTAAGTCTGTGCCTTCCTGTCCTTCAGGCAATTCTCGATAGAAGTCTATAAGTGTTTTCTTTGCTGTATTTGTTGATTTTGCATTATCAATGTGTTCACGAACTTCCTGGAATTCATCATCTTTGTTATACAAAGTAATAGAAAGGCGTCCCTGCTTACCGATTGATGCAGAACCACCACCTAATTTCCAAGAGATAAATACAAGTTCGTGTTTTCTTTGTAATTCTTTTACAATTTTAGCGCGTACTTCCGGATCAAAGATAAGTGAATCAATATCTTCTACACCGTTATACATTGTTCTTGCTTCTTTTCTGATATTTGTATTTTCATTATTTAAAGCAAGTTCCATAACCATTACCGAAATGTATTCTGCAACTTTTGATTTTTCCATGTAAGAACTTAAAAGATTTCTGATTGCAATAAACATTTCGTTTGCACCGTCTGATTTATGGAACAAAGTAATAATATACCAGTTCATAAGTCCAAGACGATTCATAAATTTTTCTGACATTAAAAGATAAATATTCTTTTCTTCATCAGAATAATCTTTATTTATCATAATAGAATTCCAGATTGGATCCAGAATGCTTTTACGTGTCTGCTGAATTAAATTTTCTTTACTCTGAAGGATTGTTCGAAGCTGTCTTTCGCTCATTGTTGTTTTTTCATCAATAAGATGTGCTGGATTCTGTCTGTTGTGTTTTCTTACACATTCACACTGAATTAAAGCATTATAAACGTCTCTATCAAACTGTTTATAAAGTAATGAATAAACAACAACTTTAGAAAGGTCCATTACTTCCTGTCTGGAAGATACGAATTCTGACATCGATATTTCTATTTTAGAAATATAATCAAGCAGAATCATGCTCTGAATTGACTGTGGAGAAAATTTATTTAATGAAATTCCATATTCGTCTACATTGTCTGCTAATCTAAAACGCAGCAATTTTTTGTTGTGACTAATGAAATTAGATGCGCCATCCTCTGTTAAAATGACTTTTAAGGGAAGTTCTATAATAAATTTTTTATCTGTTGAGCCCATTCTTTCCTTCTATTTTGTCTAACTTTTCACAATTATTTATCTTATTATACACAATGCTACTTGCATTGTAAACACTTAATTTATAAACTAGTTAATATGAATTCTGTAAAAAAATTACTGCTTGTTACACTTATTTCATTATCTATTTTTTCTCCGACTTTTGCTGAATCTAATGAACTAAACGGTATTAAATTATGTGACAGAACATACAGTTTTCTAAGAGAAAATAAACTTAAACCTATTGCATCTTCCTTTATAAATTCCGGTGAAAATAATCTGCCTTATAATATTGAATTATCTTTTGAAAAAGATGATGTAGATACAAATCTTTTAATCATCACTTTTAAAATGCAGGAAGCATATAATAATAAAGAATTAATTCTTATGCTTGCAGATTATTTAAAATCACAGGAATTCAGTTCCAGCATTTTATTGGTATACGGAGCTGATAAAAATATTCAGCAGCATTTTACAGAAAACGGCTCAACTTATTATGCTCAAAATATAAACTCAAATATTAACAATATTGTATTAAACATAAACTTATCTGCAGATAAAAATAATGTAATTACCGGAAGTTTAGGTCACACTTCTCCTTCCTGGATGATTCAGGATTTAATAAATTCTTATTACAGTGAAAATCTTATAGATGAATTAAATCATCTTTATGTAAGCCAGATTTCTAAATATAATTTTGTTCAGATTCCTATTTTATCTTCATTTTTAAATAATGACATACCCGCAATCACTGCAAATTTTAATCTTGAAAAAACAAATATTGAAACAATTTTCCGTGTAATTAATTCTTTTACTCAAAATTACATTGAACACAAAAATAATTCTTTAGATTACCATTCATCAATGATCAGAATAAGAAAAACTAATATCTGGTTTTCTGAATATATTACTGTAATTTTAATAATCATTTCTTTCTTTATCTGCTGTGCAATTATTTTTATAATCAGTTATGTAAATGCCGGATTAAAAAATTCTTTATGGCAGGATTTAAAAAGAAACTGGTATTTACTACCTGTTACTTTTATTTTAACAATAGCAGGTTTTTACATTGGCAAAGTATTTTATAATTTATTCACACCAAATTTAGAAAATGCAAAAACTACATTTGGAATTATTGTTGTACAGATTATTACGGCAGCTTTATTAAATTCTGTTTTTTATCTGATGGAAATGTTCTTTCACAAAAAAAATTATGGTGAACGTTCAATCGATTATTTAATCTTGATTACTGCCTTTATAAATCAGTTTGTATTCTGTTTTATCGATATTTCTTTATTTCCGATTTTCTTTATCGTTTATATAATCACTTTATTATGTTTAATAATGCACAGAAACTGGCTGCATATTTTTATGTGGTTTGTAATGTTATTGCCGTTCCTACCTTACGTCCTTCTTGTTTACAGAACGACAGATTCATTTTCTTTGCTTCAATTTATTATATTCAGCAAGAAAGAACCTTTATATTTCGCTTTTATTTTATTGCCAGACTTTTTAATGTTCTTACGAATTCTTACTGCTATAAAAAATAAATTTGATAAAAAACTTACTTTCACAATCATAATTTCTATTAGTTATGTTGTTATAATTACAACAACAATTTTAATAAATTCACTTGGATTTAAAATTCATACTAATTCGAGATCAACAACAATTTATCCAAGTGATAATAATGATTTAATGTCTTTAAGTTATGCAGACAGAAATATTTTTGGTGAAAAAGTACGCACAATTTATATTGATTCTAAAGAAGATATAGAAATCTTGGAAATACGAGTAATTGGTGAAAATGAATTACCAGTTTTATATTCAGAATATGATTATAGAACAATTACAAAAACTTCAGCAATTTTTACATTGCCTGCAAATCCTCCAAAAAATTTACGAATTAGTTTTGGAACCAATGATTCTCCTTGTAAAATATTGATTGAAGCAATTTATAAAACAGATAAACCTAATGAATACATTTCAAATAGAAAAACAATAGAAATTAAGGAATGATAATGGGCACAGAAAATACCTGGTACCTTCATGTAGATTTAGATGCTTTTTTTGCCTCTGTAGAACAGTTAGATCATCCTGAATACAGAGGAAAACCTCTTATTGTCGGTGGAAAACCAGAAGACAGAAGAAGCGTTGTTTCAACAGCATCTTATGAAGCCAGAAAATTCGGTGTTCATTCAGCAATGCCTACAGCACAGGCATACAAACTTTGTCCACAAGGCATTTTTGTTTACGGAAGACATGAACGTTATTCTGAACTTTCATATCACATAATGAATATTTTTAAAGAATATTCACCGGATGTTCAGCAGATGTCTATAGATGAAGCATTTATTGACCTGACTGGGACTGAACAACTATTCGGACCACCAGAAGAAACTGCAAAAAAAATTCAGAAACGTGTTTTTGAAGAATCCGGACTTACTGTTTCAATTGGTCTTGCAAGAACAAAATATTTTGCAAAAATTGCTTCAGATATTAATAAGCCGAACGGTTTTTATTTTGTCGAACCTGGAAAAGAACAGGATTTAATGCTGAGTCTTCCAATAAAAAAAGTCTGGGGCATTGGTACAAAGACAGAAGAAATTTTACAAAACAGCGGAATTAAAACAACCCGCGACATTTTTGAAAAAGATTTATCTGTCTTGCAATTTATCACTGGAGAAAATACAGGTAATTTTTTATACAACGTTGTACGCGGTAAATGTGAAGATGTATTTTCTGTAAAAAGGAAAACTCATACTATAAGTGCAGAAACGACCTACCCTTATGATATTTCTGATATTTACACAATTGAAACTACAATTTTAGAACTGGCACACAATATTATTTTCCGTTTATTAAAAGAAAACGGATTTTCAAAAACAGTTATGATTAAAATCCGTTATGAAGATTTTACTACAGTTTCAATACAGCAGACTTTTGATAAAAATATTCTTACTCTTGATGATTTATTTGAAAACAAAAATAATTATTTATATAATCAGGAAGTTATGAATGAAATAGATAATATTTTAAGCAAATTAGCTTTGAGAAATCCTATTAAATGATGATTTATTTTTTTATTATTTGACATAATATTATTAACATATCCAATAG
>CALAUH010000250.1 GCA_937892225.1 uncultured Treponema sp.
TTTTTATATTTTTACAATCTAAAAAAATAATTACTAATTAATTTAATCTTGACACTGTCTAGTTTTAACATTATACTGACACTGTCAACATTTAATAAATCTAAAAGGAGATTCACTGTGCAGAAGAATACTTATCACCATGAAGATTTAAAAACTGAACTATTAGAATCAGGAATAAAACTTGTTTCTGAAGAAGGAACTCAAAACTTTTCATTAAGGAAACTTGCTGTCGTTTGTAATGTTTCTCATCAGGCGCCTTACAGTCATTTTGAAAACAAGGAAAAGTTTTTAGAAGCAATGCAGAATTACATAACTCAAAAATTTTCAGAAGAACTGCAAAACGCATTGAATAATTGTTCCGAAAAAAACAACCCTTTGGAAGAGCTTGGAAAAACCTATTTTAATTTTTTTGTTGATAATCCGAATTATTTTTATTTTCTTTTTGGTCAGTCAAATATTCATCTTGATTTAACTGCAAAAGCTGATTCAAAAACAAATTATCAACCTTACGAAATATTTAAAAATCTTGTAATGCAGATTTTACAAATGAACAAAGCCCCCGAAGAAAAACGAAATGATATTGTTCTTTCGCTATGGGCATACATTCACGGGCTTACCTCTCTTGCCACAATGAAAAATGTCAAATACGACAAAAACTGGAAAGAAAAACTTCATGACTTTATTTTTATTTTTGACTGCAAAGAATTAAAGGCACGATAAAAAATATACAGGAGCGTAATTATGAACGTAATTTATTTTAGTGGAAACGGAAACACAAAACATTGTGCAGAATTATTTTCAACATTAACAGGAAACGGAAAAATTTCATCAATTGAAGAAGGAAATGTAATCCAGCTGATAAAAGATTCTTCAGAGTTTGCCTTTGCTTATCCTGTTCACTACAGCAACATTCCTTTTATTGTGAAAGATTTTATAAAGAATAATGCATTGATGTTTTCTGGGAAAAAGATTTTCTTAATTGCAACAATGGGTGCATTCAGCGGAGACGGAACAGGTTGTGCTGCAAGAATGTTGAAAAAATGTGGTGCAAAAATTACAGGTGGATTACATCTTCAAATGCCTGATGCTATCGGTGATGTTGGAATGCTTAAAAAATCACATGAAAAAAACCTGGCGATAATTTCTAATTCTGAAGAAAAAATCAGCTATACATGCGATTTAATTAACAATGGGAAATATCCTCAGCAAGGTCTTCATTTTTATAATCATATTGCAGGCCTTTTTGGACAGCGTTTATGGTTTTTACAGGCAGCAAAAAATCACAGAAAAGATATGCGTGTTACTCCTGCAAAATGTAGTGGATGTGGATTATGTCAGAAACAGTGTCCGACAAAATCAATTCAAATTGTTGATGGAAAAGCTAAACTTGTTGGAAAGAATTGTACAATCTGTTACCGTTGTGTAAATTCCTGCCCAAATAAAGCAATTACAATTATTGGAAAAAAAATTATAGAACAATGTTTGTTCAAAAATTATCAAAAGGTTTAAATCAAATGGCTAAAATAGCGCCATTTGATTAAACTTAGAGTTTCTGACGAAACTCTCTTATTGCGAATCAAATATCCTCGGTTGTTGATACAACCTGCGGTATTTGATTATAAGGAAGGTTTAATATGAAAAAATTTTTTTTATCATTGATTTTTCTTCTTGCGGCTGGTAATGCTTTTTCACATGAAGTCAAACTTAAAATTACTAACGTAAAACAAAATGAAGGTAAGGTTGTTATAAGCCTGAACAGTTCGGAAGAGACATTCAAAAAGCATGTTCCAGACAAGGTTCTTATTTTAGAAACACCTTCAACAGAAATTGAAACTGTTATTGAAATCCCTTCTGGCGAATATGCCTTTAGTATTTTTCAAGATTTGAATAACGATGAGGAAATCAATTCTAATTTAATTGGTATTCCTAAAGAACCATTTGGTTTTAGTAATTACAATGGGAAAAGCGCACCAGGAAATTTCAAAAAGCACAAAGTTATAATCAATCAGGATTCTGAAATAACAATTGCTCTTTTTGAAATGTGATGCATCATCTAAGTTGATTGTATGCAATTTCCCTTTTCTTGCAGGAAATTGCGTACAATTAATTATTTTTTATTTTCCAAAATAATTTCTTCGAGTATATCAACTGCGGCGGCTACCATCTTTGGACAGAATTCTGTAAACAGTTTGTTATCAAGACAATACTGTATTCCTTCTTTTGTGGAAACATCGCAGCCAAGTAAATCATTACAAAGGCATGAACCGCATTTTTCTTTAAAGCGATTCATCATCAAGTCATTTACTTCGTTTGATTTTTGACGGCCTTCTGTGTCGCCGGCTTTTTTCTG
>CALAUH010000251.1 GCA_937892225.1 uncultured Treponema sp.
CTGCAGCATCATTATGAATTAAGTCATTTGTTTCATCATTAAAATCAGCCATAAAAAATCACTCCTTAATACATCAATTAAAACTTGATTTGTTTTCGTAGTTAAAAAAAAGAAAAGACAGGCTTTTGACCTGTCTTTTACTCTTTTTCTTTTTCACGTTTTAATTCAGCAATGGCCTCAACTGTCCATTCTTTCATTTTAAGAACTAGCAACCTTTCGTGGTATGTCATCTTTACTCCAAAGCAATTGCAGTAATCAATAATCTGTCTAGGTGTAAAAATTCTGTTACCATTTAAATCAGTTTCGCAATGTCGCCAGATTTTTAAGAAATGGTTTATAATCCAATCGAAACCTTCTGGAAACTGTAAGAACATAAGTTTTTCATAATTTTCATCCATCTTGGCAATTTCTTTTAATTTATCTTCGCCAAAACGTTTTATAAAATTCTCACGTTCTTCTGCACCGGTTTTCCATTCGGTTTCGGTTGTCGTTTCAGCCTTATGTGTTTTTGGATTTGTTTTTATAATACTCTTCTTAACAGAATAAGGCGTCATCAGCTTAAAGTATCGCTGAAGAGGAGCTTTTATAGACTCCTCTAGTTCGATAAAAAATTGTTCTGATTTGTTTCAAAACGTGCAATATCACTTGCCAGTACTGGAGCATTAAAAAGAATATCTTTAATATCAGCTTTTGTTACTTCAGAACCGTCTTTGTTTACGAGTTTCACTCCGTCTTTACCACGGATATCAGAACACAATGCAGCAGCATATTCTGCAAGTGCTTTATCCATAGCTTTGTTTTTAGCGGATACATCTTCAATTTTGTTGATTTCATTTTTTGCTTTCTGATATGCATCCTGAGCAACAGCTGCAGCATTGGAATTAGGGCCATAAACCTTAACTTCAATTCCGCTGCCTACTCCACGAACTTTTACTTCATACCAAACGCCAAATTAGAAATGTTAATAACATTTTCTGCCATAATCATCACCTAAATTATTAAAATATGTATGGGGAGAAATACTTCTCCCCATAAAACTCTCTCTAAACTTTGATTAAATAGTTACTGTTTCTTTTACAATTTTTACCCTATCTCCGTATACGGCTGTAATTGTCACAACATTAGAAACTGTTAAGGCTTCAAATGTGTATGACATTACTCCCGTTGCGGCATCATAAGTGCCTGGAGTAAGTGTTAAACTTGAACCATCAGAAAGTTTTGCAGAAACTGTAAGTCCTGTTTCATCCGCTGGTTTAGAAACCAAAGTAACATTAAGTTCGCCGCTTGTGTTGTTAAATTCAATCTCCATAGCCTTTTTACGAATACGGAAGAAACGACAAGCTCTCTCTTCAAATCTCTGGAACGGCAAGGATACAGTAAGTTCTTCAGAACCCTGAGAAATATCAGTATCTGTGAACTTAGCCTTGAAAATCTGCATTACATACAAATAATCAGGGTGGTCTTCTTTATCCTGGAAACAGAATGTAATTTCAACATCTTTGTCACCTGTACACATATTGTACAAATCTTCTGTATGACCTTTAATAAGGTATGCATCAAGAGTACCTGTGATATCAAGTGAAAGTGGAGTTGTAGAAATACTTCCTTTTTCAAAGATAGCGAAAATCTGTTTCAAACCGTTGTTAAGTTCAAATGTTAAGTTTGAACCATACTGAACACGATGTCCGTTGATATACAAGAAACCTTCACGAGCAGTAAACTGGTCTGTAGATGTTCCTACTTTGTTAGCAAGATCATCAACCCAAGCCTTAGCTTCTGCAGGAGTTTTTCCTGTAATCTTCTCTGCACTAGCATCATAACTTACAAAGAATCTTCCTTCTTTCGAGCGTGAATCATCATCGGCAAGTTCTTCGATAATTCCACTTGGAGCAGTGTAATATGTTGTTCCTGAAGAATATGTTCCAGTTGCTTTTGTGTAAACGTAAGGGTCAGCTCCTGTTCCTGTTCCTGTGCGTGTGTAATAAAGACCAGCGTCAAATTCTGCCTGAGTAGAAGCAGTTACAAGAGTATATTCTTGTCCTGTTCCTAAAAGGTCTGGGTTATTAGCACCCATGAAACCAAAACTTCCTGTAACAATCTGTCCTGGACTAACGCTTAAAGACATTGTGTTAACAGCAAGATGCTGGAATTCTTGATACAAATCCTGACCTTCAATTCCACCATACTGTGCGAGACCAGAATATTTAATATCCTTTGTACCGCATGTAAGTTCGTCGATTTCGTAAAGATTACGTTCTGCTTCGTTTTCGAAGATAACGATTGCATCTTCACGTCCGCCAGTTCCTTTCCAACCTACAAGGTATTTAGAACCGAGTCCACTATCTTCGTCTGAACCGTTAGAAATAAACTGGTCTGCTGTTAGTGTTCCTGCGTAATCAAATTTGATTGCAGAATCAGCATCAGAAGTCCAAGGTTTCCAATGGTTTCTTAAAGCAGCCTCGAAAATGTCGTCGTAAGTTTCTGGAGAAAGTTCAATGTCGAGAGAACCTTCGGCTGAACTGTTTCCTTTTCTTGGAGCAGATTTTGTACGTCCTTTTCTAAGCTCGTTAGATTCAATTGTTTCTGTTGTACCCTTAATAGAGTGCCCAGTACGACGTGTAAGCTGTGGATATACAAAGACATCCGATTCCTGCACTACGTCTGTAGTTTTAATACGTCCTACAGCAGCTTCAGGAATTGTGCTTCCATTAACATCGTTTACAGTGATTTCACGAGAAAAGAACAACTGGCTGTCTGCACCAGTTTTAATGTCAAATTGTGGAGTAACGTGTGCCATCCTCAATTTTCTCCTTTCTACTAAAAGTAACTACCTATTAGGTAGGTCCAAAACCTTTTACTTGCGGAAGGAAAAAGGTTTACTATATAAGTAGTAAAAGAAAATTGAATCGTAGTTAAAAAAAAATTATCTATCTAAGTCAGCTTGCCATTCAATAGACACAGGTAAACAATAATAGTCATCATTGTCTAACGAAACAGAGCGATATGTTCTAGCAATTCTTACTCCTTCGATAATAAGTCCGCTTTTAAATAATTTTGCAACTTCGTCATATCTATCTAGTAATTCATCTGTACCCCATTCTTTTGGAATACAAATATTTACTTGCATCACACCGACCCAGCGGCTTCTACCTGTAGTCCCCAACTCAATTTGAACAGGTCTTCCTGGAATAAAAAATATTTCATACCAGTTGATATTATTCCCGTCATCTCCTTGAGGTCGTATAAAAGAAGAGTTAGGGAAAGCTACATTAGGATACATATTCAATTCTATAAAATCTTCTTTATCATCATATATTTTTACTGTTCTTCTTATATCTGAAATTTCGACATTTTTAATATCTTCAAATAATAAGTCATCATCTTCTGTTCCATGTTCAGTTTTATAATACTGAGGATAAATATCCTTAAACCATGTAATAAGTTCCAAAATCAAAGGACCATCTATTTTTGCTTTTTCCTCATCAGTAGCACCTGCCGGGTATTCAGGTTGAAAAGCCTTAAATGATTCAAGACAATCTGGATTTTCTTTATTATCCTGATAATATTGATAAGCTTTAGGAGTAGCTTCTACTGACGTAATTTCCAAAAATTTGTTTATAAGTAATTTTTCAACATAAGAATCTGTCATGCTCTTGTATTCTCCACTATTATATAATTTTCCACGTCATACTCTCGTGGATTAATTTTTAATTCTTTTATAAGTTCTTTTGACACATCAGTCGCATTAAAACCTTCTGCTTGAACAAACTGTAAGACGCAATTGATATCAAAACCTTTTTCCATCAATACATTCCACTGAGCTTCAATAAGTCTTAACCATCCGTTAGGAGCTTGATAAGTAAAATGGTCTTTTACACCATGCTCAAAACCGTATTTTCCAGTACCTTTCCAAGGGCCAGAATTATGTTCTTGAACATATCCACCATACTCTAGTTGTTCCCATCTAGGATTGGTATTTTGATATGTAAAACTTATACCTTTAATACCAGAGTTCATTGAATGTTGCTTAAATATAGTAGCAATCTTTCTTATCGAAGTATAATCTGCTTTTTTATCAAAACATCCTTCAAACTCTGAGTCTGTAGGCTTAAAATCTTTTCCTTTATATCTGAATACCCAGTCATTTCTAACAACGTCATCAACAGGGATATGAACTCTATCTATGTATTTAACAACTTTTTTTCTTGTC
>CALAUH010000252.1 GCA_937892225.1 uncultured Treponema sp.
CCAGTTATCTTGATTCAGAATTATTTCTCTAACTACGCTGATCAGTAATAGATAAATATAATAAAAAAAAGCTCGGCCTTTGAAATTAAGACCGGGCTTTTTTTTTAACTCATTGCATAAAATCAGCCGACTTCACCGTTTTTGTAGATTTCTACAGTAAGGAATTTTCCATCAGCTCCTATTTTTTTACCGTCAAGTTCTACAAATCCATCTTTTGTATATAAAGGCATTTCAAAAAATTTATCTGGTTTTACAAAGCATAATTCTTCTTCAGGTTTTTCAAATCCTTCTGGTTCAAGAATTGTTCCAACATCAAACTGAGGTGCAAAAATTACTTCACAAGTTTCATGATCTTTGACATTTGGATCACTTGCTGCCAAAAGCATACCGTTACTTCGAACTCCGCGGAAATTTGCAGGTTTAAGATTGTATACAAGAACGATGTGTTTATTCAAAAGTTCTTCCGGTTTGTAAAAAGGCTGAATTGAACTTACAATCTGACGTTCTTCTTCATCCCCAGTGTTTAAAGTTAAAATATAAAGAAATTCTCCGCCGGGATGCTGTTCAACTTTTACGATTTGACTTATTTTTAATATAACTCGTTTGGAAAAACGTTCTGCTACAGGAAGTTTATCGATTTCTGTCATATCCATTTTGTTTGCCTCTGTTTTTTAAGATTATAATAGAATCATAACATATTTTTATTTTGCTTTAAACTAATTTATAAAATATAATGAACAATTAATAGATTTTAAATCAGAGGTAAAATAATGAAAGTTGATTTTGGCAAGAAAACAATTTTATATCCTATGCCGGTTTTTATAATTGCAACTTATGATAAAGATGGAAATGCTGATGCAATGAATGCAGCGTGGGGCGGAATTCATGATACTGATCAGATTGGAATTTGTATTGCGCCTGAACATAAAACAGCAGAAAATCTTTTATTAAAAAAGGCATTTACAGTCAGCATGGCAGATGCAAAACATGTTGCCGAATGTGATTATGTAGGATTGGTAAGCGGAAATAAAGAACCTGAGAAATTAAAGAAAGCAGGTTTTACTGTAACTAAAAGTAAATTTGTTGATGCTCCGGTAATTAATGAACTTTCAATGTGTCTTGAATGTGAACTTGTTAGTTATGATGAAGAAACTGGTTGTATGGTTGGTAATATAGTAAATGTAAGTGCAGATGAATCTGTGCTTACAGATGGAAAAATTGATCCTGCAAAACTTGATCCAATCATCTATGATTCAGTTAATCACACATATGTAAAATTAGGTGAAGTTGCCGGAAATGCTTTTAGTGATGGAGAAAAATTCTTAAAATAACATCATTAGGTTATGGCATTTAAGATTATTCGAAATGATATTACAAAAGTCTCTGCAGATGCAATTGTTAATACAGCAAATCCTCTTCCAGTTATAGGGAGTGGAACTGATACTGCAATTTATAAAGCTGCCGGTAAAAAAGAACTTCTTGCAGTTAGAAAACAGATTGGCATAATTGAAAAGGGGCATTCTGTCTGGACTGATTCTTTTAATCTTAAAAAAAATGGAATAAAATTTATAATCCATACTGTCGGTACATTTTATAATGACGGTAAGAACGGCGAAATTGATATTCTTCGAAGCTGTTATTCAACAAGTTTGAATCTTGCAAAAGAACTTGATTGTAAAAGTGTAGCAATTCCTCTTCTTGCAACAGGATTTTATTCTTTTCCTAAAGAAATAGGATTACAGATTGCGATTGATGAAATCAGCCGCTTTTTAATGGAAAATGAAATTGATGTAATCCTTGTTGTTTATGATAAAAAATCCTTTTTAATTTCAGAAAAACTTTTTGATGATGTTCAGAATTTTATTGATGATAATTTAGTTGATAATCATCCTTCTAACAGAAGAGAAAAAGTTTCTGGAAGTGCATTTTTTGAGGATTTTGATTATGCAAGAGAGACTGTCGGTTCTGTTCCACATTTTGCAAAATCAAATCGTAAAGAATCAGCTGTAGTTGTATCAGAAAAAGAAATTTCTCCGATAGATGTAGATGCTTTTTTAAAAAAAGAAACTGATAAAATGAATTTTCAAAATACGTTGCAGCAGTTAATTGCACAGCGGAATTTAGAAAATGCAGTTGTGTACACAAAAGCCTTGATTGACCGAAAGTTTTTTTCAAAGATTATCAGTAATAAAGATTATGTTCCTAAAAAAATGACGGTAATGGCTCTTGGGTTAGCACTTGAACTTAAGTTAGAAGAGTTCGAAGCGTTTTTAAAAAGTGCAGGTTATGCTTTTATGCCTTCGAGCAAGTTTGATGTAATCATAAAATATTGTGTAATTAACGGTATTTATAATCTTGTACAAGTTGATATGATTTTAGATTCACACGGAGAAAATTGTTTCGCACCAGATTAAAAAGTCGCTTTTTTGGCGACCAAATCGCTATGTAAATTCCTTATGATTAAGTTATCAAATCTTAAAGGAGATAAAACTTATGAAAGAAGGACTTACAGAAATCGTATTTATTTTAGACAAGAGCGGTTCAATGGGCGGACTTGAAAAAGACACAATCGGTGGATACAACGCTTTTATTGAAAAACAAAAAAATGCAGACGGAGAAGCTTTTATTTCTACTGTTCTTTTTAGTAATGAAAGTAAAGTAATTCACGACAGACTACCAATTGATAGAATTGAACCGATGGATGAATCACAGTATTTTGTCGGAGGTTCAACAGCACTTTTAGATGCAATTGGTGGAGCAATTAAGCATATTGGAAATGTCCATAAATATGCCCGTGAAGAAGATGTTCCTGAAAAAACAATTGTTATAATCACTACAGACGGAATGGAAAATTCCAGCAGAAAATATGATTATAAAAAAATTAAAGAAATGATTGAACGACAGCAGGAAAAATATAACTGGGAATTTTTGTTTCTTGGAGCTAATATTGATGTAATAAAAGAAGCAAGTAAAATTGGTATTCGTAAAGAAAGAGCTGTTCGTTATGAATGTGATGAAAAAGGAACAAGACTTAATTTTGCTACATTAGGTTCTGCAATGTGTAAAGTCCGTTCTGGAAAAGTTCTGGAAGACAACTGGTGTGCAGATATTGTTGAATACGAAAATAGTAAAAAGAGGTAATGAATATGTACGGGGCAATTTTAGGTGATATTATTGGTGAACCATTTGAGTTTGATCGTGGAAACAAAACAAAAGAATTTCCGTTGTTTTGTAAAAGACCATCTTTTACAGATGATACAGTAATGACAATTGCAGTATGTGACGGAATTCTGAAAGCAGGAATAGATGCAGATGAAAATACAATAAAGACTTCAATCATAACAAGTATGCAGTTATGGGGACATAAATATCCTCATGCAGGTTATGGCGGAAGATTCTACAGATGGCTTGCAGAAGAAGATACAAAACCTTATAACAGCTGGGGCAATGGTTCAGCAATGCGAGTTTCTAGTGTCGGCTGGCTTTTTGAAACATTGGAAAGAACCCGTGAAGTTGCAAAATGGAGCGCAGAAGTAACTCACAATCATCCGGAAGGTATAAAGGGAGCAGAATCAACAGCAGCAATAATCTGGCTTGCAAGAAACGGTTATACTAAATCACAGATTAAAGAATATGTAGAAAAAGAATTCTGCTATGATCTTTCAAGAACTTGTGATCAGATTCGACCGGATTATTATCATCAGGAAAGCTGCCAGAAAACTGTCCCTGAAGCAATTACAGCATTTTTAGAAGGAACTAGTTTTGAAGATGTTGTAAGAACAGCAGTTTCTTTAGGAGGGGACTGTGACACTCTTACAGATATTGCATCGGGGATGGCCGAAGCTTTTTACGGTATACCAGAAGATTTAAAACTAAAATGCCTTGAATATACAACAAAAGATATGCATGAAGTAATGGATAAATTTGAAGAGAATAAGAAACAGGGGGGAAGAAGATAGCGGACAGCTGATAGCATAGAGCGATTAGCGGATAGCGATTAGCAGAAAGCATAATTTAAAGAAAAATCGTTAGATTTTTCCAATCCGTGTGATATTTATACTTCGTTTGCTTACCGAGTTTTATTTCGTAAAACATCGCATGATTTTCCTTTAAATATTATTGTATCTTTGTTATAATAATTATAAATTTATAAAAAAGGTATATGAGAAAATGTCAGATGAAAACAAGCAGCTTACTCCTGTCAATATTATATATGTAGACGGTACTCGTTTAGATACTGATTTTGAAGGTTCATTAAGAACTATCAAAATTAATGACACTTTAAATACAATTTCCAAATCATATCTTACATTTTATTTAGATGAAATAAAAATAGAAGATGTATTTTCTTTAAATAGTGAAGTTTCAATTCACTTAGGTTATAAAGATAATGTTGAAGAAGTTTTTAAAGGAATTGTAACGGGTTTTGAACCAGATTATAATGATTATTCAACACCAAAAATGACGGTTGAAATATCGTCAAAATTATGTCTTTTATGTAATAAATCTGATTTAAGAATGTTTCAGAATTTGACTCCATCACAAATTATTTCACAGATTTTAGATGAATATGGATTATCTGTAGATATAGAAGATTTTGGACCTGAATATAAAGATTTTGTTCAGAATGGTATAAATGATTATGATTTTATAAAACAGTTTACAGATAAATATGGTAAGTTAATTTACTGTAATGGTGATAAAGTCATCATAAAAAGTGAACCGACATCTTCCAGTGAAAATATAGTATTGGAATGGGGAAAAACTTTAATTACCTGTAATGTACAAGAATCTTTAAATAATCAGATTTCAGAATTAAAAGTATTTGACTGGAATAAAGAAAAAAATGAAAGTTTTGAAAAGACTGTAACGATGTCCGACATTCCGTTAAAAATCGGTGGCAGTTATACATGGGAAGATAATTCAAAAGGCAAAACTCATGGAAGAATCAGTACTGTAGAAGGTGCTTATAACGAAGAAGATGCAGAAGAAATTGCCAAGGCATATTTATTAAAACAGTCTTTTGAATATCAGACTGCAAAAGCTGAAACTTTAGGTGATTATAAAATAAAATCCGGAAACAGACTTACATTAAAATATATAGGAAAATTTTTTGACGGTGAATATTTAATTTATGCCGCTTATCACACTTTTGATGTATTTGGTTATAAAACAGAAGTTATATTAAAAAGAAACTGTACAGAAGCTTCAAGTAAATCTGGAGGAGCAACCGCTTTAGACAAAGAACAGGCAGACGGTAAAGTAGCATCATCAGATAATCAGGATGGTAATAATTCAGGAGATGATGAAACATCAAGATAATACAGAAAATAAAGATGATAAACCAAAAATAGTTAAAGTTGAGTTATTAGATGATAATAATAATGTAATTTCTCAAAATTTAATTAGAAATTATGTAAACTTACCTGCTGAAGATAAATATATTGATTTCCAGGATATAAAAGGAAAATACCAGCTTAATGGTAGAATTAAATGCAAAGTTACATTTGATAGAGAAGGTGAATTTAATTTTAATATAACTTTGGTAGCTACTGATTTAAAAACAGAATATTCTGAAACTGAATTATATAGAAATAAGAAATATGAATATACAATAGATGAAGATTATGTACAAAATTTTGTAACTGATTCTAATGGTACAAAAATCATTTATGAAAATTATTTTTATTTTGGACAGGGTGGTGGTAATAAATTTAAATTTAAAGCCTGGACAGATGATGAATCTGATTATAAGTTATCTACTACAGAAATACAGACATGGCGAAGACTTTATTATATTGATTTAAAAATGAGAGCATTATTGGATATTAATGAAATAGATATAAAAAATATGTTTAATGATTATTATATTGATTTTGTTAAACTGGGTACAGAATTTTTAAATTATATACCAAATATAGATTCTTATTTAGAATTTAGTGAACTAAAAAAAAGTGTAAGATCAGTTAGTCAAAAAGATAAATATTTAAAATATAAATCTTATATTTTGAAAATTGCTTATGTAAATTATTTATTGGAAAGTACAATAAATGAATATCAAATAATAAAATATTTATCAGAAAGTGAAGATTCTATGACTTATAATATTTCATCTGATTTTGGATTATGGATTAATATAAATAGTAATGATTGGTATATAAAAGCAGAATATTCTGATGGAAGAAGAAGACATAAAATTCCTAAAGAGTTAATAACGCCAATAAAAAATGGATCTTACTATAACGAAATAAAAATAAATACTTCTTCGTTTGAAAAAGAAAAAATACTTGATTTTTATTTTAAATTTAATGTAATAACAAGTAAAGTAGGTGGTTATTCAGTAACAGATCAAAATACAATTATAATTTCTACGAAAAATTATCCTGATGAACAAAATGATTTTTCTAAATTATTTCATATAGTTAAGCATGAAATAGGACATCAACTGGATTTGGTGCCAAATAGTGACTCAAGTTCTGGTTTAGATAAAGGTCTTTATTATTATAATGAAGATGGCCCTCATTGTAAGTTTGGATGTGAAGATGAATCGGTTTATAGAGACTCAAAATGTTGTATGTTTGCAGTTATTAATTTTAAAAATTTTTGTGCTGATTGTGCTAGTAAAATTTTAAAAGTAGATATTTCTCGAGGATTATATTAAATGCAAAATTTTAATAGATTAATTATATATGTTTTAATATCATCTTGTTTTATTTTTAATAGTTTAGGAGTAAAAAAAATGGATACTAATATAGTTTATGAACCAGATGTTTTTAATAAAATTGTTAGTAATTTGGACAATTATGCTTGGAATGAACATGAGAATGACGGTTGTAAAAAGCAGCCTAAAATTAATGAATTAATAATAAATTTACCTACTAAAATAACAGTAAAAGATAAAAAGAATTTTGAAAATATTATAAATATACCAGTTTGTATAACCAGTTGTATTACACCCAAAAGACAATACAAATATTATGAAAAAGAATATGATTTAATTTTGTATTTAAAAAAATTAGATGATGAAGATGAAATAATAGAAGAAATTCATCCTAAAAAAATAATTGATTATTCTAATGTAAAGATAAAAAAAGTAAAGATGCCTTATCCGAAAGAATTAGAAGAAGAAAGATATAAAAAAATAGAATTATGTAAAAAATTATCTGACGAAGAATTAGATAATGATTATGGTGATATAAATTATTTAACTATTAATATTTGTGATTTTATTAATCATCCCTTAACTGAAGGAATTTATGAAATTTATGCTACAAAAAGGGCTCTTGAAAGTGAACATAAAAAGTTTGAGATAATAATAAATGATTAACTTATCATCTTAAAATTTAATACTTCACTCTTAAGGCTAAATTCATTATAATAAAATCTATGGCTACTACACACAAAGAAATTGATGCAGAAACACTTGAAAATCTGCTTTATTTATCTAGATTGTCTCCATCTGCAACAAACATGGAAACATTAAAAAAACAAGTTGATGATATCGTTGGATATTTTGACATTCTTTCAAAATATGATGACAGTGAAAATCCATACGATGCATATCCAAAAACAGAAGCTGATAAACTCCGCGCCGATGTTCAGGAAGGCGGATTGGAAATAACAGATGTTAAAAAAGTAAGTAAAGACTTTATGGACGGCTATTTCCAGGTACCTAAGGTATTGGGTGAGGGTGCCTAAAATTGAAAAACCGTTAAAAACAAAGCGCGATAGCGGTTTGTTTAGGTTTATCGAAAGAACGGCTGAGGGCAAATTATATTTGCCCCCTAAGAATTAAGAGCGCGTAATGCGGAATTAAGTGTCACGCAGATAGCGCAGATGAACGCAGATGGATAGTTTGGAAGTATGTGCCACACGGATTGGAAAAAACTACGTTTTTTCTGAGTGGTGAAATAAAGTGACAAAATTCTTTATATCCTGCTTATCCTTCTTATCCTGTTTTTTTTATCTGCGATAATCCGCGTAATCTGCGTGAATTGAAAAAAGGAAAAAATATGTTCTATACAATTAAAGAAACTAGAGAAGCATTAAAAGATGGAAAAATTACTAGTAAGGAATTGGTTGAAAGTTCGGTAAAAACTTTTGAAGCTGATAAATCGGCAAAAATTCCTTTGAATGCTTTTATTGAAATGTTTGAAGATGCTGTTACAAAAGCCGAAGCATGTGATAAAGAAATTGCCGACGCTCGTGCAGCTGGTTCTATTGATAAATTATTTGAAGAAAAACCTTTAATTGGTATTCCTTTTGCAATTAAAGACAACATGAACTGTAAAGGTCACCGTTTGACTTGTGCTTCTAAAATTTTGGAAGGTTATGTTGCTCCTTATGATGCTACTGTAATTGAACGTTTGCAGAATGCCGGTGGTATTCCTCTTGGTCGTTGTAATCAGGATGAATTTGCAATGGGTTCTTCAACTGAATATTCTTGCTACGGTCCAACACGTAATCCAATTAACCGCGACTTTGTTTCTGGTGGTTCTTCTGGTGGTTCGGCTGCTGCTGTTGCTGCAAATCAGGCTTTGTTTGGTCTTGGTACAGAAACTGGTGGTTCAGTTCGTTTGCCTGCTTCATATTGTGGATTGTATGGTTTAAAACCAACTTACGGTACTTTGAGCCGCTGGGGTATTGTCGCTTACGGTTCAAGTTTGGATCAGGTTGGTATTTTAGGTCACACTCCAGCTGACATTGCAGAACCTTTAGCTTTAATGGCTGGTGTTGATACTTTTGATGATACTTCTGCAGATTTACCAAATACAGATAAACTTAAAAATCTACAGGCATTGAGTGATGCTGAATTTGCAAAACTTAAAATTGCTATTCCAAAACAGTTCCTTAAAACTGACGGTTGTGATTCAGATGTTGTAAAAACATTTGCCGATACTCGTGCATGGTTTGAAAAGAAAGGTGCAAAAGTAGAAGAAGTTGATCTTCCAGTTTTGGATGCTGCTATTGCCGCTTACTATGTAATTGCTCTTTCTGAAGCTGCAAGTAACTTAAGCCGTTTTGATGGTATCCGTTATGGTAATCGTGTAGACAATGGTAAAGGTTATGATGAACTTTATGTTGATACACGTTCAAATGGATTTGGTCCAGAAGTAAAACGCCGTATTGTAATTGGAAATTATGTTCTTTC
>CALAUH010000253.1 GCA_937892225.1 uncultured Treponema sp.
CTTATTCACAAAAGTTTTGCAACTGTGGCGGCTAATCTTAATTTTACAAAAGAAAATTGTCCTGGCCACACATCTTTTATGCCAATGGAAAAACTTCAGAATTATTACGATTGGGGCTTTTTGATGTACGGGCTTTATGAAGATGAAAATCTGGTTGGTTATGTAAGCCTTGCGAAACAGGAAGATGGTCATTATGATTTAAATAATCTTGCGGTTTTGCCTGAAAAACGCCATTATGGTTATGGTCGTAAGCTTGTGGAATTTTGCAAAGAAAAGACTCGTGAACTTGGCTCGCCAAAAATCAAAATTGGAATTATTGAAGACAGCTGGGTAATTAAAAATTTTTACCAGGGACTTGGATTTAATCACATTGGAACACAGAAGTTTGAACATCTTCCGTTTACTGTTGGATATATGGAGTTAGAAATAAAATGACATTCAGATATTTGTGGGGGTTAGAAAAAAATGCAATGTAAAGATATTGATAAAGGAACTAGTTTTGATTGGGGTAAAACTTCTAAAGATTATGCAAAATATCGAGATATTTATCCTGAAGAATTTTATAAAGCAATTGTAGGTTTTGGACTTGGAATAAAAGGCCAGAATTGTCTTGATATTGGAACTGGAACAGGTGTAATTCCAAGAAATATGTATAAATATGGTGCAAAATGGACAGGCTGTGACATTGCTGAAAATCAGATTTTGATGGCAAAAGAGCTGGCGGCCCAGAAAGAAATGGACATTCAGTTTTATCCGATTGCAACAGAAGATTTGGATTTTCCTGCTAAAAGTTTTGATTTAATCAGTGCGGCTCAGTGTTTTATGTATTTTAAGCGCGAAACTGCGTTACCAAAAATTGCCAATTTGTTAAAAGATGATGGAATTTTTCTTGTTATGTATATGGCATGGCTTCCGGAAAAAGATGAAATTACAAAAAAGAGCCTTGAATCAGTTCGAAAGGCAAATCCAAATTGGAATGGTGGAAAAACATATGAATGCCCACTTGCATTTAATGATTATACTATGTCCATATTTGACATGGCTTTTCATAAAGAAATGTATGTTGATGTTCCGTTTACGCGTGAAACTTGGAATGGGCGTGTAAAAGCGTGTCGTGGAATTGGCGCCTCTCTTTCTCCAGAAAAAATTGAACAATGGGAGAAAAATCATATGGCAATGTTGCAAGAAATTATGCCAGAGGAAACTACAATTCCACATTTTGTGCAGATAGCTGGTTTGAAAGTAAAAAAATAAATGATAGAAGAAGAGAATTATATGAAAATTCGAACTGCAAAAACAGAAGATTTACAGGATTTACTGGAACTTATTCGTAAAGGTTTAGGTGATGAAGATGCCAAGGATGATTTTGTCCTTGCTCAGTTGAAAAAATTGCCTCACGAGCGTGAAGAAGTTTTTGTTGCCGATGTTGATGGTGTTGTAGCTGGTTTTATTCACGTTGAAGTTTATTCAAACATATATTTTGGTCCGGTTGGAAATATTCTTGGTCTTGCGGTAAAAGAAGAATTCCGCCGCAAGGGATTTGCAAGTACACTTTTGAAAACCGCAGAAGAGTGGTCTAAAGAAAAAGGCTGCATTGGTATGCGTTTAAATTCTGGCGGAACTCGTCTTGGTGCCCATGATTTTTACCGTTCGCAAGGATATGATAACGAAAAAACTCAGCTGCGATTTTTGAAGATGTATTAATTATTTCCAAAATGTAGTTAAAACCTGCTCCATTGTAAAAGCACTTTTTGAACGTTCTGTTCTATTACATAATACAATAATAGTTAAATCATTATCATAATTATATGAAAGCATAGAATTATAACCGATTGTACTTCCTATATGATAAATCCTGTTATTATTATACATGAATCCATATCCATATTCCGGACTATCATCTTTTCTGTTAAATGTCATTTCTTTTATAGAATTTTCATTTACGATTTTGCCGTTTACAAAAGCTCTTATCCATTTAAATAAATCATTTACAGTTGAATTAACATCACCTGCACCTAATGAATAAAATGTTGGAAAATGCTTTGGAGAAACTTTATCATAAGGTTCTGCATCAACCATGCCTGTCTGTAAATTTGATGAATTCATTTCTAGAGGATCAAAAATATTTTTCTGAATATATTCATCATGTGGAATTCCAGTTACCTGCTCTACAATTTTTGCAAGCAGATAATAATTTAAATTATCATAATTATATTTTTGGCCCGGTTTAGACGCAAGTGAACGTTTGTTTAATTCATCAATCCAAAAATCAATATCAAGAATTTCATTTTTATTTACAGAATTAATTAATCTATCTGTAATTTCTTTGGTTAAATAAAAATTCTCAGTTCCAGAACGCATAGTTAAAAGATTTTTGATTGTAATCTCATTTCCATAAACATAATCCGGGAAAAACTTAGAAAGCTTATCATCAACAGAAAGCAATCCTTTTTCAACAAGCTGCATTACTGTACTTGCTGTAATCTGTTTTGAAATAGAACCGATTTCAAATCTTGTATCAGGTGTAATTTCAGTTGTATCCGAATCATTTTTGTTGCAGGTTCCATAACCTTTTGAAAATAAAACCTTATCACCTTTTGCAATAAGCACGGAACCAGTAAATTTTTGTGATTGTAAAAATGAATCAGTCTGTTCAATCATAGATTTATAATCATTTTTTTTAAGATTACAACTTGTTAAAATAAAAGAAATACTCAAAAACAAAAAAATCTTCTTCATATTGTTACCTTTTAATATGATTATATCATAATTTATCTGCTTTATGTAAATAATAAAATCAAGCGTTTTTTTGACTTAATTGAAATATCCAAATAAAGAAAAAAAGTTGACATAAACAATAATATGCAATATATTGCATATTATGAGCATTAAGAACGAAGATGTTTTAAATATTGTTCCTCCACAAATGGGTCTTTTCGGGCTTTTGTTTGCCTTTATGAATCGCCTGCAGGCTGCACAGGATGCTTTTTACGAAGAAATTACCTGTAAGCAGTTTTTCCTTTTGGCATGTATGAATCTTTATCCTGATGAAGCACCAACCGCAAACGATATGGCCGAAACTATGGGCTGTTCACGACAGAATGTAAAACAGATTCTGGACAGTCTTTGCAAAAAAGGACTGATTGTTTTGAAACAGGACGCAAACGACAAACGAAAACAACTTATTTACTGCACAGAAAAACTTGAAAAACTTTCGCAAAAATATTTTCAGAAGGAACAGGAATTCATGCAGATTCTGTATGACGGCATTTCTGAGGAAGAAATCCGGACGGTTTATAAAATCATTTCTAGGATGGAAAAAAATCTAAAAAAGATAAGCTAAAACGCTTTTCGATTAAATACCGGTGCCTCTGACCGGGCGCCTTACACAGGAGTAAATAAAATGAACACAATCATCGTTTATTCAAGTACAACAGGTTTTACAAAACAGTACGCA
>CALAUH010000254.1 GCA_937892225.1 uncultured Treponema sp.
TAATTTTTGGATCTGTTGTTCGTTCATTGATTTTTGCATAAGGTGTTGCACTTCCGTCGTTAAATACAATGTCACCAACATCTTTTGGTTCAGTAGGTGCCTTCGAACCGATGTAAATATTTCCACCAGTTCCTCCGCCTGTACCGTTTCCAGTTCCACCGCCAGTTCCTCCGCCAGTTCCACCGCCTGGATTTCCACCACTGCTTGGTGATGAGCACGATGCCAATACAAACGCTGCTGCAAGACATAATAACGAAATTAATTTTGTAATTTTTTTCATAAAGAAAATCTCCTTATTATAAATTCCACTTAAAATAAAAGTTTGATTTTTTAATTATATATGCATATATTTATTCAAGCAAGAATTTAAATATTTTATTCTCCACATTCAATATTATCTTAAAAATATGTCATATTTATGGTAGAATCTTTGCTACACCGTTTTTCAAGAGAAATAAAATTAATTAAGGAAGATTTATGAAAAAAATATTTTTACAATCACTTTTTATATTTTTAACAGCAAGCTTATTTGCAAATACTTTTACTTACACAGATTTTAATGAATCAGAATATGAAAAAGTAAAAGATGCATATGATTTAATTGATATATACTCTCAAACCGGTAAACAAAAATTTTATTTTGTTACAAAACTCATGGATTACAAAGTTAGTGATTCTGAAAATCAAATTGTAACAGTTTTAACCTCTACTCCAGTTGATTATGAATTAATTCACAGAGGCGACCAGCTTCCAAGAAAATTTGGTATGGATTCAGATTCTGTAGTTGTTTATGTACATCAGGACTGGAATTTTGATGAAGTAATTTTCGTAATTGATGCAATAAAAACTTTACCACACAAATTTCTTTTTGATATCACTTATATGACAACTTCAAATTTATATTTAAGAAACGGACAGGGAACTTCCAATAAAAAAATCACTATGATAAAGCAAGATTCTCTGGTGTATATTTTAGAAGTTGGAAAAGAAGAAACAATTGATGGAATAAAAAGCAACTGGGTAAAAATCAGAACATGCTCTGGAACTTTAAATGGTGATGATAAAAAAATAAAAGAAGGAACTGAAGGCTGGTGTTTTGGCGGCTATCTAGAATATTCAAGATAATCCCTTGAAAGAAAACATACATTTTTCTATTATGTGATTGAAACATTTAATTTTTATTTTTATGGAGGTGGACTAAAAATAATCATACAGATGGTATGCTTTTTTTTAGTTATAATTTCCGTTGCAAAAGGAGGTGCGGATAATATGGATTTTGTGAATTATTTTGAAACATTAGTTCGCGCCAATTTCCGATTCGGTCGAATGTAAAATCTCTTCTCTCAATAATAATTAAGGTGTTTTCGACAGACTCAGCCACTACATAAGAATTATTGCGGTGGTTGAGCCTGTCGAAACCACCACTAAAATAACACACTAAAAATCAAATAAATAAGGAAATAACTATGAAACAAAACACAATTTGTATCCAGGGCGGATACACACCAAAAAACGGGGAACCTCGTCAGATTCCAATCATTCAGTCTACAACTTTTAAATATGATACTTCAGAAGATATGGGCAAACTTTTTGACCTTGAAGCTACTGGATATTTTTACACACGTTTGCAGAATCCTACAAATGATTATGTTGCTGCAAAAATTGCACAGCTCGAAGGTGGAACTGCAGGTATGCTCACATCAAGTGGACAGGCTGCAAACTTCTTTGCTGTATTCAACATTGCTACAAACGGCGACCATGTAATTGCTTCAAGTGCAATCTACGGTGGTACATTCAACTTATTTAACGTAACAATGAGAAAAATGGGTGTAGATTTTACATTCCTTTCTCCAGATGCAACAGACGAAGAAATTCAGGCTGCATTTAAACCAAACACAAAATGTGTATTCGGTGAAACAATTGCAAATCCTGCTTTAACAGTTTTTGATATTGAACGCTGGGCAAACATTGCTCATAAAAATGGAGTTCCATTAATCGTTGATAATACTTTCCCAACACCAATCAACTGTCGTCCTTTTGAATGGGGTGCTGATATTGTTACTCATGCAACTACAAAATACATGGATGGTCACGGAGCTTGTGTAGGTGGTGCAATCATCGATTCTGGAAAATTTGACTGGATGGCTCACAAAGAAAAGTTCCCAGGTCTTTGTACTCCAGATGATTCTTATCACGGAATTACTTATGCAACAAAATTCGGTAAAGAAGGTGCTTTCATCACTAAATGTACAGCACAGCTTATGAGAGACTTTGGTTCAATTCAGAGTCCACAGCATGCTTTCTACTTAAATCTTGGTCTTGAATCATTACACGTTCGTATGCCACGCCATGTAGAAAATGCTCAGGCTGTAGCTGAATTCTTGGAATCTCGTCCAGAAGTTGCAAAAGTAAATTATTCAGGATTAAAATCTAGTCCATATTACGAATTACAGAAAAAATACATGCCAAACGGCGGATGCGGTGTAATCAGTTTTGAATTAAAAGGCGGTCGTGAAGCTGCAATGAAATTTATGAAGGCACTTAAAGTTGCTGCAATTGAAACACACGTTGCCGACGCTCGTACATGTACATTAAATCCTGCAACTGCAACTCACCGTCAGCTTACAGACAAACAGTTGGAAGAAGCTGGAATTTCTGCAGGATTAGTTCGCTACTCATGCGGAATTGAAGATAAAGAAGATTTAATTGCCGACATCAAACAGGCTTTGGAATCTATCTAAGACGAAAATAATTTATAAATTCAATCTTTTTTGAACGAATTTATTAAGAAAAGTCTAGAGTAAAACACTTAAAAAGTGCATAAATTTTAATTTTTTTTTAAAATTTATGCACTTTTTTTATTTTTTTGTGATATAATATTAGTTACATCTTTATTTAAAATAGTAATATTTTTAGGAGTACTTGTGAATAAGCACGATTTCCCACAAATCCATTTTTACGATCAGGATTTTGTCGACATCTACAATAAAACATGGTCTTGGACATCTTCTTACTGGATTAATCCTTCAACAGGTGAACAGGATAATGAAGGTCTCTTTATTTATCCAGAAAACCAGAAGAAATATATCAACCAGTTTGAATCTATTTTCTCATCATTCTTTTTAGTTTATTCTAATAGAAATTTTGATGCATGTAAAAACATTGATTATTTTTATGCACGTCAGGAAGAAAATGGTGCAATCCGTTGTAAATATGATGTAACTACAGACAAACCTGTTACAGATTCGTCAAATCCTAATGGAATCGGCTTACCTTTATTTGCATGGGCAGAATATAATCTTTATCACAAATCAGCAAACAAACGACGCATTAAAGATATAATGCCTTATCTCCAGAAATACATGAACTGGTTAGACGAAAACTTTAAACAGCCAAACGGATTATATGCAGTTCCTTATACAGTAAGTACAATGACAAACTCACCAAGAAAAGATGCTTATTATCCTGTTGATTTTAATGCCTGTATTGCTATCAATGCTTCTTACATGTCTGCACTCGGCGATATTCTTAATGATAAAGATTTAAGTTTCCAATACAGAAAAATGTATTTTTCTATGAAAACAAGAATCAACTCGCTTATGTGGGATAATGACACTGGTTTCTATTATGATTTGAATAAAAATCAACAGAAACTTTCTGTAAAAACAATCGCAGCTTACTGGACAATGCTTGCAGAAATTCCAAATGCCGATAAAGCCGACAGACTTGTTGAACATTTAACAAATCCAAAATCATTTGGTACTGACCATCCTTTCCCTACTTTAAGTGCAGATGATTCTCACTTTAGCGAAGACGGAAACGGATACTGCGGAAGTGTTACACCTGCATTCAACTTTATGGTAATAAAAGGATTGGAAAAATACGGACACTACGAACTTGCCCGTGAATGTGCAATCCGTCACTTATATTTTATTCTCGAAGGATTAATGCCAAACGAAAAGAAAGAACCTGGTGATTTATGGGAAGCATATATGCCAAACAAAGAAGGAAAGGCTTCTATGAAGAAAAACAATGATTTCCCAAAACGCCGTTATTTAATGACAGCCGGTCTTTCTACAATTGCATTAATGATTGAAAATGTAATCGGCCTTTCTATAAGTTTACCTCGTAAAACTGTAGACTGGATTATTCCTAACCTTGAAATCATGGGTATAGAAAAACTTTCTCTTAAACGAAATCTTATTACGATTTTAAGTAACAAGAGTAACCGTGGATGGGAAATCCAAATGGAAAGTGAAAAACTTTATTACTTTACAATCAATATCTTGGATCAGAAGAAAAAGACACTCCCAATTCCATCTGGAAAATGTTCTATGCTCATAGATAAACTTTAATTGAATTAAATTAAGTTTTATAAGGAGATTTTAGTGGCAGCTCCTGAATCAGTCATTGAAATCGGTTCTACGGGCGTTCGTCTCCTTGTAGCCGAATTTACTTCTCAAAATGAAAGAACAGTTCTCGACAGATCAAGTATTCCTTTACCTATAGGTCGAGATGTTTTTACAAACGGTTCAATCAGTCAGGAAACACAAAATCAACTTATACAAATTCTTACTCGTTATAAAGAACAGCTTGCCGGCTGGGGAATTCAACCATGTGATACAACCTGTTTTGCACTTTCTGCCTTTAGAGACGCCAACAACAATGATCCGGTAATAGACAGAATATTTGTAACAACAGGATTCAAAGTAAAAATCATCGACGGAATTGAAGAAAACCAATTAATGTATCTTGCAATTTCCGACTGTATCAAAGACCAGCCTATTATTAATAACAATGATGATACAGTCATTCTTGAAGTAGGCGGAAGTACTACTGAATTAATGATGATTTCTAACGGTAAAATGGCCGGTGTACATTCGCTCAAACTTGGTACAATCCGAATTGAACATCATATGAAAGCACAAACCTCTTCTTATGATGATATCCAGCGATTTATTCAAGAATCAATTAAAAACACAAAGGGTTCTCTTGAAACAGAACTTGATATGTCTGAAGTAAAGCAGTTTCTGGCTGTCGGTCAGGATATGACTCTTTGTGCAGTTTTAATCGGTAAACCAATTTCTACTTTTTTATGGGAAATCAAACGTGAAGATTTTTCTAATTTTGTAAACGAAATCCAGAATTATTCAATTGATGAATGTGTAGCAAGATTTAAAATTCCTTATAGTGAAGCAGAAACTTTACAGTTGAGTCTTTTAATTTACAATATGTTCATTCATCTTACAAAAGTAGAAAACATCATTGTTCCAGAAACTAATATTCGTAACGGTGTAATTTTAAGTCAGCGTTCAACAAACAACGAAGAAATACAAAAAGAGTTTAATTCACAGATTATTGCATCTGCCAGAAATCTGTTAAGAAAATTTCATGGTGATGAACAGCATGCAGAATGTGTCCGAGAAATCGCACTTAAAATCTATGATTCAATTAAAAAAGAACTCTCTCTTTCTGAAAATGCACGTCTTTTCCTTGAAATTGCGACAATTCTTCATGATATCGGCGTATTTATAAGACAGGACCATCACAACTTACACAGTTATTACATCATAAAAAATTCTGAAATATTCGGACTTTCAAGAAATGATAAAACAATAATTTCAGAAATTGCGAAATTTCACAGAGGAACTTCTCTACCACAGGATGAAGAAAGTTTCTTAATGCTTCCACGAGCAGAACGTATGATGATTTTAAAACTAACTGCTATTCTTCGTATTGCAGATGCAATGGATCGTGGACACATGCAGAAATTCACAGATTTTTCTATTAAAATTCAACAGAACATACTCTACATCAAGACAAAAAATTCACAAAATACTGTATTGGAAAAAATTGCCATGTCTGAAAAGGCAGGTATGTTCGAAAATGTTTTTGGATATAAAGTAATTTTATTATAAAAACGGAGTACCAATGGAAACTAAATTTTTTAACCGAGAACTTTCATGGATTGAATTTAATTCAAGAGTATTATTTCAGGGATTAAACAAAAAAAATCCATTAATGGAACGACTTCAATTTCTAACAATCGTCACAAGTAATTTTAATGAATTTTTCCAGGTACGCGTTGCTTCTACAAAAAGACTGTTAAATTCAAACCCAAAATTTACAGATTCATCCGGATTGAATCCTAAAGAATTACTTTCTGCCATTTCTACAAGATGCCATGAACTTATTAAAAAACAGAACGAATGTCTTATAAACGATGTGCTTCCTGAATTTGCAAAAAAAGGATTCGAATATATTTCACCAAAAAATTATTCTTTACAGCAGGTTGAATACATTCAGAATTTATTCAAATCAGATATTTTTCCTCTTCTTACTCCTCTTAGAACTGACACAGAACAATTTCCTCATATTCAGAATCTTGCTATTTATGCTGCTTTTTTACTAAAACCAATTAAAGGTATTAAAACAGAAGTTGATGCATTAAAAAGCAACAATGACCAGCCCTTAATTGCATTTGTAGAAATTCCGGAAAATGTTTCTCATATTTACTGGTTACCGACAAATAATAAATCTAAAAAACAGTTTACCTATATAGATGATATAATCCAGACTTGTGGAACTACCCTTTTTCCAGGTTTTGACGTACAGGAATCTATGATTTTTAAAGTTACACGAGATGCAGATTTCGCAGTTGATGAAGATGCAGGACAAAACTTTATTCACGCAATGGAAGATGTACTGATTATGAGAAAATCATCTTTCCTTATACAGATGACATGTACTAATTCCAGCAGTAATATTTTATCATTCTTAAAAGACAAACTTGAACTTTCAGAAGAAGATATTTATATTGTTCCAGAATTTGTAGATCCATGCGGTCTTATGGAATTAAGAAGCATTGATACGAACAACGAATTAAGTTATGAACCTTGGGAACATTTTTACCCTGCAACTTTTCCAAAAGATGAACCTTTCTGGGATGAACTTAAAATTCACGATAAACTTTTACACGTTCCATATGAATCTTATGAACCAGTCGTTAAATTTTTAAACGATGCCGCTGATGATAAAAACGTATTAACAATCAAAATGACTCTTTACAGAACTGGAAGAGATTCTCCAATTATTTCTGCCTTAAAAAGAGCTGCACAAAACGGTAAACAGGTAATTGTTCTTGTAGAATTAAAAGCACGTTTTGATGAAGAAAGAAATATTGCATGGGCAAGTGAATTGGAAAATGCCGGTGTAACAGTAATCTACGGACTTGTAAATCTAAAAGTCCATGCAAAAATTTTAATGGTTTTACGTCGAGAAGCAGATACAATCAGAAGATATGTTCATCTTGCAACAGGAAATTACAATACCAAAACTGCAAATCTTTACTCAGACTTATCTTTATTTACATCAAATCCGGAAATTGCAAATGATGCAACGCTGTTCTTTAATCTTGTAACAGGTTATTCAAACTTAATGCCGATGAAAAAACTTGGCATGGCACCGGTAACTTTAAAATCAAAATTACTTTCTATGATTCAAAGAGAAGCAGAACGAAGTACTAAAGATAATCCTGGATTAATTATTGCAAAAATGAACAGCCTTACTCACGAAGAAATAATCAACGCTCTTTACAAAGCAAACAATGCAGGAGTAAAAATCCTTCTAAATGTAAGAGGAATCTGTACTTTAGTACCGGGCATTCCAGGAATGAGCGAAAATATTCAGGTTATTTCAATCGTAGACAGATATCTTGAACATTCAAGAATTTTCTATTTCCAGAATGCAGGTTCACCAGAACTTTATTGTTCAAGTGCCGACTGGATGCCAAGAAACTTAGACAGAAGAATTGAACTGATGTTCCCAATCTTAGATGCAGATGTTTTCAAAGAAGTAAAAGACATTCTTTTAAGTTATTTTAAAGATAATACAAATGCCCAGTCACTTTTAGCTGATGGAAACTGGGAACCTGTAAAAAAAGAGAAAAAAGATGATTCTTACAGAACTCAGCAGGAATTATATAATAAATACAAACAGATCGAAGAAACAAAATTAAAAGGCTCACAAATTGAATTTAATGTCAGAAGAAAATAACAGCGAAGAAATTTTTACAAGAACAAAAGCCTTAATCGGAAATGATAATTTTAATACTCTTAAAAATAAACATATTGCAATTTTCGGTTTAGGCGGAGTTGGCGGTTATGTTGCAGAAGCACTTGTTCGAAGTGGCATTGGTGAATTAACAATAATTGATAATGATACTGTAAATATAACTAACATAAACCGTCAGATAATTGCACTCAATTCTACAATAGGTCAAAAAAAAGTTGATTTAATTGAGAAACGTGCCCTTGATATAAATCCAGAAATTAAAATCAATAAATACGACTGTTTTTTTCTTCCCGAAAATTCTGATAATATAAATTTTAGTGATTTTGATTACGTTATTGATGCAGTAGATACTGTAACGGCGAAAATATGTATTATACAAAAAGCTCATTCCCTTAGCATCCCTGTAATAAGTTCAATGGGAACCGGCAATAAACTTGATCCTTCAAAATTTAAAATCACTACAATTGAAAAAACATCTGTCTGTCCTCTTGCACGAACAATGCGACATGAACTTGCAAAAAGAAATATTAAAGGAATAAAATGCCTTTACAGTGAAGAAAATCCTGTCGTAGTTTCAAAAGAAACTGTAACAAGCATTGCATTTGTTCCGTCAGTTGCCGGCTTATTAATTGCAGCAGAAGTTATAAAAGATTTGATTAAAATTTAAGTCTTTTTACGTGGGTTATTTTTCCAACCAGAAGATTATCTATATCATTTGTTGATTCAGGCTGAAAACGTAAAATTGCTTCATTTGTCTGTCTAAAAACTCCAAGCGGATGACCTACAATATTAATAAATTCACCTTCGTTCACAGTAGACGGCAATTTTAATTCAACTAAATCATTGTCTTTTACAGCGGCTTCAAGCAAATGCAGTTTTCCAGAAAAATCCATTCCATCAGCTTCAAGAATTTCTGTTCGGATATATGCACGTAAAAGCTGTTCTTTACTGATAATTAATCTATTTGAAATACGGTTCATATAACTTTCTTTCATGTTTTTAGATAAATCCATTTTTTCAAATTCAGATTTAACTTCCTTAATAATCTGTGCAGCAGATGAAAAATCAATTTTGACAGAATCATTACTATCATCAAAAGAAATAGAATTACCATCTTTTAATAAAGGGAACGGTATTTTTTCTGAATCAACATTAGGATTTTTAATCTTACCAAGAAATTCAAGTCCGCTGTCCTGGAAAAACAAGGAAACATCACTGTCTATTGGTATATTTAAAAGATAAATTCCTTCAGCGAGTTTTTCTTTTATAAGTTTTCTGATTTTTGGATTATTTTCTACAAAATTAATATTATTTTCAGTTACCTTTAAAACATATCCCTGATAAATTAATGCAGAAGAATATGAATTATACCAGTCTCGAATAGAAATATCTAAATTCTGCGGGATTTCATAATTTGTATATTTTTTTATCTGCTCAATTACAGATTCTGGAGTAAATCCATTATCAAAAGCTACTGAAACAGATTTTCGTGAAATTTCAAATTCAGTTACAACCTTGCAGGTTTTTACACCAAGAAAATTCGACAGTGGTAAAAGCTGATTCAAAGAAAGGCCCGGCATTAATGTAACCGTATAAGTTGAATCAAGACTTAAAACTTTTGTAAAATCATTTTTAGATTCTTCAGACGTAATTCCAGAAATATAAATTTCTTCAGCATCTTCTGTTTTACCAATATTTTTTAATAAACCAAATTCTATTGCTGAATCTATCATTCTGTCAAAAATTGTACTGAAAACCTGAGCAGATTCAAAAGAACTTTCCTGTCTTGCGGCTTCCAGCATTCTTGAAAACCTGGAAGGAACTGAAGTTTCCTGTTTTGAAGTATTTGCTCCTACTAAAAAAGACAACTGTAAAATTGTAGAACGTGTATAACCACTATCTGGAATTGAACTTAAACAATCCAGCAATAACTGTGATTCTTTTTTTAATCCGTCTTTACTGAATCTTGAACATGAAGCTGCACATAACAAAGCCATCTGATAAGATTCTTTTAATAAAGAAAACATTTCAAAACGAACATCATCTATTTCAAAAGATTTTGGTCCTTCTTTAATCAACGATAAATTTATAAACGCATTCAACAGTAACTGTACAATTTTTGCTCTTCCTGGAAAAATCATTTCTATTCTATTCAAATCATTTTTCTTTATTGTTCCATCTGATTTTGTTGAACATCCATTCATTCTTATAAAAGAAATAAATGACATTATAAAATTCGGCGAAAGTACAAAAACATCATCTATATTTGTAGAAACTTTTTCTTTATTACAAAGAATATGTTTTGTATTAATGTAAGGTTTTATATTATCCCAGAGAAGCGGAGTAATACGATAGAATTCTTTATTTGAAAATTTATCTTTTTGAATAAACAAAACAAGACGCATACAAAGATTTGATAAAGCTGTATAAATATCTGCCATAGAATATTCTGATTTAAAAAAATCAACGATTGTATCTCTTGTTGAATCAGAAATTAAAGCAATTACACATAATATCTTGATATCAAATTCATCTAAAAGCGAAATAATATTTTTCTGATTTGAATCATTTTTTATAAAACCAGCTAGCTGTTCAATTAAACGCTGTTTATTATAAGGTGTTTTTATTTCCCCAAGATAAAGACGTACAATATCAAAAAATTTATTTTCAGGTAAACATGAAATACTATCCTGCCAGTCTTGTAAAGTCGCCGTATTAAACATTACACTCTTCTCCATCTAAAAAACCTTTTGAATATCGTACTAATTTATAAGAATATCCCTGTTCTGCTAAAAATTTCTGTCTGTTTGAACCAAATTCTTCTTCTACAGTATTTCTTGTTATAAGAGAGAAAAATCTAGAAGTACGTTCTTTCGGTCTTAAAATTCTGCCTAAACGCTGAGCTTCTTCCTGACGGCTTCCAAAAGTACCACTAACCTGAATTGCCAGAGAAGCATCTGGTAAATCAATTGCAAAATTTGCAACTTTTGAAACAACTAGAATATTTATTTTACCGCTTCTAAAATCTGCATAAATCTTATCACGTTCCTGATTTGGAGTTTTTCCGGTAATGATTGGAACTTTTAATTTATCTGCAATCAAATTTAACTGGTCCAAATACTGACCAATAACTAATATTTTATCCTGTGGATATTTTTGAATTATTTCTTCAACTACATCAAGTTTTGAAGGATTTTCACTTGCAATTCTGTGTTTTTCTCTTGCAGTCGCAACAGCATAATCAATTTCTAAAGCTGATGGTAAATCTATTCGAACTTCCACACATTCTGCACTGGCAATCCACTTATCTTTTTCAAGTTCTTTCCAAGGTACATCATAACGTTTTGGTCCAACCAGACTAAATACATGACCTTCATGACCATCTTCCCGTACTAAAGTTGCAGTTAAACCAACACGACGTATTGCCTGAAGTTCAGCTACTACTCTAAAAACAGGTGCTGGCAACATATGAACTTCATCATAAATGATTAAACCCCAAGGTCGTTCATGAAAAATCGAAAAATGCGGATAAGGACCTTCTTTATTTGGTCTCCATGTTAATACCTGATAGGTTGCTACTGTTACAGGTTTAATTTCTTTATTTTCACCAGTATATTCTGCAATCTGATCTTTTGTTAAATCCGTTTTATCTATTAATTCATCTATCCATTGGTGAACTGCAGAAATATTCGTTGTAATAATTAAAGTTGAAGTTTTAAGCATGTCCATAATTGTCATACCGACAATCGTTTTACCGGCCCCGCAAGGAAGAACAATAGTTCCAAAACCAGTACCTTTTCCTTTATCTCCAACAAGTGCATTTGCAGATGCTTTTTGATATTCACGAATTACTAAAGGCTTTCCAGATAAAGTCTGTTCCCGCAGATTTACAGCAAGAGGTTCACCGTCTGTTAAAGGAACTTCGTCTTTAATCGGCCATCCAGATTGTAATAATAATTGTTTTATAATTCCACGGTCTGTAAGTTTTAATAAAAACGAATTAACCGGTTTTTTATCATCAGAATTAAAATCATCTTTAAGAACAAAAAGTTTTTTTACAGAAATATTCGCTGCAATTTCTTTATAAACTGGAATTGAATCTGTAACCAGATACAAATATTTTTCTTCTATAATTTTCTTACCTTCAGGATTTTCTTTTGTAACTGCAGTTTCTATCTGAACATTTTCCGAAGGTCCTTCAATCAAGCGGATTTTACCAAAACGTCCTGAAACTTCCTGAATCCATGCAATAATCGACTGAGGAACATCATAACGGGCATATTTTACCAATACATCAATTGCATCTTGTGATGTAAAACCTGCACTTGCAGCATTCCACAAAGATAAAGGAGAAAGTTTATATGTATGCAAATGTTCCGGCGACTTCTCCAGTTCAGCAAAAGGAATAAGCGCATTACGGCAGTCTTCTGCTAAAGGAGCATGCACATCTAATAAAAGAGAACGATCACCTTGTACAATTAATGGATTTTCTAAATTCATCGTAAAAAATAATTATAATGAATTTTAGACTTATCTACAATCGAAAAAGTTTTTTTTATAAAAGAATTAATTATTATTCTGTTTTGCTTCGAGCTGATCAAAAGATTCTTTTGCAGTAGTACTGATTGTATAAATAATTAAAACTGGCATAAACAATACAGTAATAAAGAAGAAGTATTTTGAAATATAAATAATCAAAACTTCTACTGCAACAACAATTACAGCAATTAACGCTGGTTTAAAAAACTGGATAAAAATAGAAATTGAATTTTTTAATACGTTTTTAAGAGTATTTTTATATCTTGCAATAAGTGGAAATGCAAAAAAGTTTATAAGGATTGCAAAAATTGTATAAAGAACTACACCTGCAATAGTTAACAAAGATGGTGATTCTAATACTTTCTTCCATAAAATAACTCCTGCAGTTGAACAGAAAAAAGTAATTAATCCCATAATAATTCCCTGAAGCCAGCTTTGTTTAAAACCTTTTATAAACTGACTCCAGATATTTACTTCTTCATCATTAACTAATTTTAAAGTAACGGAAAAAGCGGCTACTGTAGAAGCCCCGTAAGTTATAAGTGGTAAACTAAAAAGTATCCAGATTAAATTTAATAATAACAACTTAGCGATTTTCTTTACAATATTCATCTTTTTCCTGCTTTAAATTATTTATTTTTATTTAAGATTCTTGTTTCGTATTTACCAGTATTAATATCAATAAATCTTACAAACAAAGAAACTTTATTATCATCATTTAATGAATTCCAGATTTCATTTGTAAAAGAATCTATATCACCATTAATATTTAATTTTACTGGTTCACCTTCGAAACTTGGTAAAGGATTTCCATCTTCCATATAAGTATGAATATAATGACCTTCCCCTTTTACAGGATTATCATAGGTATATGTAAAACGTAATGTATTATCAGGATTGCCATTATCACTTTTTAAGATAGAAAGTGCATAATCATATTTACCATTTTCTACATTCAACAAAGATGAAATACGTGGTGTATAGTTTGGAGCATCATGTTCGTATTTTCTTGAACGTAAAGACTGTTCAAAAGTAAGACCTTTTTTTAATCCGTCGTAAATTGTATCTGTCTGGTCGCCATTTGTTACAATTGTTGAATTTCCCAGAACTCTTACAGCAGCATAAATAATTAAACTTGGGTCACCGGCAATCAAAGAAGGATCAAAAGCTTTTGTTCTGATTACTTCTGAATCATTTTCTGTTTCTGTAACAAAAATTCTGTTACGGCTGCCTGCACTTCTACCCATTGTCCAGTACGCACTTACTGCATATTTTCCATCATCACTTAAACCGGCAACAATTCCGCGTCCAGGATACGATGTTCTGCTTAATTCTGATTTTAATTCTAATTTTTTCATTTATTTTCCTTCTTTATCTGTTTTTTTCAACTTCTTCATGTAAATCTTCCATTACTTTCATAACGGCATCGACAGTACACTGTTTTGGATCTTCACAATTTTCTGGTAAATTATCAAGAATATTGTTTCTAAAATCTTTACAATTAATGATTGGACTTGCTGTAAGAATAACCTGTTCAGGATCAATTAAATCTGCAAGCATATCTGTAGGATTTTCAGGATTAATTTTTAAACAATTTCCGTTTACAGATACACAAATCATAATATCAAAAAGACGAAGATAACTGTCCATTTCTCTAAGTCCGCGTTTTGTTTCTGGAACACCAGGTCTGTAACGAGTACCACTTGGGAATACTAAAATTACCTGTCCTCTTTTTTTACAACCGTCCATTGCACGCATTGCAGCAAAATTTATTTTTCTTGCACGTTTTGCTTCTTCTTCTTTTTCTTCTTCCGAAATTTCTTTGTTACCTACAGCATCAAGACTTCTGGAAGGATAAACAACTACACGAGTAAAACTTTCAGTAAATGCACGAACCCCTGCACTTTCTTCGTTCAACTTCATTCCTGCAATTGCTACAATTCGTGATGATAAATCTTTTGCCCAAGGTTCACCCTGTTTTTCAAGAAGATACATAATTGCAGGTAAATCAAGATTTGAATAATGTTCCATCATAATCAAACCATGTTTACCTTCATTTACAACTGCATCATAAAATGCTTTAAAATTTTCTATATTACCTAACTTCGAATCTTCAGGAATTGTTTCTCGTAATAAAAGATCCATATACTGTCTTGTCGCATCATTAGCTTCTTCATAAACAGAAGTTTCGTCAACCTTAGCTGCGGCACGAGATACCTTAATAGATTCTGCAAACTGCTTTCCGTACTTTTCTTTTAATGTAATAGCCATAATTCTAAACATCCTTTTAAAATTAATAATAATTACGTCTAAAAATTATAAAGTATTTTACAACTTTTGAAAACATAAAATAAAAACAAATCTTTCTATATAATTGATTTTAAATTACATAATGATATACTCAAATTATGAAAAAATTTTTATGCATATGTTTAAGTTCAACAATACAGCGAACAATCTCTTTTAAATCCGTAGAACTGGAAAAAGTAAATCGAAGTGATTATTACATTGAAAATGCCAGTGGAAAAGCAATAAATTCTGCACGAATTCTAAACCAGCTTGAAAAAGGATGTGTTTATGCCGTATGCCCTCTTGGTAAAAATAACGCAGAAAAGTTTTTATCTCTTACAAATAAAGATGAAATTCCGTTAAGTTATGTAACAATAGACGGAGATACAAGACAATGCTGGACTTTATTAGATAAAACAAAAGGTACAACCACAGAATTAGTAGTTTCCGAAAATCTAACAAAAGATATTTTTTATGATAAAGAAGAAGTACATCTTTTAAAATATATTTATGATTTATCAGATGATGTAGATGCCGTCATTCTTGCAGGAAGCAGACCCTCTTGCTGGCACAATGATTTATATTCAACAATTGCATCTATGATAAAAGAAAAAGGCAAACTTTTCCTCGCCGATTTTATTAAAGATGATTTAATCAATACAATAAAAACCAGCTGCCCTGACATAATCAAAATAAATGATGAAGAATTTGCTGAAACTTTTTTTAATAAAAAAACACTTTCGGACTCTGAACTAAAAGACGCAGTCTGTACAAAAAGTAAAGAATTAAACAACATTATAATCATCACAAGAGGGATTAAATCAACTTATGCAGCAGACAAAGGAATTTTCTTTGAATGCCCTGTAGAAAAAGTAAAAGCCGTAAATACAACAGCATGTGGTGACAGTTTTAATGCAGGTTTTATCTATGAATATGTAAATTCAAATGATTTTGAAAAAGCACTTCAAAAAGGAACCTGGTGTGCATCACGCAATGCAGAAAAAGAAATTCCTGGAACAATTAAATAATATTTTTATCCATTTTAACTATAAAAATTCTAAAACGTGTAGTATAATAGATAAGAGTATTAATTTTTAGGAGTTATTAAAACTATGATACAGAAAAAACCTCTCGTAAATGATCTTTACACTGCTGACCCATCGGCTCACGTTTTTAATGGAAAAATTTATATTTATCCATCACATGATGAAGATATCGATGTTGAAAGCAACGATAACGGCGATCAGTATGATATGAAAGATTATCACGTATATGAAATGAAAGACACAGAAACATATCCAAGAGATTGTGGATGTGTATTTACACTTGATGATGTAAAATGGGCAAGCAAACAGCTTTGGGCACCAGACTGTGAAGAAAAAGACGGAAAATATTATTTCTACTTCCCAGCTAGAGATAAAAACGGAATGTTCCGTGTAGGTGTAGCTGTTGGAGATAAACCAGAAGGACCTTTTACACCAGAAGATGATTATATTCAGGGAACATATTCAATTGACCCTTGCTGCTTTAAAGATACAGACAAAAAATACTATCTTACAATGGGCGGACTTTGGGGAGGCCAGTTAGACCAGTACAAAAACAATAAATGGAGTGCTGATAATAAAGAACCACGTAAAGGTGAAGCAGCTTGTACTCCAAAAATTGCTTTATTAAAAGGCAATATGAAAGAACTTGCAGAAGATCTTCGTGACCTTGTGATTGTAGATAAAGACGGTAAACCATTAGAAGGAGATGATGAAGAACGTCGTTATTTCGAAGATCCTTGGTTATTCAAAAAAGGTGATACATATTACTTTACATATTCA
Source organism: uncultured Treponema sp. (assembly GCA_937892225.1). Lineage (GTDB taxonomy): Bacteria > Spirochaetota > Spirochaetia > Treponematales > Treponemataceae > Treponema_D. The sequence goes on from CALAUH010000254.1 coordinate 16,728, forward strand.
ACTGGAACAACACACCTTTTAGCATGGTCAACATCAAAAAATGTTTATGGACCATACACATACGGAGGAACAATTTTAACTCCAGTCTTAGGTTGGACAACACACCACTCTATCCTTGAATTCAATGGAAAATGGTATTTGTTCTACCATGACTGTGAACGTTCAAATGGTATTAACCAGAAACGTAACGTTAAATTCCGTGAACTTAAATTTGATGATAAAGGCGGAATTATAAAAATGGACGGTTCTGAAAAATAGGAAACTCATTAAAAAAGATAGTTTGAAATTCAAACTATCTTTTTTTTAATAAGTTTTTTTACCAAGGGCTAAACTAAATTAGGAAACTAATTAGTTTTTAAAAAGGGATAAGAACATTAAAACACGTACAAAAAAATTGATTGAAACAATTAAGAATGTCATTCTTTATGGTGGTATTTCTAGAACTGATTATTTAAGTATTAGTGCAGAAATATACAAAAGCAACATAAAGAATGTACTTGTTTTCTCGGCTTTAGCATCAATTGCATATACAATACTGTATATTCAGGTATCTTTTGATGCAATCATGTCGGTAATGAAAACTATTTATGGCATAAGTGTGTTTTCTTATTTTGGTTTACTTCTTGTTACACTTTTCTTTACTAAAATTAAAGTAAAATTCAAACTGGCACCTTATTTAGGAATCTTAATTCCGTTAGTACTTGGCGCTATAATCGGAATTTACGTAAACGGAAAAGCCCAGACAACAACATTCATGGTTTTCCTTTTTGCAATTCCATTATTATTTACAATACGACCAATATTCTCATTAGTAGTCATTTTCCTTGCTGATTTTATGTACATCATTTTAGTTATTACACAACAGGCAGATAATCCTGTCTTAAAAGCAAACAATCTTTCTAATGCAATAATTTTTGGTGTTGTCAGCGTAATTTTCAGCAGCTATATGATGAATTTAAAAATTAAAGCAATCAACAATGCCAGAAACTATAAATTCCTTATGGAAAATGACCAATTAACAGGCTTAAATAACCGACTTAGTTTTAATTCACTTTTAGATCAAATTAAAAATTACCGCGAAAACTGTACAATCATAGAATTTGATATAAACGGATTAAAAGAAGCAAATGATACAAAAGGTCATATCGCTGGTGATGAAATAATAGTTGGTGCCGCTGCATGTATAAAATCAACTTTTGGTAAATATGGAAACTGCTTTAGAATCGGTGGTGATGAATTCGTTGCCGTTTTAGACAAACCATATAAAGATGAAAAACAACTTCTTGCAGATTTTGAAGAAAACTGTAGAAACTGGAAAGGCAGATATAATGATGAATTATCTATTTCTTACGGTTTAGTAAATCTTGCAAATCATCAAAACAATACATTAGAAGAAATTCTGGCAAAAGCAGATACTTTGATGTATAAAAACAAAAGTGATTATTATGCCAAAACCGGTAAAGAACGCCGTAAACGATAATCGTTAATATATAAAAAAAATCATTTAAAATAATAAAATCCAGCATTCGCTGGATTTTATTGGGCCATACGTCTCTTCGAGCCGTTTGGCCTGGTGGAAGTGATTTACATAACATTTCTCACTTCGTTACGAAACTATTGGGCCATACGTTCGCTTACGCTACCGTTTGGCCTATAAGATTTAATTTACTTATAGTTTCTCACTTCGTTACGAAACTATTGGGCCATCTTAGATTTGAACTAAGGACCAAAGGATTATGAGTCCTCTGCTCTAACCGCTGAGCTAATGGCCCGTAA
>CALAUH010000255.1 GCA_937892225.1 uncultured Treponema sp.
GCCGCCCCAGATTGCATCAATCTTAGCCTGCTTTTCTTCTGCAAGGAGAACCTTGTGGGAGAATACAGCTCTGTTTCTCTTGTCATCAACCTTAGTTACTCTAACTGTAAGTTCCTGGCCGATGAATTCTTCAGCGTTTTCAACGTACTTGTCGGAAAGCTGTGAAAGTGGAATAAAGCCGGAAACTTCCTTATATGCAGCAATAACGCCACCATTAACCTGTCTAACAACTTTGACATTCAGAATAGTCTTGTTATCAAGTGCTTCCTTGATTTCAGGGTTCGGATAAGGGCAGGTTGTGAAGTTTCCGTCAGGATTTTCCTGTTCCTTAACAACAGTAACATCAGTAATGCCGATTCTTGAAAGAATTGTGCGGACAGGCTTGTTACCTGTGCCGTTAAGCGGAGTATAAACAACTTTAAGACCGCTTGAAGCACACAAATCTGTGTTGATACCCTGAGCAAGAACGCTTTCAAAGTATCTGTCGATAACATTCTGACCGATATATTCGATAGAGCCGTTTGCTATGCAGTCATCGAAAGAAGCGATTTTGCAGTCACCGAAATAATCAAGTTCATTAATTTTGCTGAGAACGATTTCAGCACCCTTGAGAGTAATCTGACAGCCGTCATCACCGTAAACCTTGTATCCGTTGTACTTTGCAGGGTTGTGGCTTGCGGTAACAACGATACCTGCCTGACATTTAAGTTCTCTTACAGCGAATGAGAGCATAGGAGTCGGCATAAGCTCACTATATATATATACCTTGATTCCGTTGGCAGCGAGAACTGACGCAGCAGTTTTAGCAAAAACGTCGGACTTGATTCTGCTGTCGTAAGCGATAGCAACGCTTGGATTCTTGTATTCTTGATTAACGTAGTTGGCAAGACCTTGAGTAGCACGTCTGATAGTATAGATGTTCATTCGGTTAGTACCAGCACCGATGACACCTCTCAGACCGCCTGTACCGAATTCGAGATCACGATAGAATCTGTCCCTGATAGCAGCCTCGTCGTTGACGATACCTGCAAGCTCGGTCTGAAGATCCGGATCTTCGTCAGCGTTTTTACACCAAAGGTTGTATAATTCAATTTCTGACATAAGAAAGCCTCCTAAAAGAAATATAAAACTATTATACCATATTTTTTTTGAACATCAGCTTTTAAATCTGCATAACAGGTCTGCAAGCCTTCATGAATCTGAGAAAGTGGATAAGTCCAAATTCCATTATCCAAAGAATTTTCCCAAGTATAAGAACCACCTGCAATTGGTTCATATTTTTCATTAATCAAAACTGCTTTAATGCGAGTTGATCCAAATTCAATACCTAAAACTGCGTTTCCGCTTTCTATTAATTCTTTATTTTCCATTTTAGTAAATCCTTTAACCATATTATAGATTATTTTATTTATTAAATAAAGGTTATATTTTATTGATTTTGTTTGAATAATTTACGATTTTTCTTAGTAATTGAAAAAGCACGTAATCTTAGTAAAATCATTTTGAATAGTCAGGAAAATAAAAATAAAAATTTCTTTAAAATGAAATTGATATAAGTTATACTGATTTTATGAATCATAATCATTTATTAAACATTCAAAAAGCATTAGATAATTCATTTTTACAAAAAGAAGTTGCAGGTGTAAATTGTCTTGTAATTAAAGATGGTAAAGAAATTGGTTACTGGCAAACTGGTTTTAGAAATGTAAAAGAAAAAGAGATTTATTCACGTAATACAATTGTGCGTTTATATTCAATGTCAAAACCAATTACAAGTGTTGCAGCTTTAATTTTAATAGAAAAAGGCATGCTTGATATTGCTGCAGAAGTTCAGTCGATTCTTCCTGAATATAAAGACTTACAGTTTATAAAAAATGGTAAAGTTGAAAAAGTAACTCGTCCTTTGTTAGTTCAAGATTTATTGAATATGACAAGTGGTTATACTTATGGAGGGGTCGGAACTATTGGATTAGAAAAAACATCCCAAATTTTAAATGAATTAAATAATGATGTTTTAAATGATTGTAAAATTACTACAAGAGAAGTTGCTAAAAAACTTGCTTGTGTTCCACTTGAATTTGAACCTGGAAGCGATTATCAATACGGACTTTCTGCAGATATTTTGGGGGCTGTAATAGAAGTTGTTTCTGGCATGAAGTTCAGTGATTTTCTTAAAAAAGAAATTTTTATCCCTCTGGAAATGACAGAAACAGATTTTTATGTTCACGACGAAAATCTTTCAAGATTATCAAATGTATATAGATGTCAGAAAAATAAAGACTTTGAACTTTTTGAAAATCCAAATCTTGGTATTCAACCTTTTATGAATAAAAAACCGTCCTTTGAATCTGGTGGAGCAGGGCTTTGTTCTACAATCGATGATTATTCAAAATTTTGTATGATGCTTGTTAATAAAGGCATCTATAACGGAAAACGTATCTTGCAGGAAAAAACAGTTGAATATATTACAAATGCAAAACTTAAAAAAGATTTACAGCTTTGTTTTGACAGAAAAATGCCACATCTTGCAGGTTATACTTATGCAAATTTATTTAGAGTTGCAGTTGATAAAGAAACTTGCAATGTAATCACAGAAAATAAAGAATTTGGCTGGGATGGCTGGCTTGGTCCTTATATGTCTTTGGATTTAAAAAATAATCTTGTTGTAGTAATGACAATGCAAAAAACAGATAGTGGAACCTGGGATTTAACTCGTAAAGTAAAAAACATAATTTACTCATCGTTATAAGTTTGTAATTGACATTAATCTTTTATACTATTAAAATATAATAATATTAAGATTATTTGGGAGTTCAGGATGATTTTTCCATTAGAACAATTAGTAGAATTCAACGAAAATATTTATGAAATTACAGTAGCTGCAAGTCGTCGTGCTTATCAGATGGCTAAAGTAGAAGATCCAGAAATTAATCAGAATTATGGAAAAGTTGTTTGTGTTGCTGCACGTCAACTTTTTACAAAAAGCGTAAATTACCGTATTGAAGACAAAAAATAAAATTCCAGTAATTGTAATTTTTGCTCCAACGGCATCAGGAAAGACTGCTTTGACAAAAGAATTATTTTCTAAGTCAGGCAGTCATTTTATTTTAAATGCAGAAATCATCAGTGCGGATTCACAGTCTGTTTATAAACTGATGGATATTGGAACTGCAAAACCAGATAAATCTTTATTACAAGAAATTCCACATCATCTTATTGATATATTGACTCCCGACCAGCAGTTTAATGTTTCTGATTTTGTTGATTTAGCAGACGAAGCTTGTAAAAATATAATTGAAAAAAATAAAATTCCTGTTGTATGTGGCGGTACAGGTTTTTATTTAAGGAATTTCCTTTTTGGAGTTCCTCCAACACCAGTTAGTGATGAAAAACTTCGTGAAGAATTAAAACAGAGAATACAATCAGAAGGAAATATAAAATTATACGAAGAATTAAAAAAAATTGATCCAGAGAGTGCTCAAAAAATTCATGTTAATGATTCATATAGAATCTGTCGTGCTTTGGAAGTGTTTTATTTAAGCGGTAAGACACGTACAAGTTTTAAGGTAGAACAAAAATTCAGAGATAATTATGATTTTAATTTTATTGTTTTGAATCCTCCTCGAGAAGTTTTATATCAGAGAATAAAAGACCGTGTAGATATTATGATTAAAGACGGTCTGGAAAATGAAGTTAATGAATTAATAAAATCTGGATATACAAAAGATTCTCCCGGTTTAAAAGCAATTGGTTATAGCGAATGGTTTAAATCATCAGATAGAGAAGAAATTATTCAGATGATTAAACATGACAGCTGTAAATATGCAAAAAAGCAATATACTTATATACGGGATATTTCTGGAAGTACAATTATTGAGTATTCAGGTATACAGGATATTCAAAAAGTAATTGATGTTATAAAGACTAAAACTATTGACTAAAAGCGTTATTTTTGCAATAATAACAAGACTTTATAAAGTAGGAGTGCCATCGTGCCTTGTGGTAAGAAAAGAAAGCGCCAGAAGATGGCGACACATAAGCGAAAGAAGATGCTTAGACGTAATCGACATAAGAGCAAGTAGTCTTTTAGTCGAACGCTTGTGTTTCAGATAAGACCGCGATTAATTCGCGGTCTTTTTTTTCAATGGTAAAATATATGCTTGAAAATATCCATTCACCATCTGACATAAAAAAATATTCTCAAAAAGAACTGACTCAATTAGCAGGTGAAATTCGAGAAACTATTATTGATGTAGTAGGTCATAATGGTGGTCATTTAGCAAGTAATTTAGGTGTAGTTGAATTAACAATCGCTTTACACAGAGTTTTTGACAGTCCAAATGATGCATTAGTCTGGGATGTAAGTCATCAGTGTTATCCTCATAAATTACTTACAGGCAGATATAATGAATTTAAAACTTTAAGAACAAAAGATGGAATTTCTGGTTTTACAAATAAAAACGAAAGTGAACATGATTATTTTATCACCGGACATTCTTCTACATCAATTTCTTCTGCATTAGGTTTATTGACTGCATGGAATCTTGAAAATAAAAAAAATAAAGTTGTAGCAATTATCGGTGATGGTGCACTTACTGGTGGAATGGCTTTTGAAGCTCTTTCTCACGCCGGACAATTATGTAATAATTTAATCGTTGTTTTAAATGATAATCAGATGTCTATTGATCATAATACTGGTTCTATTTCAAGATATTTAAGCCGTTTAACAATGACATCAAGATATCAGACTTTTAGAAACAGAGTTGATAAAATCATAGATAAAATTCCACTTTATGGTAAACATTTAGAAAAAGTTATTTTCAGGGTAAAACGTTCTTTAAAAGGTTTATTGTTAACTAATAATCTTTTTACTGATTTAGGATTTGAATATGTTGGACCTTTAGACGGACATAATGAATTAAGCATGGAACGTGTTTTTAAGAAAGTAAAAAAACTTCATCGTCCTGTTGTAGTTCATGTTGTTACAAAAAAAGGAAAAGGATATAGTCCGGCAGAAAATAATCCTGAATTATTTCATGGTATTGGTCCGTTTCAGACAAGTGACGGTAAAGTTGAAAAATTCGATACTTTAAGTTTTACAGAATGCTTTAGTCAGGCGATGGTTGAACAGGCAGATAAAAATGAAAAAATCGCCGGTATTACAGCTGCAATGGCTAAAGGAACAGGTCTTGCAAGTTTTTCCAGAAAATATCCTGAAAGATTTTTTGATGTTGGAATTGCAGAACAGCATGCAGTAACTTTTGCAGGAGGACTTGCAGAAGGTGGATTAATACCTGTTGTTTGCATTTACTCAACTTTTATTCAGCGTGCTGTAGATCAGATAATTCATGATGTAAGTTTACAAAAATCACACGTAATATTTATGTTAGACAGAGCAGGTGCTGTTCCAAATGACGGTGTAACACATCAGGGGATTTTTGATATTTCGTTATTCAGACCAGTTCCTGATTTATATATTTTAAGTCCGTCAACTGCACTGGATTTAAAACTTTTATTTGAATGGGCAATTAATTTTGATAAACCGGTTGTAATCCGTTATCCTAAAAAATCTTGTCCTGAAGAAATAAAAGAAATTTCATCAACTAAAATTGTTGAAGGAAGAGGTGTCTTAGTAAAATCATCTTTAGAAAATAAAAAAAGAATTTTAGTTGTCAGCACAGGCGGAATGTACAGTGAAGTTCAAAAAGCTGTTGATTCAGTAAACAATATTCCTTGTGATATTTATTTACTGCGTTTTATTAAACCTTTTGATTTCAAGTATTTCTTAAAAATTGCCGGTGATTATTATGGTATTTTATTTGTAGAAGATGGAATTAAAATTGGCGGTATTAGTGAATATATAGTATCATTACTTAATGATAAAAATATTATGAATACAAAGATTCTTGCTTTTGAAGACAAGTATTATGAACATGGAACAAGAGATGAATTATTACAGGAAGCAGGATTATCTACAAATCACATTGTTAAACAGATTAAAGAGTGTTATAAATAGGTAACAGATGATATCACTGAATGCAGGAAATAAAATTATAACCACCCAACGTCCTTCTTTTATAATGGGAATCTTGAATGTAACACCAGATTCTTTTTATAAAGAGAGCAGAGGATTTGTAGAAAGGGCATTACAGTTAATCGATGAAGGTGCAGATATTCTTGATATAGGCGCTGAATCTACAAGACCAGGTTTTACAGAAGTTCCAGTTGATGAAGAAATTTCACGTTTAATTCCAGTTTTAAGTGAGATAAGAAAACATTCAGATATTCCGATTTCAATTGATACAAGAAAAGCGAAAGTTTTACAGGAAGCCGTTAAATATAACATCAATTTTTTTAATGATGTATCTTGTTTTGAATATGATTATGACAGTTTAAAAATAGCAAGAGATAATAATCTTTCTGTAATCATAATGAATGATAAAAACGGTAATACAAAGCAGACAAGAAAATATTTAAAATCAAAAATCAAATTCGCAATAAAAAACGGAATAAAAAAAGAAAAAATTATTTTAGATCCAGGCATTGGTTTTAATAAATCATTTGAAGAAAATATTGATTTAATAAAAAGCGGTTCTAAAATCGGTAAAAATTATCCTGTTTTAATGGCTTTATCCAGAAAAAGATGTATTGGACAAATGACAAATACAGAAGTAGAAGACAGACTTGCCGGAACGCTTACTGCAAATATAATTTCTATAATTAATGGTGTAAAAATCGTAAGAGTTCATGATGTAAAAGAAACTTTATATAGTTTGGATGTATTAAAAACTATTCTTAGTTGATTATATATGATATACTAGTAATGAAATGGAAGTTTTTAATAAATTTATTTACATATATGATTGTATAGTTCCTGTTTTAGACATAGGCATATTAGCTTTTATTTTATATAAAACTTATGATTTTATGACTAAGTCTAACAGTTTGCAGATTTTAAAATCAGCATTAATCGTTCTTATTGCTTATTTTATAGCTGTCCTCTTAAAATTAAATACAATTTTATGGATTTTAAAAATTGTAGCTCCTGGTCTTGTAATTGCATTTGCGGTTATTTTCCAGCCGGAAATTCGTAAGCTCTTTTTAAGAATCGGTCAGAATCAATGGTTTGCATTTGGTAATCGTTCAAAAGATACTTATATTGATTCAGTTTTAACTGCTGCAGATATTCTTTCAAATCAGAAAAGAGGTATGCTTGCAGTTTTTTTAAGAAATACAAAACTTGAAAATATCATGCAGACTGGAACAAAATTAAATGCTGATATTTCTTCAAGTTTGCTTGTTACAATTTTTGGTCATGATACACCTTTACACGATGGAGCCTGTTTTTTACAGGGCGGTAAAGTTTTGGCAGCCGGATGTTTTTTACCGTTAAGTGAAGATTACAATATTAAAAAGACTTTTGGTACAAGACATAGAGCCGCTTTAGGAATTTCAGAACAGTCTGATGCAGTCGTATTAATTGTATCAGAAGAAACTGGTGCATTAAGTTTAGCATATGATTCAAAACTGAATTACGATTTAAGTGTTCAGGAAGTCAGAAAAATATTAGAAAACTTATTAAATATTAATGCAGAAGCTAAGAATACGGAGGAAGCAATTGAAGACAAACAACAAGTTTCTTGAGTCTATTCTGCATAACTGGGTTGCAAAACTAGTTTGTATTATTGGTGCAGTAATTTTATTTGTCGGTTATCGTGTAACCTTACTCGAAAAAAAATCTTTTGTTATTCCTCTTGAAGTACAGGCAAATGGTAATGTAATGCCTGTTTCTAAAATAAAAAGCACAATTACAGTTACAGTTCGTGCTTATGGAGAAATAATTACGACAGTTCATTCTTCTGATATAAAAGCAAGTGTAGATTTAAGTCATCTTGCAAAATCAGGTGAATATACAGTTCCAATTAATCTTGAAGTTAATCAGGATTTTTTATCATATGATCCTTTTGAAATTCGAGCTAATCCTGAATATATAAAAGTAAAAGTCGAAAAGAATGATTTAAAATATATTCAGATTGAACCAACATTAATAGGGGAACCTGCCCACGGATATGAAGTAATTGAAACTATTGTCGATCCAACTCATGCAGAAGTTGTTGGTCCGCAGTCTTTATTGGAACAGGTTGATTTAATTTATACTGAACCAATTGATATAACAGATTTAAAATCAAAAATATCATCAGAAGTAAGTTATAAAGAATTTAATAAAATGATTAATGTTGTAGATAAAGGACCGTACAAAGTTTCTATTGTGGTTGCACCAAAAGAAGCTGAAAAAACATTTGAAAATCTTCCTTTATTTATTAAAAACTTAAATACAGAATTAAAAGCTGCAGAAAATTCATTTGCATATACTTTAGTTTTAACTGGAACTGTAAATGGATTAGAGCAATTTGAACTAAAACCAGATTTTATTTATGTAGATTGTAGCGCAATTGAAGAAGAGGGTACTTATGAATTACCTGTTTCTTATATGTTGCCATCAAATATCAAAATAAAAGAAATTCCGGTTGAAACAGTACAGATTCAATTTGTTAAAAATGATAATGATACAAACGAAAATCAGGAATAAAAAATGATTTTTGGAATAGGTACAGATTTAGTAAAAATAAAGCGTTTCAAATCATGGATTAAAGATTCTAAAAAAATTGAACGCTTTTTTAATAAAAAAGAAATTATACAAAATTGTGATGATCAGTATTTACTTGAACATTACGCATCTAGATTTGCAGCAAAAGAAGCATTTTCTAAAGCTCTTGGAACAGGAATCCGTGATTTTTCTTTAACAGATGTTTATGTTACAAATAATAAAGACGGAAAACCTGAAATAAATTTAGAAAATAATGCATTAATGATATATAATCAAAGATGTAAAGAAAGTGTAATTCATCTTTCATTGACACATGAAAAAGATTATGCACAGGCTTTTGTAATTATAGAAAATTTGGAAAAATAATTTTGGGAGAATAAAATGTATACTACAACTTCTAAATCAACTTCTTCAGATTCGGAAAAGAAACCATCATTATCATACTGGTCAAAAGATAAATGTATCTGCCCGGTATGTAAAAAAGGTTTTCAGAAAGAAATAATGAGAAGCGGTAACGGTCGTATGAATGCAGGAAATTTATCTGATGAATTACATCGTGAATATATACCATCTGCAAAATACGGTAAAGTATATCCTTTAATTTATGAAATTGGATGTTGCCCTAACTGTTATTCAGCATTTTTCTGGAATGATTTTGTTGATATTAAAAAAACAGAAGTTACAGATAAGATATTTGATCATGCAGAAAAAAGAAGATTAAGTTGTAATAATATTTTTCCATATTTTGATTTAAAACGTGAACGTACACTTTTTGATGGAGCCGCAATGTATTATCTTGCATTGCAGACTTATGATGATTGTGATGTTGATATGATTCCGACTATGAAACAGGCAATTATTGCTTTAAGACTTGCATGGTTATGTTCGGAAATTAATCAGCGTTGTAGTGATCATAATTATGATTATATTTCTGATGTTTTTTATCGAAAGGCTTTGTTTTTTTACCAGCAGGCAGTTATTAATGAAACTAACAGAGTAGAAAAAAGTTCTACTTTAAATAATTTTGGACCTGATATGGATAAAAATTATGGATGGGATGGAGTAATCTATCTTTGTGGTTTGCTTGAATATAAATATGGCCAAAAAGAAGATGTACAGCTTCGTCTGAAAAAACTAAGTGATTCAAAGACTGCAATTGCCAGAATTTTCGGATTAGGAAAATCATCTAAAAATAAACCAGGTCCTCTTTTGGAACATGCCCGTGATTTATACGATATGCTTACAAAAGAATTAAATGACGAAGATTTATAAATTATGCGTAATATTCTTTTAACTATATCTTATGATGGAACAGATTTTTGTGGATGGCAGCGACAGGATGATGTTAATGGTCAGGAAGCAAACAGAACTGTTCAAGGTGAAATAGAAAAAGCATTAGAAAAAATACACAAAGAAAAAATCACTCTGCATGGGTCGGGAAGAACTGATAGTGGAGTACATGCTCTTGCTCAGGCTGCAAATTTTTTTTCTCCGATAGATTCTATACCTGCAAAAAATTATATAAGAGCTTTAAATGCTTTTTTGCCAAAAGATATTCGTATTATTAATTCAGAAGAAGTTCCTCAGGATTTTGATGCCCGTTATAGTGCAACTAGCCGTGTATATAGATTTTTTATAAGTAATAATGATTCTTTACCTGCAAATAACAGTAGATTTGTATGGATTGTAAAAAATTACGAACCAGATTTACAAAGATTAAATCATTTTGCATCATGTTTAAAAGGGGAAATTGATTGTGCTTCTTTTGCAGCAAGTGGAGATTTAAGTGTTTCAACATGCAGATATATTGATAATGCTCATTTTTTTATGCAGAAAGACATCTGGGGAAACGATCTTCTTGTTTTTGAAATAGAAGCAAATGCTTTTTTATGGAAAATGGTTCGCACTTTAACTGGGACTATAATCAATCTGGATAAAGAAAATGCCCCTTTAGATTCAATGCAAAAAATACTAGAAGCTAAAGATCGGACAAAAGCTGGAGTCACAGCTCCACCAGAAGGTTTATTTTTATATAAAATAAAATTTGACGGTATAAGACGACACGTTTAATTATAAGAGTGAAATAGGATCAACATCATATTCAATATATGTATTTTGATTATGTGTATATCCAAAAATCAATTTTCTTGCCAATGCCTGTAATGGAATAATAGAACTTCCTTTTAACAAAATTTGATATCTGTAATTTGAATTTATTTTTTCAATTGCACATTCTGCAGGTCCGATTATTTCTATTCCTTTTGTTATTTCTTTTTCTAATATTTCATTAGCCTGTACTGCAGTTTCATAGGCATTCTGTTTATTAAAACTTCTAAATACAATACGTATTAATCTTGAAAAAGGAGGGAAATCTAAAAGTTCGCGTTGTCTTAATTCATTTCCATAAAAATCATTAATTCTGTTATTACATGAATAAAAAATTGCTTCGTGATTAGGATTATAAGTTTGGACAATTACTTTACCGTCTGGAAAATATCGTCCGGCTCTTCCAGAAACTTGTGTTATTAAAGAAAATGTTCTTTCACCGGCTCTAAAATCAGGCATATGTAAATTTGAATCTGCAAGAATTACACCAACCAGTTCTAATTTTGGAAAGTTTAATCCTTTTGCAACCATTTGTGTACCTAAAAGAATGTCGTATTTTCCCTGTTTAAAATCTTCAAGATACTGTAAAAGTTCTTTTTTGTTTTTAATTACATCAGTATCCAGTCTTAAGATTTTTGCATTTGGAAATTTTGCTTTAGTTTCTGCTTCAATAAATTCTGTTCCAAACCCAGAACTTCCAATTTCTACAGAACCACATTCAGGGCATGTTTGCGGCGGATATATTGACCATCCACAATAATGACATCTTAGTTTATTTTCACTTTTATGATATGTCAGTGGTATTGAACAGTTTTTACATACAATTTCAAATCCGCAGTTATTGCATCTAAAAAAATGTGTAAAACCTCTTCTGTTTAAAAATAATATTGCCTGATTTTTTTTATCTAAAACTCTATTAATTTCCAGTTCAAGTGGTTTTGAAATACAACCATCGTCTGGAAAATTAGATAGATTTATACATTTTATTTTAGGGAATTCACCACCTGCAAGTCGTTTTGTAAGAGTATGCTTGATTAATGTTTTATTCTGCATCATATACCATGCTTCTACAGAAGGAGTAGCACTTCCCATTAGTAAAGGAATTTTTAAAGTAGTACATCTGTGCATTGCAACTTGTCTCGCATGATAACGAGGAGAATTTCCTGATTTATAAGATGAATCATGTTCTTCATCAATAATAATTAATCCTAAATCAGGTACTGGTGCAAAAACAGCACTTCTGGCGCCAACAATAACTCTTGCTTCTTTATGTATAATTCTATGCCATTGTGTAAGTTTTTGACTTGGAGTTAATCCTGAATGTAAAATGGCAGTAGTGTTTCCAAAACGCTGTGTAATTGCCTGTTCAACCTGGGCTGTTAATCCAATTTCTGGAACAAGATAAATAACGCCTTTCCCCTGATTCAGCATATTTTCTGCAAGTTGAAGAAAGACTTCTGTTTTACCGCTGCCCGTAGGTCCGTATAAATAGTGAAATAATTTTTCTTTTTCTTCTAAAATTTCTTTTACTGCAGTTTCCTGTTCATCAGATAAAATATTCTGTTTATGTTGAATTTCTTCTTCAAAAGAAAAACCTGCTAAACTGGTTTCTTTTTTACCAGATGGAAGCATAGCACAAAGTGATTCAGAAAAAGTACAAAGATAATAATGAGCCATCCATTTTGCAGTTTCAATTAATTCTGAATTAAATAGAGGTTCTTTATCTAAAATTCTTTTTACAGGTCTGATTTTTTCTTTTTCAACCGGACAATCTTCTGGAACTTCATCAGAAATATTTATGATATAACCAATTGTTTTTTTGTTACCGAACATTATTTCTGCTCTTTTACCGATTTCAGGAATTAATTCATTTTCATCATCAGAAGGTGTGTAAGAGTAGGTAAAAGATTGATTCAGCGGTAAATTTAAAATGACTTGAAGATATTTCATTTATCCTCATCAATTTTGGATTTGAAGAGTTTTAAATCCTGCCAGGTTAATGCTTTTAATTTATCATTTTGTAAAAGTTCATCTGGACTAAAGGTTGTCATTACAGGAATATTGCTGTATTCAAAAAAATTACCGCGTAAATTAGTAATGCTTTCATTATTGTTTAGAAGTTTATTTAATGAATTTTTACCGAAACATAAAATCATTTTAGGTTTTAAAATCTGTATCTGGGCAAATAAAAATGAAACACATGAAGACATTTCTTCATCATTTATATTTGAATCTGGAGAAACACATTTTATAAGAGAAGTGATAAAACAATTGTTTTCTTTAGAAAGATTTATAGAGGCAAGCATTTTTTCAAGTAAAACACCTTGCTTACTTACGAATTTTTTTTGTTCAAAATCTTCTGACTGAATATAATCAGTTATTACTAAAACCGTTGGATTTGAAACTCCGTAACCAAAAAAGACTGAATTTCTTGTTCTTGCAAGAGGACATCTTGTACATTTATTGATTTTTGAAATAAGTTCTTCTTTTTTTAATGAATGATTTTGTTCTTGTTGAACAACTTTGTTTTCTACAGGTGCATTTTCATCAACAAGAACATCTTTCTTAAAAAAGGAGGTTGTATATCCATTTATGTTTGAGGAAATTGTTTTGAGCATATTAAAAATCTGATTAAGCTCTTTTTTTTCCATCATTTAGTCTCCGCACTTTGTTTTCCATGATGGTTCTTTATCAAAAGTTAATTTGACAATTTCTCTTTCATCAAATGCTTTTTGTATTAAATCATCAACTTCTAGATTTTTATAAATTTCTTCTGCCTGTTCAACAGTTCCTCTTAAAACTGGATGTTTTGGACTGAATAAAACACAGCAGTCTTCATATGGTAAAATAGATGTTTCATAAGTATCTATAAATTCTGAAGTTTTAATTATTTCTTCTTTATCCATACCACAAAGAGGACGCATCATTGGTAAAGCGGCAAAATGTTCTGTTACCGTCATATTTTCTATTGTCTGACTTGCAACCTGACCGACACTTTCTCCTGTAATAATACATTTTGCATTACATCTATTTGCAAGAATGTTTGCAACTTTCATCATACAGACACGGAGCATTAAAGTAGACCAGGCTTCCGGTGCTTTTTCTTTAATTTTCATCTGAACATCTGTAAAAGGAATAATATTTAAGTAAGTCTGGATTCCATAATAAGCCAATTTTTGTGCTAGTGTAACGACTTTTTGTTTGGCTTCTTCAGAAGTGTAGGGATAAGAGTGAAAATAACAGCATTCAATTTTCATTCCACGTCTAAGCATTCTGTATCCTGCAACAGGTGAATCAAGACCACCGCTGAGCAAGAGTAATCCTTTTCCACTGGAACCAACAGGCAAACCTCTGCAACCAACATTTGCATCTGTATAAACAAAAGTTTTTTCCCTTACTTCTACATAAATTATAACATCAGGATTATGAACATCAACTTTCATTAATTCTTCTACAGGACCCGCAGCTTCACAATTAATTTCATATGAATTAAATGGAAATTGTTTATATGCTCTTCTTGTATCAATTTTAAAAGTTTTAGCACCTTTTTCACTGGCTGTTTTTGCAACTTCATAGACAGTTTTTTTAATTTCTTCTAAATCATTTGCACAGGTTTTTGTTAATGCCCATCCTGTAATTCCCAAAAGATGATTAAGAGTAAATTCTACAGAATCTTTATCCTGTTCTTCACAATCAATATATAGTCTTCCTGCAATCTGTTTGATTTTAACATTTTTTTCAGCAAGACACTGTTTTACGTTATGTACTAAAAGATTTTCAAATTCCTGTTTATTAGAACCTTTTAATGTAAGTTCACCAAGTTTTCCTAAATAAGTCATAAGATGATTATATATGAAATTTTAAAAAACTAAAAGTGTACATAAAAATATATATATGAGTATTTTATCTTTTTTTACCGATAAAATAATTATGAAAAAAATAATTTCTATTGTTTTATCATTGTTTAGTTTTTTATCATTATCTGCTTTAGAAATTCCAGAAAATTTAATAGGAATCTGGGAAGGTAAAGATAGATATGTTTTTATAGAAGAGTCAGATGATAATGAAAATCCTGAAATCGTTATTGTATTAAAAGAATTTTATGGCTGGTATTTAGACAGGGCAGCTGAAGATGATAATAAAAAAGAAATTGAAAAAAGAACTAGAAATGATGCAACCCATAAAGATGCAGAACATATAAAATATTCTGTTGGAAATATATATGGTTGTCCGGAAAATGTAACTGCTTATGAATTTAAATTGCAATATTCAAAAAGAAATATTAATTTAATACCAGTTGCAGTAATTGATGATAAAATGTATTTGAATTTTTTTATAAAAGAAAAAGTTCTTTTACCAGAAGATTCCGAATATGATGTAAGTGCCGTTGGTGAATATGATGGTATCTGGAGAGGAAATATATCTTCTAAAGGAATAACAGTTTGTGAACAAAATATTCCGGAAAATATTGGTGCATTTATTATTCATGATAATAAACTTTTTAATATAAGATACTGGAAAACCGGAATGCCATATGCAGTTTCTACAGCATATTTTAAATATGATGGTTTTGAATATTATATAGACAGACATCTTTTTAGTGCTGGAAATAATTATTCATGTACAACTGGTAGAAGTACAAAAATTAGAAATTTAGTTGCACCTGGAAAATTTGAATCTGAAAATTTTATTTTTAATTCTGATAAAACAATTTTAGTTACAGATAAAGAACCTTATTTAGTAAAACTTGCAGATAAAAAAACTTTTGAAGAATTAGTAAAGATAATAAAAGAACAGAATGCAAAACATAAACCAGACCGTCCGCCTTTGTTCCCATTACTTGAAGTAGACTGGCACTGGGATTTAATTAATTATCTTGAAAAAGACAATGAATTAATACAAAAGGTTAGGGCAGAACAAAAAATTAAGTTTTAAAAAAAAGGCATTCAAAATAATTTGAATGCCTTTTTTAGTAATTATTTTTCTTCCATTACAAACTTACGTTTATAATAAATATAATCTTCTAATACATCAGCAAAACATGTGTACTTAAATTTTGCCATCATTTTTGCCCAGTTCCATTGTTTAATATTTTCTGTATGTGGATATGGAGTATAGAATAATCTTTTAGAGAAATGTCTGATTACTGTGTCTTTGTAAAGGAATTTCTGGTCATTAAAACGCTGTGAAATTTTTAACTGCTTTGTTGTACTTCTGATAATTGCACTTTCATCAGCAAATGTAAGTTTATGTGTTTTAATTTCATTTCTTGATTTTAAGAATAAATCTGTTTCTTTACATTTATTCATGTTGAATAAAATAACACCGGCATTAATAAATTTACGCTGCCAGAATAAAATGATTTTACCATAATGATCTGGTGCAGCTGCATATTCATAGTCAGTAATATCCTTGTTGTATAATAATGTAATGTCTTTATTGAACAAAAGATCTGCATCAAGATAAAGAATTTTTTCAGGCATATTTGGAATCAAATCTGCTAAAAGTCTTAGTAAAGTATATGGAGAACAATAACACTGTTCGTTAGGACTGTTTGCAAATTCCTGATTGTATAAATCTGTTACATCAATTTTAGTAATTTTATTTTGTGAATTATATTTTTTTACAATATTTTCAAAAAATTTAACCTGTTTATCTGTAATTGGTGTATATTCAGGTTTAATATGATGAACATCCATAGTTAATAAATAGATATTAAATGGTTCTTTAGTTTCTGTTCTTTTTAAAATTGATAAAACACAAGTTAAAACACCGTCAAAAACTCTGTCATTTCCTGCAAACAATAAATTAATCATTTTTGTTTTCCTTATAAATATATTTAATTATTTCAATATTACTGTTTTTACTTCTTTCTGTCATTATATTGTAAACTTTGTTTCTTAAATCAGTTTTTTGTTCTTTTTGTGGCAGGTTAGTATCTGCAAAAAAAGGTCCGTCAATATAAGTTACAATTCTTGCCTTACCGTTTTTTCTTTTTTGATATGTGTTTGTTAAAGAAAAAGTCGGAAGATTATACTGTAATGGATATCTGAAAGATAAATCTACAAATGGTCTGATTTTAGTATAATAAGGCCAGATGTGAGCTTCCGGATAAATCATAATAGGATGATTTTGATTTATTCTAAGTTTAATTGTATTCATAAAATTTCTTGTAGCAGATAAACCATCGGGAAGAGGTATTGCTCCAAGGTAACGGTTAATTTTTCCTAAAACTGGAATAGAAACATTATTAGGATGAACAATTACATAAATATCATTTGGTTTAGAAACCATAGACGGTATAAATGGGTCACATGCTGTATTAGTATGATTTCCATACATAAAATAAGGTTTCTTTTTAAAATCTTTTAACTTTTCTTTACCAATAATTTTGTGATGTAAGATAAATTTAAAATAAAATGAAATTACCGGTCTAAAAATAATTTTATACCAGAAAATGTGTTTTAAAGTCCACCAGAAAGAATTATCACCATAATTATAATTTTCATCAATTTTAATTGGAGTAATTTCTGCAGTGGAAAATTCATCGTTTAATTCATCAGAATAATAAATTACTTTTTGTTCTTTTTTCATAATATTTATTTTTCTTCAGGTAAATATTCAAGAGGAATTTTATAAAAATCTTCGTAAACATTTTTCCACATTTCGTAGTTTTTGTTATTCATAAAATTAATGTTTTCTTTATCTGATTTATTTGGATCAGGATAAATCGGCTCTAAAATATGTACTGTATATTCCTGAATAGGGAAGCCGTCATTTCCGATTAAATCTGAATCTTCCATTGTGATAAAGAATGGAATTACAGGAACCTTGCTTTTTACTGCAAAATTGAATGCGCCGTTTGTCATTGGACGAGGTTTTCTATAATTCCACCACATTCCCTGTTCAGCATAAACTAAAACTTTTTCGCCTCTTTTTAAAAGTACATCCATTGCTTCCATAAATTTTTTCATACAGCTGAAGTTACTGCTTAATGGAAGAGTGTTACAGTGTCTAAAGAATAAACCGTATAAACCTGGGAAAGAAGTAAAGTTTCCTTCTCGAATTACTTTATAAAGTTCACGTTTTTCTTTGTGAAGATATGGTAATACAATATGATGAATTGCAAAGTTATCAAAAGCGTTAAAGTGGTTACAAGTGATTATACATCCTTGATTTGCAAGTTTTTCGAAATTTTCAATGCCACGAACTTCTTTAATAATCAGTTGTTTTGTTTCAATAAGATTATCAATAAAATTAATAGCTTTTTTTGTTATGATTTTAGAGAGGATTTTATTTTTAAGTTTCTTATTTAAATAATCGACTTTATCTGCTGTTAAAGGAATTGTTGGTGGATCATCTTCAACATCCTTTGAAAACCAGCCTTTTTTTTCGTATTCTTCAATTCTTTCCAGAACTAAAAGTCTACTCTTGTCTTTCTCGATATTTGTTGTATTCATAAACCAGCTTATGTCCTTGTGATCCAACGAATCTGTAGATTCCCTTGATATAAGGTAATCCAACTAATGTATGTAAACCACGTGAAATATAATTTCTGTTGTTGATAAGACTGTTTCTATAATTTTCAGGATCATTAATATCTTCAATTGCCATAATCTTAAGATTTTCAAAGGAATCTTTATCACGCTTTCTTTGTTCGTCTGTAAATGCTCTTAATCCTCTGTAAATCTGTTCATAAAATTCTGTTTGTGAGGCATATTCCCAGAAATATTCTTCGTAAAGAACATTTTCATAGTGCCATGGCTTCCATCCTAAATTATAGTGAA
>CALAUH010000256.1 GCA_937892225.1 uncultured Treponema sp.
AATTTATATTAAGTGATGTTATTAATTTTTGTGTAAAATTATCTGTTCCAGAATAAGCAAACAAATATTGAGCAAAATAATCAGCATTAAAAGTAATCTTATTAAAATCAAGAAGAATGTTTAATCTTACAAGAGGACCTTGTCCATATTCGCAGGAATCCTGTGTCCCTAAAATTGTGTAACAAAGGTGTGTATTTAATAAATATTTAAAATCATTTTTGTCACAAATAAAATATTTACAGAATAATCCAATATCTGAATTAGAGGAATTTATATCAAAATCTTTTTGTGCGTTATAAAAAGAACTTAAACCAAAAGAAAAATTATCATTCGGAGAAAAAGAATAAAGAAGTCCGTCTAAGAAATATTTATAAGAATAACCTTCTTTTCCAATATTTGCAGAAATTGAAAAATTGAACTGATCAAATATTTTATATGTCTGGTGATTATAATTATTATTATAAATAAAACTCATTCCTAAACCAAAATCCGCAGTTTTTTTATAGAAATTATATCTGACATCAGTAAAATATTTTGAATTAAAAAAATCAGGTTTAATTTCAGAAACAAAATCTTTATTTACAAGATAATTTATTCCGCACATAGGATTAATACAAATTGCCAGAACAGGACTGAATTTATAAACATAATCTGAAAGTCTGAATAAAGCTTCTCCTGTAATTGAACCTGTATAACTTGTAGTGATTAAATCATTTAAAGAAAAATTTCCTCTTTCAATTAAACCTTCCCACATAAATGAACCGAAAACAGTCGCTATAAATGATTCAAAAAAATCAAGATTATTTGTTCTTGCTGAATTAAAATAACTTGCACCAAAATAAGGATGAAAAATCTGATTTCTTGTAAAACTAGACCAGTCCCATACAGGCGGTAAAGTAAAAGTTTGTTTAATTATTTCTGGATTAAAATAGGTCCATTCATAACCGGTAAAAAGATTATTAAAATTAGCAATTGATATATTTATAAATGTAATTTCTGAATAAGTAATTAAACAGTTACTGAATTTATTAGATTCCGGCTGCTCGATATTTTCAGAAAATAGTTTTGCGAAAGAAAGAAAAAATAGTATAATAAAAATGTTTCTTTTATTTTTCATATTTGTTTAATTTATAGATAATAATTCAGGAGCAATAATACATGATTTTTAAAATAAAAAAAACTACCTTTTTAATTTTATTTACACTGATGATGCAGACTATTTTTGCTCAGAATTATGTTTTGGTCGAAAGAACAGATTTGCGACGATATGATAATGGAAAATATGTCGGTCTGCTTTCTAGAGAAATAAAATCATTTATAATTCCAACAAAAAAGGATGATGAATATTTTTATGACGGTTATTTTTATGTAAATCAAAAAACTAAACGCAATAATTATGAAATAAATTCTGGAATTAAAGATGCAATTTTATCATCATTTAAAATTGATAATGAAAATAATTTTACTATGATTACAGATAATGGATATCCTTCTTTCAGAGGATTCCCGGTTTTACCGTTAGATTTAAAAATAGGCGATATATGGCAGGCAACTTCAGTTAGAAGTGTAGATCCTTTAGAAAATAATCAGAATACTAAAATGCCTATCTTAGTTGAATATGAATATCTAAAAGATTCTGTTTATAATCAAAAAGAAGTTTATGTAATTAAGGCTAAGTGGGCTACAAGATATGGTGGATTTTCTAAAATTATAGATGAAGATGGTGACAAAAATCTTATTAGTGCAAATGGTCAGAATGATGCAAATATTTATGTAGATAAAAATACATTACAGGTTCTGTTAATTCATGATACAGTAAATGAAATTTTTAATTATTCTGATAAAAAAATTGAATTTAAAGGAACAATTTCTATTTTTACAGAAAATCCTCCGGCTGTAAACAAGGAAGAAATTATTCAGCAAACTGCGCTTATAGAGGATGAAGAAATTGATTATGAACATACACAAGCCGGTTATAAATTTACTTTATCAGATTTAAAATTTGTTGCAGACAGTGATGAATTAATTGAAGGTGAAGAAAAGCGTCTTGATAAAATAGCAGAAATTTTATTGAAAGTTCCAGATTCAATGATTTTAATAGAAGGTCATACAGCATCGACAGGCAATGTAAAAGGAGAAATGGAATTATCATTAAAACGAACTCATACAATTGTAAATGAACTTGTTAAACGAGGACTTAAAATAGATAATTTTATATGTAAAGGCTGGGGCGGTACAAAACCGATTGCAGATAATGACACTCCAGAAGGTAAAGCTAAAAACAGACGTGTAGAAATTACTATACTGGAATAGATTTCTAGTTAATTGAAATTTAATCAATTTTTTATTATCTTATAGATTATGACAGAAGAAGAAAAACACGAATTATTTTCAGAAATAAATGAATTATTAGATATTTTTAAAGAATATTCTCCTATTCAAGAATCAGGTACTTTTATTATTGATTCCGTAAAATTAACAATTCAAGAAATGATTAAGTTTATTGTAAAAGATGCTGGAGAAATTAACAGCTTGTTAAATTTTTTAGACAGTTCTGATTTTTATACAGCACCTGCTTCTACAAGATTCCATGGTGATTTTAAAGGTGGACTTGCAGCTCATACTTTAATGGTAGTACAGCAGTCTTTGGTTTTTGCAGAAACTTTTATGAATAATTTTTTTAATTGTCCATATTCTGAAAAATATACAATTACTGCAAAAGACATTTTTTTAAGTGCATTATGTCATGATTTTTGCAAAATAAATTTCTATGGAGTTGAGTATAGAAATACAAAAGATATTAATGGTAACTGGATAAAACAGCCTTTTTATAAAACAAAAAATGATAATAGAAATTTAGGACATGGTAATGAATCAGTTTTATTAATGCTTCAGATTTTACCGTCATTAATCAATAATAGAAATGTTATTGAAGCGGTAAGCAGACATATGGGATTCAGTGATTTATCTGACAGTGATTCATATAATTATTCAGTTTTACTGACAAATCCATTAATTTTATTATTACAGACAGCAGACCAGACAGCAGCCCAATGGTTTAAATTTTAAATTAATTTTTAAGGAAATATAAATGAAAAAATTATTAACAATTTTAATTGTATTATTTACTGTATCTTCTTTATTCGCAGATAATGTCTGGAATAATATAAAAGATTCTTTCAGTCAGTTAAGTAATGAATTTAGTGATGCAAAAGATTCTTTAAGTTATTATCAGAATTGTGATGATTCAAAAAATACTGAATATTTTAAAAAAGAAGATTATTCTTTAAGACATACAATGTATGTTACTTCAATAAGCGGAATAAATGTTAGAACAGAAGCAAAAAACAGTTCTAAAATTTTATGTAATATCCCACTTAATATGAGTGTTAAAATTATAAAACTTTGTGATAAAGAAGTTGTAGATGGATTAGAATCATACTGGGTAAAAATATATATTCCACGTTATTTACAAAAAACAACTGGTACAAAATATGGATATGTTTTTGGAGCTT
>CALAUH010000257.1 GCA_937892225.1 uncultured Treponema sp.
ACACAAATTTTCATTTTTTTTGCATTTTTTTTCTTTTTTTTGTAACTTTTTTTATCACAAATTTTTATTATCATCATTTTTTTTCTTTAAAAAAAAGAATAAACTCTATATACTAATAATATGTATAACATTATAAACATTTTATTAATTATCCTTATTATTATTGGTTTAATATTAATCATAAAAAAACTTTTTTCACACGTATTACCAGACAATGAAAATTCTGAAGATACAGAAACATCTTTTGACAAAATGTTTTTTGAATCAGTTAATAATGGAGAAAAATACCAGCAGATATTTACCATTTCATCTTCAAGTGACTGTTCAATGCTTCGAAGTCTTTTACTGTCTGCAGGCATTTCTACATACTTAAAAGATGAACATATGAATAATATTTATGGCGGAATGTCTGGATTAATGACAGCAATTGTACCAAACAGAGTTTATATTCTTTATAAAGATTATGATGATGCAATATCTGTCGTAAAAGATTTTTTAATTACTAAAATTAAACTTAATGAAGATAAAAATTACACTGAAGATATGTTGAAATTTGTAGAATCATTATCACCATCTTCTATAAATGATGAAAAAGAAATTTTAGGAATAATCATCTATCCTAAAGCAGATAAGGAGTAATTTATGAAGGCAGCAGTATTTTTTGCAGATGGATTTGAAGACATTGAAGCATTAAGTCCTGTAGATTATTTAAGAAGAGCAAAGATTGATGTAATCACAGTTGGAGTTCTTACAGGAAGCCAGACAAAACAGATTGACGGTAAAACAATCATTACAAGTTCACATAATGTTCCAATGATTATGGATATGTCATTAAAAGATTATTTAAAAGAATATGATAATAATCTTCCAGACTGTGTAATTTGTCCAGGTGGAGGAAAAGGTGCAATCAATCTTTCTTTAACTAACGAATTACTGTCACATTTAGAAAAAGCCTGGGATAACGACAAATACGTTTGTGCAATATGTGCAAGTCCGGCTGTTGTTTTAGGGAAAACAAAAATCTTAAAGAATAGAAAATGGACCTGCTATCCTGAAATGCAGACAGAAGCAAAAGAAGAATATTTAAATGGTTATTCGAATGAAGTTTTTATAACAGATGGAAAATTGATTACATCCCGAGGACCTGGAGCAAGCGAACAGTTTGCAATGGAAATTGTAAAAAAACTTGCCGGTGAAGATGTTTATCAAAACATAAAAACTTCCAGCCAGCAAAGATAAAAATCAAAGGGGAGAAATTGAAGATTATTTCAATTACACTCCTCTTTTTTTATGTTTTTCTTCTTTTTCAAGATAAAGTTTCTTATCAGCTTCCAGCAAAAGCTTTTCCAAATCCTTTTTAGATTCATTAAATTCTACAATACCAATACTCAAAGACAGAATAAACGGAAGGCCTGCATTTTTCGATGCTTCTTCGCTGATTCTATTAAGTCTTTCTCTAAGGGTAGCAAAATTTTCAAGTTTAAAACCTGGAGCAATTATTGCAAATTCATCACCACTTAATCTTCCAACTAAATCTGTATCTCTAAAAGATTTTTTTAAAATTTCAGCTTCTGTTTTTATAGCAAGGTCACCGATTTTATGACCGTAAACATCATTTATTTTTTTAAGGCCATCCATATCACAGAAGAAAACAGAACCGTCTTTTCCTGTAACCGACGACAATTCAATTAATCTTTGACCATACTCAATAATTCCACGTCTGTTAAAAATCTGAGTTAATTCATCTGTTTTTGACTGTAAAGTCAGATTCTGATTTCGTTCAACAAGCTGTTCTTTCTGATGTTTAGTTTTAGAAAATTCAAATGCCTGAACAATGATATTAACAAGAATTTTATAATAAATAGAAACCAAAGTATAATTATCGCTTTGGAATTTACATATCATATATCCGTAATTTTTATCCTGCAAAAATATCGGAACTAATGTATACACTCCGCTGCTTGAATCTGAAATAAAATCAGGCATTAATCTTTCAAAAGGATTAATTGTAACACCAATTTTATCTGTATTTGCTTTTAATTCATCTTTTTCTTTAGAATAGTATGCAAATAAAGAAGCCTGAGATGGTAGTTTAAAATTCTGATTAGCATTTACTGTAACAATATCATCATAAAGATAAACTGATATTTCAGAAATATTTGCATCATTTAATACCTGGAACATTTTGTTTTGAATATCTTCTTTATCAATTGATGCATTAATCTTATCTAAAAGTTTATAAATTCCATTTAAATAATCATAAAATCTTCTATAAGAATCCAAGTTTTTTGATTTTGCATTTTCATCATTTTCAAAATAATTTCCATCTTTATCCACATATGATGATGAATGAACTTTTGAATTAATACAACCGCAAGACTGACGATAAATCGGTATAGATTCAACTGTCTTTTTCTTAGAACACTTTTTTCCAGATACAACATCATAAGCCATCTGTGCAATTTTTTCGCCAGATTTAATTACATACTGATCAATTGTAGAAAGAGTCGGATATGTTACCAAAGTAACTTCAGTATTATCAAAACCAACTAGAATAACATCTTCCGGAATTTTTACACCAAGAATATCAAATGCCCACAAGCATCCTGCTGCTGTATAATCATTTGCACATAATAAAGCATCAAATTTAATATCTTTTTTTGATTTAAATTTCTTCAGGAACAAATCTCTTGCATAACCCGGAGTAAAATCACCATCAAAAACAAATTCAGGATTATATTCAAGATTATTCTTTTTTAATGCATTTTTATAAGCTTCAAATCTCTGTTCAGATTCAACTGAATTTACAACTGCTGCTGTAAAAAATCCGATTTTTGAACAATTATGCTTTTCTTTTAAATGCTTAATTACTTCTTCATAAGCATTCTGGCACGAATTTACTGTGTAATAATTATTTTCAAGATTTAAAGGCAATCCGACTGTAAAAACAGGCTTATCATTATATTTTTTTAAGTATGATGCAAGTTCTTCATAAGTTAAATTAGAACCAAAAGTATTTGGAATAACAACATATGCATCAATCTCTTTTGATTGTAAAACATCTATAGAAGACCAGTATTGATATTCAAAAGAATCATTTTCATATGCAGGAATATTTACTGGAGCTATAATAGTCTGTACATCTTTCTTCTTCTTAAAAAATGATGTTATTCCTTCAATTACATCTGAGTTATATTCTAAAGTTAGATCAGTTACTAAAATAGCAATCTTCATCACTTTAGATTATACTACAATTTTTTTAGAAATAAAGAAAAATTTATTTTGTTACATCATGAAGCCATTTTCCGCTGAGGACACGAATCAAACCTAAAACAGCCTTACAAACCGACTCGCTTATAAGTAAACAGGCATAAATCCAGACTGCAGGTAAATGCCATACAAATGCAGCAACAGCACCAAGAGGAATTGAAATGCCCCACATAACTAAAATTTCAACAAGAGCTGCATAAGTTGTATCTCCACCGGCACGACAGACACCGACAATCCAGTTCATACACATAGAATTAAACGGATACATACAGATTAAAACAATAATCATATTGCATGCAGTTTTAATAATTTCCGGACTTACATTAAAGAAGAACGGAAGGGTTTTGGAAAGAGGCCACAGGAAAACACCGACAATTGCACCAACTAACGGCATAAACCAAAGGGAACGTTTTGCATAAACACGGGCAGTTTCCTGTTCACCCTCGCCGATTTTTTTACCAATAATAACGCCGTTACCGTTACCAAAGCCCATACAGAATACCCAGGTCAACTGACTGATAGTATTAACAATATTGTAAGCAGTAATTGAATCTGTACCGGCATGAGCAAAAATTGCATTATTAACAGAAGTTCCTAATCCCCAGAAACTTTCATTGATGATTACAGGAAGAGCAATCTTTACAAAACGACCGACAAATGTCCAGTCAAAGCTGAATAATTCTTTTAAACGGCCGCAAGGTTCGTATTTTCGGACATAAGAACAAATCAACAAAATAAACATTTCTGTAAGACGGGAAATTACAGTTGCAAGAGCAGCACCCTGAACACCCCACTTACAAATGAAAATAAAAATATAATTAAAAGTTGCATTTACAACAAGAGAAACACCAGTTGCAATAAAAGGAAGCTTAACATGTTCAGTTCCACGGAATGCAAGAGTATAAGCAAAACTGATGGCAGTAATAATATAACTGAAAGAAACAACACGTAAATAATCAGCACCAACGGCAATTACCTGTGGGTCTGGAGAATATAAGTGCATAATCTGTTCTGGAATTAAAACTGCAAGAATATTAAAGATTGCAGAAACAACAACCGCAAGAAGCAGCATAATTCCAAGAGATTTTCGAATACCTTTTATATCTTTTTTGCCCCAGAACTGAGCAATAAAAACACCACCTCCAGAAGTAATTCCAAATAAAATCATATTAAGGACAAAGAAAAAAGAGTTTCCAAGTCCGACAGCAGCGATTTCAACACTACCAAGGCGTCCAATCATGATTGTGTCTAGCATATTGATAAAAGTCTGCAAAAGACTCTGCAACATGATTGGAACAGAAATTTTAATTAAAGCCGAAAAAAAAGAATCACGTTTCATGCAAGGTATAGTAATGATTTTCTTTTGGAAATTCAATCAAGTTAAAATTTAATAACCTTAGGTGCGCCACCGAAACTTGCAAAAGTTGCAGTTGCATTCTTAAAATACAGAACTTCAGTATTTGCATCATTTTCATCATACATATTTCTTAAATCAGGATAATTATCGAGCATATGTTTTTTTGCTTCAACACGGTCATCAGAAATTAATTCACCGGCAAGACGAAGCCATGTTCCAGATGCACCGTCAAAACAGCAAAGTTCTGCTTTTGGATTTTCAGCAAGTTGTTTAGAAACAGGTTTTACTTTTCCTGTCTGAATATATAATTTGTCTTCAAAAATATCGATTGTTCCAAACGGGCGAACACGTGGCTGACCATTTTCTACTGTTGCTAAATAATATACACCGCATTTTTTAATAAAATCATAAACTGTTTTCATATTTGTACTCCTATATAATAAAATTATAAACTATAACATTATTCCGCATGATAAATTAACTTTAATCATATTAAAGTTAAATATATTAAAAAAATTATTTTCATAAAAAGGCAATTTTAATAAATCTTTATCTGAAATGCCTACACCACCAAAAAAGCCTTTTCTGATTTTAGGAACAAAATAAAGATTTGCTTCAACTCCTGTATTTAAAAATGTTAAACCATTCATAGCCGGGCCAATAAGTCCTGCAACTGACAATTCAAGATTACAATTATTTAATTCAGTTAAAATCTTGTTAAACCCAATTACAGCATCAATATATATAGCAGTTACTTCAAATCCAATATCTATTCCATAAATCATCTTAAAAGAAGTTGAATCTTCTGATTTTGTTTCCCATAATGCAGACAGTTCAAGACCTGCAAAAGGATCAAAATCAAATTCAAGTTTTGATGTTTTTTGTTCATCAATAGAATAATAATGATTTTGAAATACAGGAGTTAAACCAGAAATGGTTCCTTTAAGAATTACGTTTGAAAAACAACTGAAACAGCAAAAATTAATAATAAAACCACAAATTAACTTTTTCATACATATCCTTAATTAGTTATATTATAACACAGTTTTAAAAAAAAGAGCATAGGTTTAAAAAATCAACCAATGCTCTTTTTCTATGATTTGTACTGCGCGAAGCGTCAGCACGAAATTAGTTTAACTTGCGCGAAGTGTCAAGTTATAGAATAATTTTAGACCGCAATCAGTTTTACTGATTGTCGGTTCTGAAAATTTATTTTATCAAATCGCGTGCCAAAATCTTAGCAATGTTTGGTCTCTTAACCAAATCACCTTTAAGACCTTCTTCACGTGCTTTGTTTACATAATCTTTTTTCTGGAAAGAATATTCAAAGTTTGTATGAACATCGTATGTACCTTTCATCAAAGCGTAAGCATCTTCTGTCATTACAAGTTCTTCGTCTGTTGGAATTACAAAAATCTTTGTTGCACTGTCATCTGCACTAATGCAAGTTTCTGCATTACCAGTCCAGCTGTATTCATTCTTCTGAAGGTCAATCTTAATACCGTAGTTTTCAAGACCCTTGAGTGCAGCACCACGGATAATTGGAGAACGTTCACCAACACCAGCAGTAAATACAATTGCATCTACGCGGCCAAGTTCAGCCATAAAAGCACCAATGTATTTTTTAATTCTCAAAGCTTCCATTTCAATTGAAAGCTGGCAGA
>CALAUH010000258.1 GCA_937892225.1 uncultured Treponema sp.
GCAACGCATGAACAAACTTTAATGATAAAAATTACATGGATGTAATTTTTATCATGCCTCCTTTCTACAAATTGAATAAATTTAAAATTTCAACAGCAGCTAAAAACCATATATACTTATCAGTTTTTTTACTCCTTCTTCTATATCAAAAAGCATTTTGGAGTTTTCGACACACATATCGTTTTTATCAAAACTAAATTTCATTACAAAGGTTTGATTTTTGTTTTTTGGAATAAATTTAATTCCAACTGTTTCTGATTCATCGTACGAACTTTTTATTATGTCAAAGCCTGACATTTCCAGATTATGTTTTTGTGCAATATCCACGATTGCCTGCTTGTTTTCTTTAAAATAATCTTCTTTAGATTTTGTATGTTCAATTTCATCAAGAATTTTCTGTCGGAATGCATTATCAATTTTTTCATACTGCATGCGTCTTACTTTTTCGTTGTTATATTCTGAATTAATAAATTTTTTTGTAAGTTCGTATGTATTTTTCTGCAAATATTTTA
The DNA here is from genome assembly GCA_937892225.1 of uncultured Treponema sp. GTDB lineage: Bacteria > Spirochaetota > Spirochaetia > Treponematales > Treponemataceae > Treponema_D. The sequence continues at coordinate 513 of CALAUH010000258.1, forward strand.
TTAATGGATATACAAGTTGAATTTCTTCCGGGCGGAAAAATGCATACAGCTGCAAATATGGTATGAACATTTCGCAGCCATTATTTCTAAGCATAAAACAAACGTCTACTGTTTCTGGTATTAATGTTTCTGTCGAATAAACAAGTATTTTTGGTTTGTGTTTTATTGGATTTACAAAACTTGCCCATGGATATTCTGCCGTTGGTTCATCTGGATTTTCATCGTTATGTAATTCAGGTCTTCGAGGCTCAGTTTGTGTTTCCCAGTTCATATATTTTAAATATGCATCAGCAAAATGAGGATTGTGATCTACTGGTAATAACCTCGAACATTTATATCCGTCTGGGAAACGTTTGAGTTCTGAGTGAATAATATCAAGAGGATAAATATTTTTTGTTTTTGTAAATGTGTAAACATTTTTACTGATTTCTGATTTTACTTTTTTAATTTCTTCATTCCACAAATTACAGCACAAAATACTCAATGAGTTTGATGGTCTGATTTTTGCCCATTCTGCTTTTTCTTTTTCCGAAAATGTTTGAGCTGGTTCAATATTTTTTAACTGTATGACAATTTCGTTTGTGATTGAATTTTTTATTGCACCATTTTCAATATAAAAAAATTTGCTGTTTTGAATTTCTAATTTTTGTATTGTACAAGTGTCTATTGAGTTTGGTTCTATTTCTGTTAATGTGGATGGCAGAACAAGGCTATCCAGAGTCTGATTAAAAATTGATTTGCTTGTAATTTTTCTTATTCCTTCTGGTATTACAATCTGCTTTGCAAAATGAATGTCCCCAATGTACGGAATATAGTTTATGTCAGAAGAAAAAGTAAAACAGCCCAGAATATAATTATTTTCTAAAAGATATTCTGTAAGTTGTTCTAAACATTCACTGTCAAAATTACCTTTGGCAATGAAATTAAAATTCTCTGGAGCCGTTATTTCATTTTCCATAAAAAAACTGTGAATTCCGCAGATTTTTTTAATGTCTGTATCTTTTATAAAAATTTCTGTCATCATTTTTCTTCCTGTTTTTCTTGAAGTAAAGTTTCACCAGTCTTAAACATCTTTTTCAACCGGATTATTTCCTGTCTGTAATTCTTCATATCAAATTCGATTGTTTCGTGCATTGTATAATTGCCCGATGTTGTTTTTATATCTATTTGACCTTCGCTTCCAACTGCCATATCTAAATTACTATGAGTAGGGAAAATTTCTTTAATTAAGTTTTCCTGATATTCGTAATATTCCTGTCTTGAGTTTTCTGCTATTAATTGAATTTGATGCAGCTTATTTATACATTCACTGTCTGCTTTCTGTTCATTCATATTCACACTTGAAAGCGCTTCATAAATCCATTCAAGCAAATGCTTATTTCGATATTCAATAAATGCCGGAATTAAAAACCGTGGAATAGTCAGTATTTCAAAATCTGAAAAAAAAGTAACCATTTCAATATCATTGTAACTGTTTTCATTTTTAAAATATCCGATAAATCCGTCCTGCGTATTTCCCCTCATTTTGTAACACGAATGAATTTTTGAAAGATAATAAAAAACAATAGTTAAACGAAATCGGTCGCGAAATTACAAAAAAAAATGCATATTTGCAAAAAAAATATGTGATTTTGATGATTTTTTATAGGAAATGAGACGTTTTTTGTCAATATTTTGTATCATAGGAGTCGTTTGCATGGTTTCCTGCAAGAAAAACTCCAGCACCACTACCCTCTCGTCAGTAGCGCAGTTGACGACATTCTCGTTCGCTGCGGTGGATAGTCTGCCGGGCCTTGCAGAGGCTCGTTTTACGGTTAAGGAAATGCTGGATACCGGCTTTGTTTATAACGAGGATTCGATACGCTATGGCACCCCGCTGACGAAGGTGGTGCCTAAGTTCACGTTTGCTGCCACCCCGAGTTCGGCTACGCTGACGCTGCCCGATACCTCTATTGCGCTGTCCGGTTCGGACACCATCAACCTGACGCGTCAGCCGGCATATCTGACGGTTGTCTCGCAGGACGGTAAGAATACCAAGGTTTATCGTATAGAGGCGTATGTGCACACAATGGACCCGTACCTCTGGATGTGGAAACGCCTCTCGGCAGATATCTACACGGGCGATTTTGAGTCGCAAGCGCTCCCGCTGGGTGAGCAGTTTGTGCTCTTTACGAATAATGGAT
>CALAUH010000259.1 GCA_937892225.1 uncultured Treponema sp.
GATGTACTTGATGAAGTTCTAAATCAAATGTACGATAGAGATGATTATATTCAAAGAAAGGGGAGCAGAAAAGCGACCATAAGTACATCTGGAGAACTCCAAAGGAAACAGGCAAGGGGTATGACTACATCTATGAAGAAGATCAGGTGAAGAATCCGTTAGAAATGCTTCTTAAATTCTTCAAGATCGGAAAGTCTACAGTTTCCAAGATGTACAAGGATAACAACATTGAAACCGATTACAAGGCAACAGAAAACCAGTTTGCAAGCCATGTACTTGAGTATGAAACCCATAAGGATAAGTGGGATAAGATGTTTTCAAATATTGATAAGACAAAGGCTACTCAGAATCCTAAAACAATGGCTCAGTCTAAAGATATTGAACGTAAAATGGCTGAGAAGAAAGGCAAGGAAGCCGTTAAGAATCTTGAAGAAAAGAAATTCGTTCCAAACAAGACACTCATGCGTAAAATCTGGGCAATCAGAAATCCTGAGAAGGCAAAGGAAATGGATATTGCCATTGCTAACATGAATGCAGAAAAGTCAAAGGAAGTTTCAGAAACAATAGATCGCCAGCAGTTGGGTCATGACAAGATACGCAATGATTATGTCGGAAGAAGGGCATCTATTGACAAGGAAACAGGTGTTACTACTTTCCGTTTTGGTGATGGTACTGTTATTCAGAGAGACAAGAAAAACAATATCATTTTTGACAGCCGTTATGATGATGTTCCAAAGCAGGCTGAATCCGTTTCGATGGAACAGCTTAAGACTGGTTTCAAGAATGAGATTCTTAATGACAGAGCCATGTATGAAACTATAAAGAATGAAGTCAAAAATACTCCATTCCCTGGACTTGGAGAAACCGTTGAAGCTCTTATCACTGCAAACACAAGGAAACTTGAAGCAGAAGGTAAGGATTTTGTAAATGGTCCAGAAAGCTTGGCATACAGTGAAGCTCTTTCAGAGATAGTCAAGGAAATCAGGGAAAAAGAAAATGAGAACAAGCCACATGGCAATGAAATAGCTATGCTTGGAAATGACAATGCAAAGAAAGATTTTGTTGAGCCTGAAGTTGCTGCGGAAGTTGCAAATATTGAAGCTCAGAAAAATGAATATCTTGCACTTGTAGACCGTCTCAATGAACTTGAAAAGGAATTCAAGTCTAATGGTGGTTATAGCTACAAGCGTACAACAAGCGAACAGGATGCAAAAAGAAAGGCTGCCAGAAAGGAAATTTCTGTTGTAGAAGCAAAACTCAGGGAAATGAGACAGCAGATTGTGGAAGAAAACAAGGGAAATGTTAAGATTCCGTTTGTTTTCACTGGCATCATCAATGAATGGCTCAAACGCAAGATGAAGGCTCAGACTATTTCTTCAGACTGGCTCAATAAGAAATTCGGTGGTTACTATTCATCTAATATCGCTTTTGGCGATGGTTATGAATTTGATTTGGGGGCAACTGAAGAAGCTAACAATCCGGTTGTAAGAATTACCTATGAAGAATATGGTAGACCTTCTTACACTTCGTTTGAAGTTGGTAAAATGAACAGTATCAACTCCGTTATGCTCCTAGAGATCCTAAGATTTTCACTGAAGTGTACAATAAATTCAATGCCATCAAGGAACAGATAAACAATGCTGCTGGAAATACTCCTGCTGAAAAGTTCTACAACATGACATTAGGTGAAAGCAATGAATTTGCGAAGGATTCAACTCCTGCAAATGTTCCGACTTTGCGTTTCACAAAAGACGGTATCAAGGATAAGTCGGGAAAACTTGAGAAAATCAATGCAAGCATAAGAAATGAAGGGGAAAGCAATGAATATATCAGACTTTATGCTGATAACTATGGCTCAAGCATCCCTTCAATTTTCTATCCTGAGAATGATACTGACATCATGACTGATTATTTTGAGAAGGATTCTTGCGATGTAAAGCCAAACCATCCTTATTACAACCATCTCAAGGTAATGGCTCTTAAGAGGGAACTTTACCAGGGAAAGGTTACAAAATGGAACAAGATGTCTGAAGCAGATCAGAAGAAACTTGAGAAGAAAATCAAGACACTTGAATCAAAGCTTAAAGAACCTACTGTTGAGGAATTGAAGGACTATCGTGAATATCGTGATGGCGTAGAAAAGAACAAGGAAGTCTGGGAAGAAGCATCAAGAAAGGTTACAAAGCAGGAACAGGAAAAGGCTGAACAGAAAAAACAGGAAACTGTTGTAAACAAGATGCGTGAACTTATCGGCAAACTTCAGGAATCTCTTGCAAAAGAACCACCGGTAAACCTTGAAGGTCTCTCTAAAGATGAAAAGATAACAACTCTTGAGAATAGAATCGCAAAACTTTCTCTTGAAATCAATAATCTTTCAGATGCAGAAACTGTTGAAAGCAAGAAACAGTTCCGTGACAAGCTTACGGCAAGGCTTGAAGAGGTAAGGAATGAACCGGAAGAAACTGAAGCTGAGAAAACTCAGAACAGAAGTGAAGCCATGATGGGTAATGACAATGCAGCCGGAAAACGTGGATCAAATGTTATTTCATTCCCTAAGACTGCCAACAACTATGCGAAAGAAGCTGCTGATTTTGTTAAGGACAGGATTAATAGTGCCGTTGAACCTGTAGCAGAAAATGAGACAGTTACTGAACAGAATGTAGAGAATATCCCTACTGAAAAGGTTGAAGATACTGTAGATGGAATTGTTACTCCAATTCCGAAAATCAATGCCGATGTTGCCCGCAGAATCAATGACATCTCAATGTCAGGTCATTCCGGTGAAGTTTATCAGCATGACATTAATGTTGAAATGTCAGAATTCCGAGACATGTTTGACACATCTACTATGAACGAACAGCAGAAGGCTTATTTCCAGGAAAGGCTTAATTCTTATGCAGGATTAGTTGGTGACAGTTATGGAGAAATGGCTAACAAGAGACTTTCTGCTGGTCCTTCTTGGGTTGTTGCAGGTCCAGCAAAGTTCAACAACAAGAGGTTTGCTCAGAAGATGGATTCTGAAAGAAGAGCCTATGAAGAGTTCAAGGAAAAGAAAGAGAAGTTCATCAAGAATACTCAGAAACAGCTTAGGGAACTTAAGTATACTGGCGGTGCAGAATCAACAGATGAAGTCAAGCAGCGTGTATTTGATGATTATGCAAAGGGAAATTACAGTTGGAATGACAGAGTTGATAATACTGATCCATACGCAGTTGAGAAAATTTCAGGGAAAATCAAATTCCTTGAAGATGCCCATGATGTTACATTGATTTACAGGAAACTTTGTCAGAAAAACAAGATTTCAAATGTTGATTGGACTGATAGGACTGATGAAGATAAGGCAAAGAGAGTTGAAGTAAAGAAGGAAGCTGTTAGACTTGCCAAAGAAAAGGGAATTCCTGACAAGGCAATTAAGGAAGGTATCAACAGTCCATTTACTGCAAACCAGACTGCCGACATCCGCAGAAATAAGGAACGCCTTGAAGAACTTAAGAAAAGACAGTCAAAAATTGAAGAGAGAGCTGCAAATGCTGGTTCTGAAGGTGGTTCAAATACTGGAAGAGTTGATTTTGCTGGCGGTTACATCTATGAAAATCCTGAAATGGATAGGATTCAGATTATCTATGATGGTAAGCCGGAAAGGGATGTAATCAATAAGCTCAAGAGCAATGGCTTCAGATGGTCTCCATCTCAGGGTGCATGGCAGAGACAGTTGAACCGTAACGGTAGGATGGCTGTAAATCGTGTTATGGCAGAAACTGGCATCAATACAAAGATTGATATTGATGGTGCAGTCGAAGTTTCAAAATCTGTAACAGAATCTTGTTACATTCCGCAGGTAATAACCAATGGAAAGAGATTCCTTATCCGTAAGAGCATCATGAAGTCACTGCTTAAATAAGTAATTCAGTTCCCATACATGTAAAAAGTGTATGGGACTATTTAGAGGGGAGAAATATGTTTATTATTCAGAAATCAGTTGCTGATATGATCATGAAGTCAAGGGATCTGTCCAAACTTCAGAAAGTGAAGGTTACGGACAAGAACGGAAAGACGAGAACTGTATACAAGAGAACCGGAGAACAGCCATCCGAAGAAAAGCAGAAGAAACCTGCCGAAGAAAAGCCGGTTGACACAAAAAAGTATAGTGATATGCTTGATAAGGTGAAGAACGGACCAGAAGAGAATGCACTTTCCGTAAATGGAAAGATGCTCAATAAGAAAGATGCCATTAACTATCTCAGTGAAAAGACTGGAAAAAAATCCCCAAAAAACTGGGCAGATGCTGAAGATGAAGCCTATGAAAAGGGGCAGAAAGCAGCCAGAGAAAAGTATGGCGATATGAGTATCGAAGAGCTTGAGGATGTCATTAAGGAAAAGACAAGCCACGGCAAGTATTCGGATGAATACCGTGAAGCCATAGACATCAATGACATTTTGCAGGAAAAAAAGAAGGAAGCTGAAGCAAAGGGAACTGAATCAAAGACATCTGAAAGCGGTGAATCTTCGGAATCTGTTGACAAAATAACGGAATATCGCAATCAGTTGAAGGATGTTGCTAAAAAAGATCCTGTTGCATACATGAAGTTCATGGACCAGGCTAACAAGGACTTTCAGAACTACAAAAATCTTGCAGAGAAAGCCGATTTAGTTTCAAGAGCTCCATATTTTGCCAATATTCCCGAATATGCCGGTGCAAAAAAGGAAATGCAGAAACTTGAAGACAAATATCCGGATTTCAAGGAAATGAACGACAAGCACATGGCTTATTACAAGTTTGATTAGCGTTTGTATCTGAATGAAGTATGGGCAATGCATCTGAAATACGGTGCATTGCTATTTTTTTTATTAAAGGTTGTTGAATATGTATTTCGTTTTTTTTGCTCCCTTATATCTTGTTACTGCTGCAAATATTTTATTCTCTTTTATTTGTGTATCATGAAGAATTCCGACTATAAAATATTCTTTCTTTATTTCTTTTGTCAAAAACTCTTTGTATCCCACTTCCCATTCGCTTTCTTTCTTGTCTACGAGATATTCGACATCAGAAAGTTCAGTTACATAGTAAAGGTTTCTTAGTTCGTATCGGTTGTCAACAGATCCTACTAACTGTATATAATACTCTTTATATTTAGGATCGTTAGATTTGATTGGTGTTATTTCAGCAAATGCCTGAGATGCCATGATTGCAATTAAAATTAAAAAGATTTTTTTCATTGTTCTTTTCTCCCTTGAGAATATTTTAATATAGTTTTATGCATTTATCCATACATGGATATTGTTTTTGTCTTTCTTTTTTTTGGGCTTTGTCGTATTATGTGAATAACATCAACTAATTAATATTTGAGTATGCACTTAACAAGGGCAGCTATAACTGTAAAAGGTTACGGCTGCCTTTTTTTATTTGCAGAAAAGGGAGAAGAGTATGCTTATAAGCAAGTCGGACTTTATCAATCTGTGCAAGTCTATGGGAAAGGATCCGGAGTTTGAAAAGCTCCGTGCAGAAGTTTTGTCTATCCTGAAGAAGCAGGCAAAATCAGAAGGAAATGAAAAGGACATCCATAAGTCTCTTTTAGAGATGGACAAGTCATTCAAGTATTTTGACAAGGATGACTTCATCATCAAGTCAGGATATCCGGTTGGTACTGTTCGTGAATGGAAGGGCAGAAAATATATCAAGGTTGCTCCAAACAAGTGGAAGCCTAAGTATGATTCAGAATCAAAGGGTGCAAAAAATTCCATTACTCGTCTTATGAAACAGGTTGAAAACTGCAAGAATGTCGAGGAACTCATGAACCTTGTCATGGAAAACAAACAGAGATTTACTGATGCAAACGGCAATCACCTTCCAATTGTTGACAAGCTCCGTGCTGCTGCTGACAAAAAGAATGATGCACTTTCTTCTGGCAGTGACAATAATGTTGGAAGCAAGAAAGAATCTCCAAAGACTGGAGAAAAAAAATATTCTTACGATGGGGAAAAGGACAGAGATAATATTATTTCCAAACTGAAAAACAATGAACTTGTTCATCCTATGACTGGAAAAACAATGGATGTTACTGATGCTGTTTTATATGATGAAGTAAAAGATTTGTCGGAAGAAGAAAGGAATAAAAAACTTGATAAAGTTATCTCAGACGCAGAATTAAATTTCAAGAAAGATGAAAAAAAGTATAAAGAAAAAAAAGAATCTTATGAGTATATGAGAAATTCAAAGACTTATAGTAATTCTGATTCGGAAACAAGAGCAAGATCCGCTATGGTAACTGCTCATACAAATATGGCAAATGATTTGTCTGATATTGTTATTGCTAAGAAGATAAAATCAGAACTTAAAGAATCCGAAGCCGAAAAGCACAAGAACCGTTCAGATGCCATGAAAGGAAACAAAAATGCCTATAAGGGTGGTCCAGATGAAGTTTCAAAGTACATAAACGGTAAAACAAATGACTTTAAGAAACGTGATTCTATGTTGGCAGATGCTATCCGTAAAAGATATGGAATTGATGAAAATGGTAAGAAGGATTCTTTTGAGTTGATGGGTGATCTTTATTCTAAAGTGAAAACTTCAAAACCCCATACAGACGGATGGTATGATGCTTTGAATAAGTATGATGAAGCTGCAAAGATTTATCATTCTGTAAATGGTGGTAAGGACATTGATTATTATAATTCTGAGATCGAGAAAGAAAGAATGAAACCTAACTACAATAAAGATGTAGTAGAAGAACCAAAGAAAAAATCATCTAAGAATTCTAAGCCTGTAGCATCAGCCTATGCTCCATCTGAATCAACAGACCTTGACAGTAAGACTGTAATCGCTTCTAACAAGTCTATTGGAGAAGGTGAAGTTGAAATGCCTTACTCTAAGGAACTGGATGCTGAAATCAAGAGCCTTAACAGCAACCGTTCTACAGATGAGACAAGGTATTTCATGAATCATGTTTACTATGATGATGGCAATCTTATTGCTACTGACGGTAGAAGAATTAAGACAATCAAGGTTGGTGAACTTGACGGAATTCCTAACGGTTCTTATGTTGATGTTGCTTCATCAAAAGACGGTGTAAAAATCAAGGCAAAAGAAGTTACTAATGATGCTGGTGAGAAGGCTAAATTCCCTGGTTACAAACAGGTTATTCCTTCAGAAAATACTCAGAAGGTAAGCCTTGATAACAATGTTCTTAAGGATAAACTCAAGACTATGCTTAAGGATGGATCCATCAACAAAAAAGATGGTAGAGTTGCCCTTGAATTCCGAGATGATGGTGTATTTGTTGACGGAACAAAAGTTGGTAATGCATCAAACATTAAACTTAAGAGTGGTGGATGGAGTAATTCAGGTATAGATACAAACAACATCTTTGTAAATGCAAATTATCTTCTTGATGCTCTCACTGGAAATGAATCTACAATGATGCTGAGTGACAATGCCGGAAAAGCAATGTCAATCGGAACTGGATCTACAAATAATATCATCATGCCAATGAATCCTGTAAATGATACTGATCCTAACAAACTTCCTGATTATGAAGCCGGAAGAAAGGCTAAGAATGAGGAGAATGAATCTAAGGCTCAGCGAAAGGCTAAGAATAAGAAAGAGATTGAAAATTATATGAATAGTTTCAATCAAACACAGGAACAGATTGATAAAATCAAAGAGAACATAAAGACTGCTGATGAAACAGTGATTAAGAATGCAATCGAAGCATATACTAAGGCTGAGAAGAAATTCAATAATCCCTCAGCAGCATTTAGTTCTGATGCTCCACAGTTAAATTCCTATGGCTACCGTTTGCTTGATATGGCAAATAAAGATCCTGAATTTGCTCCGTTACTCAAGGAAGCTGCAAAAAAATACGGCATTGAAGTAAGAAAATCACTTTTTGATGATCTTGACTTTGAATACGATGAAGAAGAAATCATTGAAAAATCAGTAGACGGTTCAATGGATCTTTTTGAATCTGTAAACATTGCCGAAACAGTCCGCAGCGTACTTTCAGAAATAATCTAATCACTATTTCCCAGTTAAAAAAGTTTCTGACACGGTGGGGGTAAAAGCCTGCCGTGTCTTTTCTAAATCAAATTAAGGAGTACACAAATATGCTAGTTATAAGAAAATCATTGTTTGATAAAATCTGTAAAGATTATGATATTGAAAAAGCGTACAAATATATCCGTAGATATATGGGGAAAGATGGAAAATGGCTCTATGTTTATCCATCAAATCAACCAAGAAATGTTACAAAACGTGCTGCAATAAAGAAAATTGCTATGGAAACTCCTATAATTCAAGGAGCTATCCTTGATGATTTATCAGAAGAAAATATTGATAAAGAATTGGATAAATTGAATAAATTAGGGGATTCTTTAAGATGTAAAGCATTAGGTAATAAGCAGATATATATTAACGAAACAACTAAGTCTCATGGATTTGAAACAAAAGGTAAAGATAGAAGTGATGAAGAAACTATACACAAAATGCGATATTTACCTTTTGTTCCTGAAATTCTAAAAAATGGTAAATTACTTTTTAAGTCGTATAGACACGAATACGAATTCGATGAAGAAACAGGAAAGTATGGAAAGCAATTAAAACATAAACACATGACTTATGGAATTGTTTGTAGAATTAAATATTTTGATAAGTCTAAGGGGAAAAATGTTGTAGAACCTTTGGAAATAGCTGTTGCTTATGATGAAGAACATAAGAATTATGTCTTGTCTTTTATTGATTATGATATAAAAGTCGAGAAAAAATAAAAAAATCTCTGTTTCCAGAGATTCTTTTACACCTTTATAGAGCTAAATAACCATATAAAGAATAACCGCTTTCAGGTGGGTTCGATAGCAACTAACTATCACCATGAATAGTTATAATACCACAAAATGAATTTGTCAACTGATTTCATGCAGAAATTCTGCTTAAATCATACATTTACAAATTGCACTTTTTGTGTATAATGTAATTCAGACATTAATTTTACTTATCTATATGATTTGACTTTACAAAGGCAGTCATTCCGTTTTCGGAGTGGCTGCTTTTTTTTATTCTAATTTTTTTCAGGGGAGAGAAGAGAATTATGGACTTCAATCTTTACAAGGGTGAAATGGGAAGTTTTGAATGTACTGAAATTGACAACAACAAGTATACATTCATGGGTCTTTCATCTGATGTCGCAAAGCTTCCAAAGGGAGATATGATTGCGACAGGATCCATTGCCGTATGTCTTGATACTGGTGACAACTACATCTATCACAGACCTACTCAGACATGGATTCTTCAGTAGTTTCTTTTAGGGAGAGTTTATTATGGATGGAATGACAGCCTATCTTTTGGCTAAAGCCTTTACTGCTGCTACTGCCGACCAGTTCGGTGCGGTAAAAGGAGCTCCGTGTACGGTTGCCGGAACAAGAAAGGATGCAGATGGAAACACTGTATTCACTCTTTCCTGGAAGAACGATGCAGGAGTGGTTAAGACAACCGACATAACGGTTACACGTGGAACAGATGGAACTTCAATTACAAAGGTTGAACTTGATGCTGAAAACCATCTTTTCATTACATATTCCAACGGAACGAAGTTTGATGCCGGACAGATTGATACCACTGAAGGACTTGATGAAGATCTGACGGCAACGGTTGCAATCGGAACTGTAACAAGCGGTAAGAAGTATGTTAAGGGAACATCCCTTGAATCAATCATCAGGGATATTCTCATAAAGGTTGAAGCTCCAACTGTTGTACTGACTTTGGATCCGTCTAAAACGGTATATGACATCGTAAATGAGCAGATTACAAGCATCATGCTCAAGGCAAATGTTACAAAGAAAACATACGATATCAAGAAACTCAGTTTTTACCTTGATGATGTTCTCATTGAATCAAGGGACATTACTGCTGGTGGAATGAATAATTTTGCATATACTCCGGCAACTCCAATCAAAAAGACTTCAACTTTCAAGGCTGTTGTATCGGATATTGAAAACAACTCAAGCGACAGTTCCGTGAAGGTAAATTTTGTTGGCAATTCCTATTATGGCATCGTTGAGCCTACTGTAGGAGAACCTACGGAAGCACAGGTAAAGGCACTGAACAAGAATCTTAAGATTTCAAAGGGATATGTATTTAAGGATATAACCTGCGATTACAACAAGGTTGTCTATGCCTATCCACAAAGTTTTGGTGCTTTGACATCAATTAAGGATGTTGAAAACAACATCAATTACACGAACAGTTTCACGAGAACTTCACTGAAAATTGATGGTATTGACTATTACTGCTACACACTGAATGAGCCGACAGGTGCTGACGGTGTTGAGCTTACATTCGCATAGGAGTTGAATTATGGCTATTTCATATCTTGATAACCTTAACATAAAGAAAAAAGCTCCAAACGTTGAACGTGACCTGTTCCAGACAGTTGCGGACATGGTTGCGTGGAGTGAAAACTATCTTCCTGCTATTTTCCCTTGTTATGTAGTGGAAACTGGAAAACGTTATGTCTACAACGAATCAAACAGTGTAGATCCTGAGCTTGGAAAATGGCGTGAGGATGCTGGCGGATCTGCCGATTTGAGCAACTACTACACAAAAAAGGAAATTGATGAAAACATCATCAAGCCGCTTGAAGAAGAAAAGGTTGATGTAAACACTGAGAATATCGGTGACATGACAACTTTGAAAGTTGATACATGGACTTCTCTTGTTCAGGCTATCAACGATGTTTATGACAAGCAGATTAAAACAATCGTTTATACAACTAAAACAGTTGATGAAGTTACTTCCAAGATCCTTAAAGTTACATTCAATGACAATTCAACATCTGACATTGATGTTACGGCATTGATTACCGGCTCAAAGATTGATGAACTTTCAAACGTTGATACAACGGACATTGAAAACGGACAGGCTCTTGTATTTGATGAAACAAGCAGCAAGTTCAAGCCTAAGACATTCGACCTTGAAGGCGTATTGAAATCGGCTCAGGAT
>CALAUH010000260.1 GCA_937892225.1 uncultured Treponema sp.
GCATTTCCCATTGCTTCAATTGTATCTTTCATTTCCAGATGATCTGAATAATGTTCAAATACAGCTTGAGTTTTATGTCCTGATACCTGACGAATCATTCTGTCATCATTTACAAGTGTTTTTGTTTCTGTACAGAATCCATGTCTCCAGCAGTGGAATCCAATCTTTTTAGGGTTTGGATAACCACATTCTTCCAAAGCTCTATGAAGAGTCTCTGACAGACTGGTTTTACAGGATCCTTTCCAAAGAAAATAAATGAGTTTTCTTTATCGATAGAATATCTTGGATTAAATTCAACCATATGAAAAAGAGCTTCTCTTAATTCCTTTGAGATAGGGGCAGGTCTTTCTTCTCCATTCTTTGGAGTTTTAAGTCCTAAATGATCATCCCATCCGTGTGAAATCCAGATGTAATTTTCATGAATATCACATACACGTAAAGCCTGAACTTCATCTGCTCGCATTCCTGTATACATAGCAAGAAGGTTAGCGAGACGTGACATTTCATTTCCCCAGCCAACAGAAAAAACTTTTGAGACAAAGTCAGGACGAAGTATTTCCTTTTTCTTGGTGTTTTGTACTGTGACTTTTGGAATATCCTGAAAGTTAGAGAACTGAGTAAGATGTTTCTGATGGGCCCAGTTCATTGCTACAACCATGACATCAACAATATCTTTTACTGTTTTAGAACAAAGCTTTTTAATTCTTTCATCAGAAACACTATAAGATTGTTGTTATCTTAATTCTTCATTTTTACCTTCAAGGCGTGGTGCCCAGTATTTTTTTACTCTACCTAAAGCTGTCTCAAAGTAAGTGTAGGATAATTGTTTTCCTAAAACAGCACGTTCTTCTCTGTATGGAGATTTATCGAAATCCCAGAATTCAAGAAGATAATCAACAGCCTGTCTGCTTTCAGGAGAAGCTTTCAGAATACCTGAAACCAGATATTTCCTTTCAATGAGAATGTCCACAATGTTTTGAATATCATCATATTCAAAATCAAAAGTCTTAAGATTCTTCATCAGTTGAATTTTATCAACTTCTGTCATCTTAAGTTTTTCTTCTTTGGAATTTATTCTTTCAGGAATTTGACCTGAAGAATACCATTGCATAGCAAGTTTTCTTGCTTCGTTGTAATTGGGAGTTCCAGTACTTTTGTGATTGGATAATGAACCGTCTTCCAATCGGAACTGGACGTAATAGTTACCGCCCTGGCGACGTGTGTACAAATAATAAGGCTCAGCCATGTAAACCACCTTAAATTACCGTTCGAAAGACTTTCTACCAAGTCTTTCTACCTTTTAATAAGTAGTTCCACGCTGAGCCTATTCAGTGATAAGTCAGAAGTGACCTAAATCCTTATAACATAAGGATTTAAGATTATAGCGGGGGCAGGACTCGAACCTGCGGCCTCCGGGTTATGAGCCCGACGAGCTGCCAACTGCTCTACCCCGCGTCGTATGGGGCATATAATAAAGAATTTAGGCAGTGTTGTCAAGACTTAAGGATTAAATTTGTAGTTTAATTTTCGGATATTGATGTATATTTTACGCGGCATTCAATCAGTGCGAGTAAGATTACTGGAACTGCGAACCATTTTAATCCGTTCTGGAAACCGGCAAAAAAGTCGTAGATTCCGTGTAAAAGGATTGCAATCACAAAGAAAGAAACTTTTGGTTTATTCTGTGACCATGTATAAAGGAACAAACCGCTTAATCCTGCGCAAGTCATATGAATTATATCTGAGCTGAATATTCTTACAAAAAGCTGTTTATAAAGTAATTCACCGCCTCGTTCGTAATTTGAAGCTAATTTTTGTAAGAAATAAACTACTGATTCAAAACATCCAAGTGTTAATCCGAAAAGGAATGCTATGAGCAGATAGTTCAATGCTGATTTATTTTTTCGTGGGATTGGAGAAAGTAACAGACATTTTATTGCTTCTTCAACAAATCCGTAGAGTAATAGTGATTTTAACAATTGTAATAAAATCGGGTGTCTTATAAGAATATTAAAATCTGGTAAAAAATACTGAATTGCAGAAATTGGTAAAACAGAAATTAATCCTAAAAGCATTGCTGCAAATAATGATTTTGTTGAAATTTTGAACTTAAAACAAAAAATTAAAAATGCGAGTATGCAGGGAACAAAACAAATAATAATTGGTATAAAAATCATAGTTAAAGAATACATCAATCATTGGAAATTTACAATCTTTGATATATAATATTATTTATGGAAGTAAAGGGTGAATCAATAATTTTAGTCGGATGTAAGGGTAGTGGAAAATCAACTCATGGTAAAAAACTGGCAGATGAGTTGCATTATGATTTTTATGATACTGATGTAATAATGAAAGAAATCTCTGGTTTTTCTCCAAGGGATTTGTATGCTCTTAAAGGTGTAAAACCATTTAAAATTGCGGAAACTCAGGCTTGCGAACTTATTGCAGGTATTGCTAAAGAAAAAAATATTGTTGTTGCTTCTGGTGGTGGGGTTTGTGATAATCCTGATGCAATGGATTTATTAAAAGAAGCCGGCATTCTTGTTCATATAAAAGTTCCTACTAAATTTGCTGTTTCAAGATGTATGAATAAAATTAAGAAAAATGAAAACGGTGAATTTGAAAATGTTCCTGCTTTTATAAAATTAAAAGGAAATGATACGATGTTTACTATCAGCAAGAGTCTTTATAACTGCCTTAAATTCAGAGGACAGAAATACGACTTCTATGCTGATATAACTGTGGATATAGATAAGGCTTCCAAAAAAGAAGCATATAAATCTCTTTTGCAAGCCGTACGTAGATTTATTAAAGAATAGTTATTTCTGGTTTTTGCAGACTCCAGTTCCACCGCAACCATCGCAGTCTTCGTTTCCACAGCCGTTTCCATCACAGTCACCGCCGCAGCCACCACAACCTCCGCATCCTCCGAAAGAATTCAACTGATCTAATTCTTCCTGTGTTGGATCTCGAACTTCTACAACTTCAATATCAAAATAGAGAGTTTTTCCTGCAAGTTCGTGGTTTCCGTCAACTTTGATTTTATCACCATTAATTTCTACAACTTTTACAATCATAGGACCTGCTGGTGTTTGAACTGAAAATTCCATTCCAACTTCGATTGGTGCTGTTGTATCAAATTTATCTTTTGGAACGTCAACTACTAATTTTTCGTTTCTTTCGCCATAAGCATCTTTTGCTTCTACTACAGTGCTGAATTTATCACCGGCAGTTTTTCCTTCAAGGGCTTTTTCAAGTCCGGGAATCAAGAATCCGTTTCCATGTAAATATGCTAATGGTTCGGCTCCGTTTGATGTATCCATTACATCACCTTTATCATTTTTTAAGGTGTAATGAATTGCGACAAATTTATCTTTAACTATATTCATATTAGAAATCCAATCCTTCGCCGTAGTTTACTGCATTGTCCTGTACAACTTCTGAAATTTCAGGACATGCATCTTTTAAGTAACGTTCAATTCCCATCTTAAGAGTCATTAATGCCATTGGGCAGCTTCCACATGCTCCTGTTAAATTAAGATGAACTTTTTTTTCTTCATCAATACAGACAAATTCCATATCACCGCCGTCAGCCTGTAACTGTGGACGGAACATTTCTAATGCTTCTTTTACTGTTTCTTCTAAAGATTGATTGTTCATTTTGGCTCCTATAAAAAAATCTTTCATATTTAAGATAATATATTATTTAAAAAAAGTCATTTAATTAGTGGTTTAATTGTCTAATTCATCAAGTTTTCTATGTAAATCAATTATTTTTGTATGTAAATAATGGTCAACGGTAGATTTTTCTAAGATTCCTAAAGCGTCTCCTTCTGAATCAACGATTGGCATTGCATCAATATCATTGTCTTCAAATAACTGATATGCTTCGGGAAGTGTCGTAGAAGGTTTTACTGTAATTTTAGGATAGTCCATAACGTCCATTGCAAGCATTGATTCTGCAAAATCACCAATCTGTAAAATTTCTTTAAGATGATTAAGACTGATTATTCCTACGAGTTTTCCTTCTTTGTTTTTTACGACGTAATTTAAATATTGATTCTTACTGAAAGAGTTTAATATTTTGTATAATTTTTCATTTTCTTCTACGATTGATTTTGAATCATAATCACAGATTTTTTCATTGCGTGAAGTTATATCGGTTACTCTTGTATTTTTTTTGATATCATCAATTGTAATATTAAGGTTGCATTCTCCAGCTTTAGTAACGCCTATTTTTACGAACATTGGTCCAATCAGCTGAACTATAAAAGTTGTTGCTGTGATTATTAAAAGAATTTCTGGTCCGATAGAAGTTGTAAAATCATTTCCTGCTGCTATTGAAAGACCAATTGCAACTCCGGCCTGACTTAAAAGACAGTAGGGCAGATATTTTTGTACAGTTTTTGGAGCTTTTGTTAGCCATGCACCGAAACTTGCACCGATTGATTTTCCGAGTGTTCTTCCGATTACATATACAATTGCAAGTAAACCTAAGAATGGTGTTATTATCCAGATGTTTAATTTTGCTCCGACTAATACAAAAAATAAAACATAGATTGGCGGTGTGTATTTTTCAATTAACGGAAAAACTGATTTTGTTTTTGCTGGTGCATAGTTAACCATTACAAAACCAAGGCTCATTGCAGCAAGAATATTATTTAATCCTAATACTTCGTTTATTCCTGTACATAAAAAGAGACATCCGAGAGAGAAAGTTAATATTCTTCCTTCCTGATTTAAAAGTCGTTTTGTTATAAAGGTTAGTAAAAATCCGAATGCGGCACCAATCAGCATGGAACCGAATATGTCTTTTATTATATTTAGAATCTGAGCCCAGAAGCCGAGTGTGTTACCGCCGATAATTGGTGTAATTATTGTAGATGCGATTGTGTATAAAATTAATGCTACTGCATCATCCATTGCAACGATTCCGTAAACGGTTGTTGTTAAAGGACCTTTTGTTCTGTATTCAACTAAAACATCGGTTGTTGCTGCAGGTGCGGTTGCTGAACATATTGCACCAAGAATTAATCCTAAGGAAATTGCATGTGCAAAGTCTTTTGTTACCAGCCATACTAAAAAAGTGATTAGAGCACTTACTACAATTGCAGGTGTAATTGCTTCGAATAAAAGAATGCTTACAAACTGTTTACCGTATTTTTTTATTACGTCAATTTTTAATTCACCGCCGATTAAAAATCCTATTAAAGAAAGTGCAACTGTACTTATAGGATCAAGGGATGCAATAACGTTTGGTTCAAGAATGTGTAATCCTGAAGAACCGATAATTATTCCTATTACGATGTAGCCGACAACCTGAGGAATTCTTAATTTCTGGAAGAGCCATCCTCCAATTGCACCAACAAATAAAATGAGTCCTAATAATAAAACTAATTGAGTTGCTTGAATTTTCGTAAAATGGAAAAAAGAAGGTAAAAGAGTCGCAAAGGGGTCTGACATTTTAAAGTCCTCTTAAAAAACTAAAGAATTGTTTGTAATTTTGTGAATCTGAATATGCAAATTCATAGAAAACTGATGCAGAAATAAGTTTTCGTCCGTATTCTCTTGTTTCTGAATATGGAACTGTTTCTAAGAATAAATCATCACTCATTTTTGATTTTGTACCGTAGTGAACCATTGAACTTTCCAGCCATCTGCGAACTCTTGTTATACCTGCGTTGTATGAGAAGAAGGCATGAAGTCTGTTATTGTCACATCTTTTTATTAATTCAGCCAGATAGAAAGTTCCGAATTCAATATTTGTATCTGGATCTGTTAAAGAATAATCTTTCTTTTTAATTTTTCTGGCAATATCTTCACCTGTCATTTCCATCAGTTGAGAAAGACCTACTGCTCCTGCGTGGCTTACTACTTCTGAATCAAAGAAACTTTCGCTTCTTATAAGTGCGTACATTGTTGAATTGTCTAATTCATATTTTTTTGATTTGCTGTTTATGAAATTTTTATAAAATTGAGGATAAACAAGCTGTAATTCATTTTTTGTCAAAGGTCTGTCGGTTATGTTTGCGGCTCTGGATGCGATTCTTACACTTTGAGGATAATATGCATGTTTTTGATCTCCGCATTTTGCTAAAAAAGAAGCAAGCTGCATAGATACATCTGTCGAAATTCCTTTGTTATAAAAGTTCAGCCATTCTGTATAGATTTTTTCAGGAAAACCAAAACGGATATATCCTAATAATAATCTTTCTGCATCTTTATCTACAACAATTGTTTCTTTATTTGCAAATTGTGTCATGAAGTTTGAAAAATCTTTGTACGTTGCTCCAAGCTGATATAAAGCCATCATTCTGTAGTAATAATTTGTACCACATGCTAAAGCCCGTTCGAAGTAGTAAAGGGTGACTTCATCTTTTTTAGGCATTGGTATTTTGTTTAACTGTACAAGTCGTGCAAAAATATAAGATATTCTTGAAACGATTTCATCACTTGCATAACCGTCAATCTGTTCTATTAAAATTGGAAATAAATCCCAGTTGTCGCTTACTAAAAGTGTTGGAATTAATGTATCGAAAAAGTCATCAAAATATTCTGGATCTGACCATTGTTTTGCATATATACCGATATTTTTTATTGTGTCGGAAAAAGAAAGATCAATTTTTGCATTTAAAAGATACCATAAAGCATTATCTTTTTGTTTTGCATCTTTTGTTGAATGAATTGCATTTTCAAAAGAATTTAAGCTTTGTGTTTTGTAAGTTTCTGCTTTTGCGTAAAGACGACCTGAATAAAACCAGAAATAAAATTCTGCTTCTGACTGTTTATAAAGGTTTGCAAGATTTGCAAATTTTGATGCGTTTTTCTTAAAATCTTCGCTGCCATATAAAAAGGCTTTTCCTAAATCTGAAGCAATCTGTCCTGTAGGTTCTAAATCAGCTTTTGCTAAAAGATTGATGATATAATCACTTTTGTTAATTGCAGGTGAATAATCTCTGTTATATAAATCTATTCTAAAAGCAATGACTTTTTGTATTCTGTTATAATCATCTTCGTTTTCCGGGAAAGGAAAAGATTCTTCTATAAATGAAAGATGTTCTTTTGTTAAAGGTCTGCTTATGAACCAGTAAAGTATATCTTTAGAAATATCTTTATCTGCTCTTTTTATAAATGATTGAAATCTTAATTTTATAAGTTCGTTATTATCTTCTTTTATGTTTATATCTTCTGTTAATGAAATAACTTTATTTATTTCATCTGCTGAATAAAACTGTTTTGCTGCAATAATTTTTGTTTCTGTTTCCGGAAAGCGTTGAATCATTAATTCGCAGGTATTGTTTCTGTCTTGAACTGAACCTAAGGTTGCAAGACATTCAATACTTCGTTTTGCACAATAAGTTGAGCCTGAATTAAAACAGTTTTTGAATTTTAAAATTGCTTCGTTTTCCTGACCTTTTTGCAGGTATTGTAATCCTAAAAAATAATCTTTATCTGCAGGAAATTCTTCTTGTGGTGTTGTTGCAGAAGTTTCATTACATCCGGTTGTAAAAATTATTTGCAGTAAAAGTAATGTCGAAATGTATAAAAATTTTTTAAAATTAATCACAGGAAAACCTTATTCAGCAGGGATAGTAATTACTGTTCCAGAAATTATGTAATCTGGATTCTGTAATTTATTGTAATTTGCGATTTTTTTATATTTCCAGGGATTTTTATAAAAATTGTTTGATATATCCCACAGAGTATCGCCCCATTTTATTTTGTATTTTGTTTTTTCACCGTTTTTTTTTGATACAGGTTCATTTGGTGTAACACTGTCGGCATCTTCTATAACGACAATTGCATTTTCAGAAGCCTTTGTATCATCTGCATTTGAAGTAATTTCTGTCTTCTGTTTAATTTTCTTAGCTTTTTTTACAGAAGATGATTTTAACGGAAGTATGAATAAAACTATTGTTGTTGCAATAATACAAATGATTGCACAGATTATACAAATAAGAACAGGAATTTTTGTTTTTTTCTTAACATCTTCCTGTAAGCCAGATTCTCCCTGTTCTGTTTCTTTATCATATAAACCTTTGAAACTTAATTGTTCTGAATCTTTTGCAGTTTCTTTTTCTGTATTATCAAATAAATCATCTGATGGTAAACTTCTTTCTGTAAATTCTAAATCTCCGTCAGAAGATAATTCTGTTTCTGAGAAATTAAAATCATCATCAGAAGGAAGTTGAGTATCTGATAAATCAAGAGCATCTTCTGAAGCAGGAGTTTCTGTAAAATCAAGATTATCTTCGGAAGGTAAATCTGCACTTGCAAAATCAAAGTTTTCTTCAGAAGGAAGAGCGTTGTCAGATAAATCTAAGCTGTCTTCTGCAGAAAGTTCAGTATCAGCAAAATTCATTTCGTCTTCAGAAAGTGTTGTATCAGAAAAATCAAGAGCATCTTCTGAAACAGATGTTTCTGTAAAATCAAGATTGTCATCTTTTGGGATGGAAATGTCTGGAAGTTCTAAATCATCTTCGGAAAGTGTTGTATCTGATAAATCTGTATCACTAAAATCAACTGATTCTTCTGGAATTGATCTTGTAGTTTCAGAATCAACAAACATATCATCTGTGTTAGATTCACCCAAATTAAAATCTGAAAAATCTAAATCATCATTTTTGGAAATAGAAAGTTCGTCAGGTAACGATGCGTCATTAATTTCCGGCATTAAATTATCTGTATCAAATTCTTCTGCAAGGTCTTTATTAAAAGCATTTTCTACTGTTGGAAATTTTGCTCTGTCTAAAGGAATATTTGAATCTGAAATTGTAAAATCATCTGGAGTGGCAAGAGAAGCGGAATCTCGTACGATGTGCGAAAGTGATGAAACGGATTCTGTTTCTACACCTGTTTCTGTGTCTACAAGATTTGTAGCAAGTTCGCCATTCTGGTCTAAAGAAATTGAAAAAGAAATATTTGCTTCTCCGTTTGGATGTGCATTTAGATTTTCGATTTTTAATGTGTCTATATATTCTGCGCCTTCGATTGTACCTGTTTCTGAACTGTACAAATCTACCATAACACAGGTTTGATCATTATTTGCGGTTGTAAGTTCTAAAGTTTTTGATTCTACAGAGCCTTCTTCCATGATTGGATAAAAAGAGCCGTCTGCAAGCTTGATTCCTATTGTCTTCATAAGAAACCCCCGTTTATAACTACCTATCTTTATATGGTAAATCAATTAATTCTTTTTATCAATAATAAAACTAATAATTTAAATTTTTTTAAAAAATTTGTTATACTATATGTATGAGAGAAAAAGATTTTGATAAGTTAATGTATAAAGACTCAAAAACAAAAAACAGGTTTAAAAAACTTGTTTACAGCCGTATTATTCTTGTTTTTTTTCTTATATTGATACAGATAATTATTTTCTTTTTATTTTGTATTCGCCTTAATAAATACATAGAATTTTATCTTGGTTTTTCTTTACTTTTATCATTTATATTTTTAATTTATCTTTCGAATTGTAAAGGAAAGAGTGAATTTAAGTTTGCGTGGGTTTTGCTTTTAGTTGTATTCCCGCTTTTAGGTATTTCTGCATATATTCTCTATCATCTTAATGTTGGTGGACTTCGTCTTAGAAAAAGAATTATTTATGTAAAAGAAAAGACAAAAGAGATTCATGCGTCGGAAACAAAGGTAAAAAAAATATTACAGGAAAATTCAGAAATTTCAGATTTGGGATTTTATTTAAAAAATCACGGAAGTTTTTATCCATCTGAGAAAAATAATTTAAAATATTATGAAAACGGCGAACTCTTTTTTCCTGAATTTTTGGATGAATTGGAAAAGGCTAAGAAGTTTATTTTTATAGAATTTTTTATTATTGGATTAGATGAAACCTGGGGTAAAGTGATGAAGATTCTTGAACGAAAAGTTCAGGAAGGTGTAGAAGTCCGCGTCCTTTATGATTCAATTGGTTCTGTACAAATTGCAACTTCTGCTTATCAAAAATATCTTAAGCGAAAAGGAATAAAATCACATATTTTCTTAAAGATGATTCCATTGTTTTCTACAAAATTGAACAATCGTGATCACCGAAAAATTGTAGTTATAGATGGAAAAGTTGCATTTACTGGTGGAATTAATCTTTCGAATGAATATATGAATTATGGTAAAAACAGATTTGATTATTGGAAAGATAATGCTTTGAAAATAGAAGGCAGCGGTATAGAAAATCTTACAAAAATGTTTTTACAGGATTGGAACTTAGAAACAAAAGATGATGAAGATTATGAAAAATATATAAGAATCTCATATAAAAATTATGACAGCAAAGGTGTTTTAATTGCCTACGGAGATGATGCATACAATAATGAAGATATTGCAGAAGATGTGTATTTGTATTTTCTGTCTAAATCAAAGAAATTTGTATATATGACATCACCTTATCTGGTAATTGACAATCATATGGTAGAAACAATTCTTTTTGCTGTAAAACGTGGAATTGATGTAAAATTAATTGTTCCTTCGAAACCTGATCATTATATTACTTTCTGTATTGCCAGAACTTACTTAAAAGTTTTGATGGATGCCGGAGTACAGATTTATCTTTACGATAAAGGTTTTATTCATGAAAAGACTTTTATTTGTGATGATAAAATGGCTACGGTTGGTTCAATTAATATGGATTATAGAAGTCTTTATCATCATTTTGAATGTGGTGCTTTTATGTATGATACGCCTGTTATTAAAGACATTAAAAATGATTATGAAAATACTTTAAAAGACTGTACTTTACTTACAAAAGAAATTTACAAAAAAATACCAATAATTCAAAAGGTAATTGGTTATATCTTTAGAATTATTGGTCCTTTAGTATAATTTTTTATTGATAAATATATTCAGAAATATTTACTAATTCGTTCTGAATTTCTCCGAATTTTTCGGCAACATCATATTCAGAAATTTTTGCAACATTACCGTTTGTATCATATTTGATGATAATTCTGTTAGTTATATTCTGGTTATTATCATAAGTTGTAATTTCAGTAAGTGCATCGTTTGTATATCTGAAAACATTGATTATAGAATTCTTTGTGTAATTATCAAAAGTTGTTATGCTTTCGATTTTGTTTTTTGCTGTATAAGTATATGTTTTTTCAGTTTCCAAAGCACCTGATGCATTATAAAGAATTTCTTTTTCAACGTTTCCGTTTTTATTGTATTTATAGATAATCTTAAATCCAAGTGTACCTTCGCTGTTGTAATCAGATTCGTCTGTAAGTTTTCCGTCTGTATATGTGTAGATTATTTTTGTTTTAAGATTGCCTTTTTTATCATATTCAGATGTTTCTGTCTTTAAGTTGTTTTTATATGTACTTATAGATTTCCATAAAAGTGTTGATTCTTTTTCGTAATAGCATTGTTCGATTAAATTATTGTTTGCATCATATTTGTAAGTTGTTTTATTTAATAATTCATCTTTTGTAGAAAAAACTTTTGTTTCAGATTCTAATCTGTTTGCATTTAAAGTATGATTGATTTTTTCTTTAGGTGTTCGAAAATAATTACCAAATTTACTTGTAATACTGAAGTTAGTTTGTACATAGGAATTAATATTTCCTTCTACTGGAACAAATGTAAAAACATCCAACGCAAAAAGTGCTGAACTTAAAGTTGCAGCGAGTACAAGTGAATAAAGCTTTTTCATAGAGCCCCCAAGAAAGCTTTAAGGTTTATAAAAATTGACATTTATATAAACTTAAAAATGATATATTATGTATAAATATCGGAAGAAAGGGTTAAAAAGATAAATGCGAATATTTTATGAATGAAAAACAGTATAAAATTTTTTGTAATTTTAAAGATGATTTAAAATCTTCTATAAAAAAATGGAGTAATTCAGTTGGTAATTTACAGGAACTTCAAAAAGAAGCTGTAATTGCAGATAAAACTCCTTTGTATAGTCTTGAAACTCCAGTAGTTTATAATAAAGATTTAGATTTAATTACTAAAGACAGCCAGATAAAATTAATTGTAATAGGCGATAATCCTGGAAAAGATGAACAGTTATTAAAAAACAATCGTTATCTTGTAGGACAGGCTGGAAAAATTGCAGACGGCTTTTTTAAGAAAAATCCTGAGTTAAAAATTGATTTTAGAAAAAACGTTATTATTTTAAATAAAACCCCTGTTCACAGTGCAAAAACTGTTCAGTTGAAAAGAATTATGCAGAATAAAGATGCCGCTGAATTGATTTTAGAAAGTCAAATCTGGATGGCAGAAAAAACTGTAAATTTTCTTTCTGATTATAATAATGCTGCTTCTTCTAAAGATGATATGCTTGAATTATGGCTTGTCGGATACAGTGAACTTAAAGAAAAAGGAATTTTTATTCCGTATAAAAATAAGATGGAAGAATGTCTGAAACAAAACGGTTTCTGGAAAAAGGTTTATGTTTTTCAGCATTTTTCTATGAATCGTTTTTCGATTGATTTAAATGAATTTATTATTAAGAATTCGAGCGAAAATTGTGAATTAATGGAAAATATTCATAAGATTGGTGAAAAACATAGGCAAGAAATTTTTAATTTTGTCGATAAATAATATAGTTATGTTTGATACGATTTTATTTGATTTAGATGGAACATTAACAGATCCTGCAAAAGGGATAACAAATTCATTTAAGAATGCACTTAAATTTTTTAATGAAAAGATTCCGTCTTACAAAGAATTATGTACATTTATTGGACCTCCTTTAGTAGATACTTTTAAAATTAAATTTAACTATGATGATGAAAAATCTGTTGAAGCTGTAAAAAAATATCGTGAATATTTTTCAAAGAAAGGTCTTTTCGAAAATAAAGTTTATAAAGAGATTCCAGAACTTCTTGAAGTATTAAACATGCTTGGTAAACGATGTTTTGTTGCAACTTCTAAACCTGAAGCATATTCTGTAAGAATTCTTGAACATTTTGATTTGTCAAAATATTTTGTAAGAATCTGTGGTTGTAATCTGGATGAATCTCGAAGCAATAAAGACGAAGTTATCGCTTATGCACTGGATGCTGCAAAGATTTCTGATGAAGATAAAGCCAGTGTATTAATGATTGGTGACCGTAAGCATGATATTATTGGTGCCAGAAAAAACGGTATAAAATCCTGTGGTGTTTTATATGGCTATGGTTCCCAAAGTGAACTTGAACAGGCAGGTGCAGATTTTATTGCTAAAGATGTTCGTGAAGTTTTAAAGATTGCAATTACAACCTTCTAAAGTTCAATAATTGCAGCACCGCTTTTGGAGTCTTTTTCGTATTTTTTAGAATCATCTTTTTTAATGTTTTTAAAAAGATAATCTAATTTTTTTCTAATATCTTTAAATGGATATCCTCCATATAAAAAAGATGAAAAACATAAATATGGAGCAATGAAAAATGTTCTATTAACAAATTCTGAATACCAGAAGTTGATTGAGC
>CALAUH010000261.1 GCA_937892225.1 uncultured Treponema sp.
AACATGTAAAATGTTTAATAACTGTCTCTTGTACTCATGTAATCTCTTAACCTGAATATCAAATACAGAATCAGGATTGATTGTAATGCCCTGGTTCTTCTTGAGGTATTCAGCGAGTCTGAGTTTATTTTCATATTTAATTTTATCGGGTAAATTAAAATTTTGATCTTTATTAAATGAAATCACAGAATTTGATAAAAAGATATCAGATGCGATTCCAAAGGTTACCATTAAAATATAGACAAACACTAAGATTATAGGAATTATGACTGCGGCCATTGAAATAAAAATTGAAATAGTAAACAAAATTAAAAATGGCAAAAGTAAAAGTAGTGTTCTACCAAAGAAGTATAGAAAGAGGACGCCACCACTGATTTTAGATATCTGTCCATTTGGTTCTTTTATGGCTCCTATTACATTTCCAAAAAGAATAGTTTTTCTGTATGAAATTTCTATTTCATTTCCAACATTATGATCCATGATAGAATCGATGTAATTACTGGTATTTGTCTTTTGAATTCTCTGATTATCAATTTCAATAAACTGACGAGTTGTATCAGCACCTCTATTAGAATAGCCATCAGAAATATTATTAAGTATTCCTTTTATAATCATTTTAAAATCTCCTATTTTTTCTTCATCGCAAACGAACATAGTGAAGTTTGCGATGAAGTTGAACATGTCAATTCAACTTCATGGTATACCATGAAGTTGAACATGTCAATTCAACTTCATGGTATACCATGAAGTTTTCGCCAAATTACCATTCTATTCCTTTGTCAGGCGGAATTCTTTTAAGTTCCAGTTTCTTCTTTTTCTCTTCCACCTGCCAGTTCAGGTTTTCACTGTACCATTTCCTCTCATATTCTTCAAAATTCTTTGCACCGTTAAGTTCCATATCATCAGCAAGATTTCTGAAATCCTGAGGTGTTTTCCCTTGAAGAAAATACTTGAATCCACGGATAGCATCCTGACACTTAATAACAATCTTCTGACAGCGGTCCTTAAAATTACCGACTGCATATTCGACTTTGTTTCTCCAGGAAGCACCTGGTTCTGCAAGTTCCATCTGCAACTGTTTCCCGATGGATTCTACATCAACCTTAATCTGTTCAGCGGAATTAACTGTCATAGAATACTTCTTGTACTTTTCTTCCAGTGGAGCAAAATGTTCAATCTTGTAATTGATTTCTTTCAGGTTTACTTCATTCTTTTCTGCATTTTCCTGATTAAGTTTTGCATCTTCCTTATTCTGTTCTTCAGCTTTTTGAACTTCAGTTTCCCGGTTTGTAATTTCAACTTCTCTTGAATCAAGATTAGTTTTTCGGGTATTCAAAGAGTCTTCAAACTTATCAAGAGATTCTTCCTTCGAGTCCAAAGCTGATTCCCTCTCATCAAGTTCTTCATCCCGCTTATTCTGTTCAGCATCTCTTTTGTCTGCATTTTCCTTCTGGACTTTTACAGCTGCTTCATCCTGAACAAGAGTATCAATCCGTTTTTCGTAAGGAGTAATTTTATCCTCCCGTTTCTGTACAGTCTTTTCCCGTTCCTGAACTTCATCCTCTTTTTTATCCAGAAGCTTCTTCTTTTCTTCAAGACCTTCAACATTTTTCTCGCGTTTTTCGAGTTCTTTTTCTTTCTTCTGATTTCTGGCAGTTTCTTTTTTTGCTTCTTTCAGGATTTCTTTGCATTCCTTCATGATTGCCTTTGAATCTTCACGAGCTTTATAAACATCAATCTTTACTTTCTTTTCAGGATTTTCTTCAACAGTACGATCCACAGGAATACCGTAGCTTTCAACAAAATCAAGGAAATCTTCCCGTACAGCTTTTTCCATCTGAATCTGAGCTGTGTTAATTCCCTGAGTTCGAAATCCCATTTCTGCACAGGCTCCACTTAATGAAGACTGAAGTGAGAGTCCATTTATTTCAGCCTTGCCATAACGCTTTGCTCGTTCAAATTCCCAGTCACGATTCTTGAATTCTTCCTTATCGAACTTAATTCCTTTGGCCTTGCACTCAGCTTTTTCTTTTTCCATAAGTTCCTGTTTCCATCTTTCAAAGTCTTCCTTTTCTTCATCTGTTAGACGATGAGCAATCGGTATAAAATCAACATGAACATGAGGAGCACTGTCGATTCTTTCCTGGGTTACTGGATTTATTGTAAATTCATCATCATGAAGAGAAACACAGATGGCTTTAAGATTTGGAAAACGCTGGGGCATTCTTTCCAATACATATTTTTTCAGAATTTCATTTGCAAGTTCCCTGTCTATCTGGTGGTCCCTGTTTCCAATTTCAAAAATGAATCCATAGTTGGCTTTTCTAGAATTATCAACAGATGCATTCTTTTTCATTGAGCCTCTGCGTTTGTCCTGCAAAATATGAGTAAGGTAGTTATCAATTCTGCGGTCTTTACGAATTTGCTTGGTGTTGTATTCTTCCAGAGGTTCGGAAAAAATTTCATCATAACACTTTTCAATAGGTCCCATATCAATAAAAGTTTCATGATGTCCTTCAGGATCAATATGAACCTTGTCTTCAACATAATTCGGGTCCCTTATGTTATGACCTCTGGCATATCCTGATTCCATCGGAGCAGAAACCTTAAAGCCTCCGGGAGTACTTGTTCTGGGTTTTCCAGTAATTGGATTTATTCCCCAGTTTTTCTTATGAGCTGCAAGCATGTCATTCAAAGGTTTTACATCATTTTTTGATTTCACTACTTTCTCTACGTCATACAGATGTTTTTCGACTTCGTGAATATTTCCTGTTATTGGATCAGGAGTGTAGGTGGTTGAAAAGATATTTAGTTTATTTCCCATAATCCACCTCTCTTAAGCTACATCCCTGAACTTAGTCAAAGCACAAACATAATCCATTTTGAATCTGCCTGTAATTCCGTTTCTCTGTTTTCCAATAATGATTGTTCTTTCAGCTATTGGTTTAGTTGGATCAAACTCACGACTTCCATGAATCATGATTACTTCGTCAGCATGCTGTTCAATTTCACCAGAACCTTTCAAGTCTGCAAGAGTAGGTTCATCATCTTCTGCATTACGATTCAACTGACAGAGAAGGACAACAGGAACATTCATTGCAATTGCAGTATCACGCAAAGCCTCTGTAAATAATCCAAGTTCCTGCCACTGCTGCATGTTGTTTCTTCCTGAACGGATAAGTCCAAGATAATCGATGTAAACGATTTCAACACCATGCTTCAAAACCATGTTACGAATAATTCCACAAACTTCACTGATTCCAATTCCATGTTTTTCTGCAAGAAACATAGGAAGCTGTGAAAGTTTATCAGATGCTTTTCCCCAGGCTTCAATACATTCTGGTCCCATAAATCCTGAAATAAGTTTGTCTCCTGGAACTCCTGAACACTGACTAATAAGTCGGTTTGAAAGTTCTTCTGATGTCATTTCAAGGCTGATGAATCCTGACTTATATCCTTTTGCAGCAGAGTTTTCCAGAAGGTTTAATGCCATGGCTGTCTTACCGATGGAAGGTCTGGCCGCAAGAATTACAAGATGTTTTCTTTTGAATCCACCGCCTAACATTCCATCAAAACGTTCAAAACCTGTAGAAATTCCTCTAGGTTGTCCCTGTGTTTCAATGTTATGTTTGATCCTTTCATTGGCTTCACAAAGAAGATTTGAAGCGGTGATAATCTGGACTTCTGAACTGTCTGCCTGAATGCCATCAAGTCTTTTCTTTGCCTGTTCAATGATGTCTTTTGTCGGAATGTTTGATGCAAGATTTTCTGTAATCTCTCCTGTGATATCCCTCACTTCACGATTGGCCTTGCATTCCTTTATGTTTTTGATGTAATAATCAATGTTATTGCTTGTAGGGACTTGATCTGTAAGGCAGGCTATATAAGCTGCTCCGCCTGCAGTATCAAGAAGGTTCTGTTTTCTCAGTTCATCTACAAGGATAACCATATCTACCTGAGGTACCTTTCCATACAAGGATTGCATTGTGGCATAAATGAGTTTGTTGCAGCTGTAATAAAAATCTTCCGGATGAATTTTAGACGATGCTTCACCCATTGCATCCCAGTCCAATAATAATGCTCCTAAAAAGCATTTTTCTGAATCACGGTCAATAAAATCACCGCCATTCTGTGTTGTTGTTATCTTTTTCATTGTTGTACTCCGCGTGTTGTAAAATTAAATGTTTGCAAACTGTGAAAAATCTATATAAAACTTTCCACAGCCTTTACAGCATGACTGCCTTTGTTCCAGAAAAGACTGTTCCTTTCCGCAGAACTTACAGAAAACTTTCTTTTCTGTATTTTCCTTTCTCTGGATTTCCCCCAGGTATTCACCTAAAAGGTTTTCCATGCATGCTGTTTTGTAAATAAAAGAATTGATGTTCTTTGCCGATTTCCTTTTGCTTTCATAAATCCATCTGATGTAGTTTTCTGCCTGTTCATCAGTCAGATTTTTTGACTTTGCAAAAGACTTGAAAGTAACAAAAAAGTCATCACTCACACAAAGATTCAGTTCCTTCATAACTTTTCTTAAATTGCTACTACTACTTTCTTCACAGTAGTTAGTAGTAGTATTTAAATAAGTATTTAGTACCGGCGGGTTTTCCGCACATAAATCGGGTTTTGAAACGGAAATTCCGCTCATACTGTTTTGATAATCCGCACATGAATTATCTGTATTCGGATTTGATGAACTGTTTTCCCGCACAAATAAATCTTTTGGAATCTCATAGACTGTAAAATAAAGTTGAGTTCGTTTGCCTTTCTTTACAGATTTTATTTCAAGATATCCTCTGTCCTGAAGATTTTTCAGGGCTGTGCTGATTGAGTCTTTCCCGTCGGAAAAATGTTTAATGAGTTCCTGTTTGTAGAGAATCCAGTCTTGTTTCTTTCTGTCACAGCTGAGAATATACGCAAGTACACCTTTTGCTGTTCCTGACAGAGACGGATCTTCCAAGAAGTAATTTGAAATTACTGTGAAGTCTTTATTCTTCGGAACTCTAAAGAATGTCAGATTAGATTCTGCCATTTGTTTTATTTGCGCCGTTTAAAAGCAAAAAGCCCGGCGCAGCTCCTAAAAGACAATCCTGCGGAATACACCATAAAGGTGCAT
>CALAUH010000262.1 GCA_937892225.1 uncultured Treponema sp.
GGTTAATATTGCATCCATCGGAAGTGACTGTTCCACCTTTTAGGCCGTTGCTGTTAGCGAGAGGTTTCCATTCAAAATTGTTTTCCGGAAGTGAATAATAAAATCCTAAGATATTTTCTGCAGCACCTGGAATTGTTTCATATTCGAATTGGATTTTATAAGTTTCTGGTACAGATTTGCAGTAAGTATTTGATGAAAATTCTTTAGTAAGACTCCAGTTGTCAAAAACGGCATCTTCTTTTAAGAGTTCTTTACCAACAATAGATTCTTCTTTGAGTTCGTTATTTTTAATAAATTCGTCTGAAAGTTTGTTTTCTCTTCTTGCAGCCAAATTCAATAAAGTATCAATAAACTCATCGTCATACCATTTTAATGTTTCTTCATCAAGGTATCCAAACCCATCGGAAACACAGTTTATATCACTATTAACATGTAAAGTAATAGAACAACTTCTGCCTTTTTTATTTACTTCATTAATAAAATCTGTCATACAGTAAATTCTTTCAAGAATGTTTGTATGTCTTGAACAACCTGTTTCTGTAAATGTTACAGGAATCTTCTTTTTGAAAAAGGCTTTATCAAGCTGGCTGAACATTTGTTCAATTCTATTTTTATTTGCCACGGTATAAGCTTTTGCTACATCACCATAATCTATTACATTTCCGTCTGCATCTTTTGTTTCTGGAATACAACCCATTGGATAATTGTGAACAGCTACAATAAATTTGTTTTTTGAAGTTTTATCTTTTGGAAGTTTAAATGCATCAAGCATATCTATTGGTGATTGAGCATAAGTTGAAATCATGATGTAGCGTTTTGCATTGTTTCCGCCAGAATTTCGGATTGTATCAACAATCATCTGAGTAACTTCGTTGAAATATTTATAGTTATCTATACATTGTTTGCAGTCTTTTTTTGGTCTGCTGTGATCTGTTACATCTCCACCTTCGTTTAAAGTTTCAAATACAAGATGCTCATCGTAGGAATTATTAAAGGTATTACAGATTTGAGTCCAGAAGGCTTTTAAATACTTTTCTGTGTGATCTTTATCTCTTCTGTTAAAGTTATATCCAGCTCCATAAGAATATTTTTCCTGGAAATCATGGTATAGTTTATATTCTTTTTGTTCTCCCTCTGATTTATAAGGATAATCTGCATCTGGGAAATAATAATCATGATGATTACAGATAATTACATACATATCTTCTTCAATTGCCCAGTCTACAACTTGTTTTATTCTCAATAAAAAATCTGGATCGAAGGTAAGGTTTTCATCAATTATGTGAAAAGAACCTGTTGTCTGCAGACGGAGGGTTTTAAATCCTTTTTCTGCAATTGCATGTATGGTTTCTTTTGTTTCTACAGGATAATTGTATGCTGTATATGATACATCATTTCCAAAATTGAATTGGTAAGAATGACCGGCAACTATTGAATATTGAAATCCTACACCCATTTTAGGAAGAAAGTCCCATGCAGAAAGCGAATCATCAATTTTTTTAGTTGGACCGTTATCTATTGGAGGCTGTGCAACTGGAACTCTATATGATTTTGTCAGTTCTGGATTGTCTCGATTTTCAAGGGTAATTTTGTTTATAGTGGCATTTGCTGCATGATTCCATGGAGCTCCTAAGGCGATTTCGAAAGTATCATCAGCAACATCTTCTTTCTTTAAAGGAACCACAAATTCATTTAAATTCGAAGGACAGTAAACAGTATCTGCTACAGTTTCATTTTTATTATTTTTATTTCTGTATTGCAAAGTCATAAAAAAACCATAATCATGGGCTGTATAATCAATTACAAGACAGTTATAATCATTTAAGAAGTCTTTTTTATTCCAAACTCCCATACCAACAGTTCCACCATCTTTTTTTGTTGTAAAAAGATTTGTTTTTTTGTCAAAACTGGCACCATTGTACCAGTCTGAAAACTGTGTTAAATCAAACTCATAAGTTTTGCTAGATTTTTCTGCTCCAAAAGCAGAGGCAGAAGTGCATAGTACACCTAAAATAAATACAGCTGATAAAGCTAATATGAATTTTGTAAACGATTTCATTTAAAATCTCCCATTCAAATAATTATAAATATAATTATACAGTATGTTTTATCAAAAAAACACAGAGTTTG
>CALAUH010000263.1 GCA_937892225.1 uncultured Treponema sp.
AAACGTCATCGTTTGCTTTGATTATATCTTCAATCGTTTCTATATTTTCATTTAATCCCTTGTAAACTTCTAAATCTTCCTTAGTCCATAAGAAATTAAAGGGATGGCTTTTTTCTAAAAAGATTTCAATAATTTTTGGTAATTTATCTTCTGTTAAAAAGTCTGGAGTGAATTTATTTATATAATTTAATATTAAAGCAATTTGACCTATGGGTCCTCCTGTTAAAGTAACATTTTTATTTTTACTTTCTGTTTCTGGAGAGAAATATCTTGAACCAGAAACAATAATATTTGTTGCAGGTTTATCTGCAGAATAAATAATATTAGAAATTACAGCCTGATTAGAAACGTTTCCGGCACGGTCTTTTGCAGAAATTTCATAAGAATAAATTCCATCCATTACCTGTAAATCATCATCTTTTGTACCATACCAGCTAAAATCTGATGGTTCACCCTGCCATTTATAAGTCTTTACAACTGTTCCGTCTACAGCTTTGAATACACCAACCCATTCATCTTCTTTAGAACCAGACTGTTTAATCTTTAATGAAGATTTTGCACCTTCACCAAAAGTTTTATCAGAAAGCTGACCTAATACGATTTCTGGAGCTACTGTATCAATAATAACTTCATATTCTTTTGTTTTACCAACGTTACCGTTATCATCTGTAGCAGTTACATAATAGAAATATTTACCGTCTGGTGCTGTTTCACCATTGTTCATAAAACCATTCCAAATAATAGAAGAGGGAACTGTAACACCCTGTTTAGGAGCAACTAACTGTTTAAAGAAAGTTCTGAATCCTAATTTTTCCGGTAAAGAATTTTTATTTTCAATTGTACGAACTACATTTTTATTTGAGTCCATAATAACAAGACTCCATCCCTGAATATATCTTTTATCTGATATGTTCAATGGAATAACAAGTTCATCCTGAATACCATCATTATTTGGAGAAATATATTTTGGTTTTGCAAATAATGAAGCAGCAAAAACTGATATTAAGCTAATAATAAATAAAAGTTTTTTCATTATTCTTCATCTCCTTCTTCTGGCCACAATTCAATAACAGGTGGAGTTTTATCTTCCATACCAAGATTAATATCAAGACCGGCAGAAATTAAATTAATAGAATTATATAGTGGTTTATAAATTACAGAACCAGAAACTTCACTCTGTTCCCATCCGTTTTTCTGCATATAATCAATTGATTTGAAATCAAAAGAGAATCTACATGAAATACCGATAGAAGGAATAAAATCATTACGATGATTTATTGTTTCCAGAAGATTAAATTTTTCTGATACAGTTATAAAAACACAGTCTTTAATTGCAAAAGCAAGACCTGCATCAAAAATAACATTCAGGAACATTGGTGTTGTAACATCAAGACAGAATCCGAATTTAACTGCATCATTAGACAATAACAAAGCAGAAGTACCAAGCTTTACAGTTGCAAGAGTTGGGAAAGCAGTATTTGGTTCATCATCTTTTAATACATGTGGCATTACAAATTCACCAAAGTTTTTTCCAAGATTTAATATAGAAACACCATATTTAAAATCTTTTAAGAAACCAACCTGACCAAAGTTATATGTATAACCGATATTTGCAGAAAGTCCCCAATCAGTTCCATAACTTTTTTTCCAGAAAAATCCTGTATTTAAACCAATACCGATATTTAATTTATCTGTCATTTCTTTTGCAAGAACAAATTTACCATTGATTGAGTTTCCTAAATCCATATTCTGGAATTCTGCACTTACAAAATCAAATAAACCTGTAAAAACAGCAAATTTAAAAGGTATTAAAATACCAGCTTCTAATGCAGATCCATATTTTACTGAATCTTCTTTATCTTTATTAAATAATGATGTATATGATGCAGTTAAAGAAATACGCTGTTCTTCAGCAGAAATTGCAGGATTAGCAATTACAGAATCTACTCCATCATATAAAATAGCACCGCCAGTAACAGAAGACGAAGAAGCAAGCTGATGTGGACTTGCTAATTCATAAAGATTTTCTCCATTTACCGGAGGGTTGTAGGCACTAGCTGTAATTGTACATAAACATAAAACTACAGCAGCAGATAAAAAACGTTTCATTTTTTTCTCCCATCATTTTAGAAAGTAAGTATGCTAGGCAAACTTTATTTATATAATAATTATATAGGAATAATATTTTTTTTACTATATAAATGTTGAAAATTCATAAAAAGTGACTTACAATTTATAGTATGAGTAATTCTAATCAATCTAATAAAAATTCTTCAAACTCAGAAAACGGCGGATTTTTCAGCAGTCTCTTTTCAGGACTTTTTAAATCAACAAATCCAGAAGCTGAAAAACGAAGAAAATTAAAAGCAGTCTTAAAAAGTTTTTCGAAAACAAAATATCGTTCATTTTATAAACCATCAACATACGAAGTTCAACCTACTTTTGCAAAACTTTTTTATGATATTTACAAAATAGTTTATCCTGCACAAAACGCATTAAAATCAACAACAAATGCAGGATTAATTAAACATCAGATTATAAGTTTCTGTCTTTCAGAAAAACAGGTAAATCTTTTAGAATCATTCTCTGAAGAAGGAATTACTGCATTAACAAAACAGATGGATTTAGATTCTGTTGTAGGTAAAGTTGAAGCAAACCTTACAATATTCCAGGATGAATTTACCTCTGAACGAATAACTAGAATTGAAAACCTTTATAAATCATATAATCTTTTAAAAGATTTCTGTACTTATGATTATTACATGCTTTTAAAAAGATTTACTTCTGCACTGGTAGAAGGAAATTTTGATGCAGTTCCTGAATTCAGAAAAACAAATGCAGAATATGTTGTTGATGATATGAAAGACTTTATTACTGTTTCTTATGCAATTACAGATGAATCTATTGTATGGTCAGATTTATTCGAATTTTTAAAACAGACTCGTGGAAATGAATTAATTCCTCAGGGAACATGGAAAAAAATCATTGCAAAAATACGTTCAATCCAACTTTCAAGAGCTTTCGAACTGATGATAAAACATATGACTTCATCACCAGATTTTACTCCGGAAATAAAAGAATCTAATGAAATTTTATTTGCATAAGCTAATAAATCAACATCATATTAAAATTATATAAGGATTTTGAATAAATCTCAAAGTTTATACTATACTTAAAACTGTAGATTATTATAAACGGAGAGATTAAATGACAAATAGTGTATTAGAAGAAAAGAAAAGTTCAATTCACCCATCTGCAGTTATTCATCCAAGTGCTGAAATTGCAGAAGGTGTTACAATCGGACCTAATGTAGTTATTGGCGAAAACGTAAAAATCGGAAAGGGTACAAGAATTATTGCAAATGCTTATATTGAATTTGCTGAAATTGGT
>CALAUH010000264.1 GCA_937892225.1 uncultured Treponema sp.
TTAAAATTGTATATAAAACAAAAATTGCTGAAAACTGTAATAACAATTTCTGTATATTTTTCAAAGGAATAAAATCATAATAAACTGAGTCTGAACGTTTATAACATAAAGAAGGTATTACTAAAATACAAATATATGGAACTGATGAAAAAAAAGTTACAAGATTAGTAGAACCTTCTCCAATAAAAAATTTCTGAAATACAAAAAAATATAAAGCCGTAAAAACTTCAAAAAGAATGGCAATTATATAAATTAAAGGACTATTGATATATGAACTTAAAAAAAACTTAAAACATGAGGTTTTCTGATTATTTGATTTCATATTATTTTTCACCACCGTTTTTAGTTAGTTTTAAAAATGCTGTTTCCAAATCTTTTGAAGAAGTTAAAGATAATATTTCTTTTTCTGTACCTTTTGCACAAACAACGCCGTTATTAATTATATACATTTCATCACATAAGGAATAAACTTCCTGTAAAATATGTGTAGATAAAATTACAGCTTTTGTTTCAGACATTTTTTTAATTAAATTTCGCATTTGAATAATCTG
This sequence comes from uncultured Treponema sp., assembly GCA_937892225.1. Lineage (GTDB taxonomy): Bacteria > Spirochaetota > Spirochaetia > Treponematales > Treponemataceae > Treponema_D. The sequence goes on from CALAUH010000264.1 coordinate 552, forward strand.
TAAAGGATCTAAACCGCTTACCGGTTCATCTAAAATTAAATTAGGTGGATTATAAATAATTGCCTGGGCAAAAGAAACACGCTGAGCATATCCTTTTGATAAAGTTTTGATTTTTTTACATAGAACATCTTCGAGAGAACATTCTTTTATAACGAAATCAAGCTGTTTTTTTAATTCATCTTCAGATAAACCGTGTATTTTACCGGCATTTTCTAAAAAATTATAAACATACATGTCTGGTGGTAAAATAGATTTTTCTGGAACATATCCAATAAAGCTCATTGCTTTTTCTGGACTTTCCTGAATATCAATTAATTGTTCCTGATTATCTGAAATTAAGATTTGACCTGAAGAAGGATAATGAAAACCGCAGATAGCTTTCATTATTGTAGTTTTACCAGAACCGTTTGGTCCCAGTAATCCTACAATTTTACCTGTTTCTACTTTCAAGGAAATATCTTGAACTGTAAAAACAGGATTTTTACGAGAAGTTGAATAATAACTTTTATAAAAAGTTTTTAATTCAATCATTCTGCATATGTTAAGAATTCACCGAATACCCAACCAGCAATATCAGATACCTGAGACTGTACATAGTACCAGTAGTTTGTATTGCTTCCGATTGTATCCTGTGCGTTTGTTCTCTGTGTAACATAAAGTAATGGTTCAGAAAGTTCGAACTGTCCGATTACAGTACCTTTTGTTCCAGGAATATCACGTACGTTGATATTTGAAGTATCACCAGAGTTATCGATAAGCTGCATGTATTCATTTACATCAGTAAATCCATCAGCCTGAAGATCAGGTTCTTTGAAAGAATCTTCTACTTCAATTAATAAAGCTTTGATTTCTGAAGAGCAGTTTAATTTTTTAACACTCTTTAATAATTCATTACGAACATCTTCATCTTTTGCAGCCTTGATTTTAGCAACCATACGGATAGCTTTTAAATCATCTTTATTTGAAGATTTGTTGCTTGTTTTAATATAACCGTTGCGTACAACATAGTTAATGTTATCAAAATAAGAAATCTTAACTAAATTGAATTTTCCGTTAGCTAAATATAACTGACCAAAAGTGATGATATCACCTCTATCAAGATTTGAATCTTTAATATCACAGATATCTGCTGAACGATAGATACCACAATCTTTTAATACAACACCAACTGTTTCGTTTAATACTACACGATCATTAAGAACGAAGTATTTTTTTCCTTCATAAACAGCTGAATACATTTTACAGTCGATTAATTTTTTGCTTACAGTTCTTTTTGATTCTGTAACTTTTGGAAGTTTATTTCCTGTTTCTGAATCAAGAACAATTTCTAATTCTGTTCCGGCATCAATTGATTTTTTCCAAACCATTTCGCCATTTTCTTCAACGTATAATCCACCCTGATTCTGTAACATAACAGCTGGGGCAGTTTTTTCACCTGCAAATACTGAAAAACTTAATGCAGTCATGAAAACAAATGCTAAAATTTTCTTCATTTTAAATTCCTCCATTAAAGATCTTCTGAATATGCAGAAATTGCATCATTTACCATATCTTTATAATAGTCACAAACATTTAAGCTCTTGAGATTTTCAATAACTTCTTTCTTTGCAACTGGATTTTTAATTGTTTTAAGTAATGGTAAAAGTCTAGATACTAACATATCATCGTTTGATTTAGAAATGATTTCACTCTTTAAGTAAACTTCACGATATGAACGATCTGAACGGAATGTAACTTTTACAAATTCGTCTGATTCTGTATTTTCTGTATAAACAGCAACAATCTGACCTGCTGAAACTTTTGCTGATGAAACATCAGCAATATCTGCACCATTGTAAACGATACCGTTTTCTGTAACAACTTTTGCTTCTGCATTAAGAACGATTAAATCAGAATTAATCCAATAATCATTATCATTGTATCTTACTTTTGTATAATCTTCTTTTGTTGATTTTCCTTCACGCTGCATTTCTTTTGATTCAGTAATTTCAGAAGTACTTCCATCACATGTTGGATAAGCATATAAAGTCTGTCCCTGCTGTAATGTTACAGCCCAAGACAATTTATTACCTTCCATTTCTGTCCAAAGACTTCCTTCTGCATAGAATAATACACTAGGAATAAGAACAACTGATTTTGCTTTTCCATTTTCATCGATAAATGAAGCAACCGATTCATCGCCTTGTTCAGTTTTCTGTGTTTTGTTACAACCAGTAAACATAAGAGCGATTGCAATTAAGCTAACTAAAAGAATACTTTTTCTCATATTCTCCTCCAAAAAATATTTTTAATCCTCAAATGGGATATCTATTTGCATTCTGTCTTTAGAAAGCTCAGCATTTGGATAAATTTTTTGAGCCTGTTCAAGAAGAATATGCAATTCTTTATCTGTATAGCGGGGACTGTAATGTATCATACACATTCTTTTAACATTTGCTTTACTTGCAATTGTTGCAGCCTGACTTGCTGTCATATGTTTTTTCTCTTTTGCCTGATCTAATAAATCATCTTCAAACATACTTTCACAAACAAGTAAATCAGAACCTTTAACTTCATCAATTATAGATTCTTTAAATAAAGTGTCTGTTACATAACTGAATTTTCTTCCGCTTCTTTTTTTACCCATTACATCTTCAGGTTTTACAGTTTTTCCATCACTAGAAAGAACTTCAAAACCATTCTGTAACTGTGACCATAATGGACCGCATGGAACATTTAATTCTTTTGCTTTTTCAGGATTAAATTCTCCAGGGCGTTCTGCTTCTTCCAATGTATAACCTACACAGGTTTTTGTATGATCCAGTGGGAAAGCTCTTATATAAAAATCTTTACCAGAGTGAACAATACAAGGTGCCTGTATTTCCTGTACAACGATTGGATAATTTATATACATATCAAGTACTTTTCTACTTGATTCTATGTATTCTTTAATTTTTGGCGGACCATAAATATATAAAGGTTCAGTTCTATCTACCTGAGCAGACAGCATTAATAAACCTGGCAAACCTGTTACATGATCTGCATGAGTATGTGAAACAAAAATTGCATCTATCTTTTTCCAGCGGAGATTTAATCTTCGAAGACTAACTTGTGTACCTTCTCCACCGTCAAATAAAAATAAATCACCATCTCTACGTAAAAGTACAGATGTCAGATGTCTATATGGTAATGGCATCATACCGCCACAACCAAGAATAAATGCTTCCATGTTCACAAAGACATTATAACAAAAAATGTCAACTATGAGAAGTAGAATTAATTTTCATCAAAATTTATATTTTTTATATATTTTTTGTACCAAATCAGATTAACGACAAAAGTTAAAATCCAGCTTATCGGATATGATACGAAAATTGTAAACGGTACATGAAATTCTGGAATTTGAAAAACAGTAAAAAGCCAGATAATTCTAAAAATACATGCTCCACATAATGATGATATAACCGGCATTAAAGAATGACCGATTCCTCTTATTGCATTAGAAAGACAATCCATCATTCCGCATAAATAATAAGTTGTAAAAATTATCCAGAGTCTGGACATACCTGCCTGAATTACATCTGGACTTTTTGAATAAATTCCTAAAAGCTGATTACCAAAAACTAAAAATAAAGCACCCAAAAAAGCACCGATAAAAATGATTGAAAATTGTGAAACAACAACAACTTTTTTAATACGGTCAAGTTTTTTAGCCCCCATATTTTGAGAACAAAAAGTTAATGTTCCTTGCGAAAAACCATTCATTGAAGTATAGATAAAACCTTCTAGATTACAAGCGGCAGAGTTTCCTGCAATTAAAACAGATCCAAATGTATTTACCGAAGATTGAATGATTACATTTGAAAAAGAGAACATTATTCCTTGAAAACCTGCAGGTAATCCAATTTTAATAATCCTTTTTACGATTACAGGATTCATCTTAAGTTTTCTAAAGTTTAATTTGAATTCATTATTTTCTCTGCATAAAATTATTATAACTAAAATCGCTGCAATAATTTGTGAAATAACGGTAGCCCATGCAACACCAGCTACATCCATATTAAAAACGATTACAAATAAAAGATTCAATAAAAAATTTAATATTCCGGAAAAAAACAGAATATATAAAGGTCTTTTTGTATCACCTTTTGAACGTAATATTGCACTGCCAAAGTTATAAATCATTGTGGCTGTAATTCCACCAAAATATATTCTTAAATAAACGGCAGCTAAATCTAAAACTTCTGGTGGTGATTTCATCAATTGTAAAATAAATCTTGTTCCAAAAACACCGATTATAGTTAAAATAATTCCACTAATTATAGATAAAAAAATTGCAGTATGAACAGTTTCCTGAACTTCTTTTGTTTTTCTTGCACCATAAAAATTTGCAGCAACAACATTGGTACCCACAGATAAACCTATAAATAAATTTACGAGAAGATTAACAAGAGAACCTGTTGAACCTACAGCAGCAAGAGAATCATCTCCGGCAAAATTTCCGACAACAATAATGTCTGCTGCATTGAATAACAATTGTAATAAACTTGATAAAATTAAAGGGATAGAAAATTGAAGCAGCTTTTTAAAAATAGGCCCTTCTGTTAAAATTATTTGATTTGATTTACTCATTAAAGTATTTCCAGCATATTCTTAAAAAAGTGATTTTCTACTTTTGCATGATTTAACAATTCACCTACACAGTCAAATTCTTTTTCTTCATATAACTCTCCAAAACGTATGACAGTCTGTCCGCTTGAATTTTTATCATAAGTTAAATGATATGTTTTATTATTGTATTTAAATTCCAAATCCTTTTTTGTTTCAATTAAAAATAAAAAATCATCTTTAGTCATTATCATCATAATAATTATTAACAAATTTAATGTAAAGTATTTATTATAAATTAAAAGTGTTATATTATTTTTATATGAATATTATCACAGAAGTTTCTAATAAAATTAAAGACGAAGTTTACAAAGTATATAAAACTAAATCAGAAGTTGTAGATTTAATTTTAACTTGTCTTTTTTCTAACGGTCACGTACTTTTAGAAGATGTTCCTGGAACTGGTAAAACAGTACTTGCCAAAGCAATTTCAAAATCAACTGGATTAGATTTTTCTCGAGTTCAATGTACTCCAGATTTAATGCCCCAGGATATTACAGGAAGTTCAATCTGGTTACCAAAAGAACAGAAATTTGAATTTATAAAAGGACCTGTAATGTCCAGTATAGTTTTAGTTGATGAATTAAACAGAGCAACTCCGAGAACTCAATCAGCTTTATTAGAATGTATGGCAGAAAACCAGATAAGCATAGAAGGAAACAAATATTCTTTAGATAAACCATTTTTTGTCATAGCAACAGAAAATCCTGTTGAATCAGAAGGTACATTTCCATTACCAGAAGCACAGAAAGACAGATTTATGATGTGTTTAAATATGGGATATCCAGATATTAATGATGAAAAAGAAATCCTTTTATCTCAGAACACTTTGATTCATCCTGTTGAAAATGTAAAATGCGTTGTTCAAAAAGAAGAAATTTTACAATGTATGAACGAATCTGTAAAAGTTTATGTTGATGATGCAGTCGTAAATTACATTTTAACAATCGTAAACAAAACTCGCGAAGATTCAAGAGTTACAGCCGGTATTTCTCCAAGAGGTACAATTGCATTATTTAAGGCAAGTCAGTCTTATGCTGCAATTAAAGGAAAAACTTTTGTAACTCCAGAAGATATTAAAAAATTAATTTTACCTGTATTTAGAAAAAGATTAATCTTAAGTACAGATACAATTTTAAAAGGATATACATCAGATAATATCATTCAGGAATATATTGATGAAATTCCTTTACCAGATTTTAAAGCTCATATATAAAAATGAAATTTTCACCTATAACATGGTTAATTACAATTTTATGTATAATTCTCTATCTTTTAATACCTGTAAAACTTTGTCAGATAATTTGTCTTAGTATATTTTTTATCATCTTATTTTCTTTTTTATATGCATTAAACATCAAGTATTATTTAAAAATAGAAAGAACAAAAGATGAATTAAAACTATTCTGTAACGAAACAACAGAAATTTCTTTATCAGTAAAAAATTATTCAAAACTTCCCATTTTTACATGTCACTTTCTGGATAACGCCGCAGGATTTTATGTAACAAAAAAACAGAACACAGGTCTTTTAGAATTACGCCCACGTGAAAATAAAAAAATCAAATATGAAATAAAAGCTCAGGAAAGAGGTTCTTATTTTATTGGACCAGTCATTTTAAAATTCTACGATCCTCTTTTTTTATTTACAATTGATAAAGAAATTAATTCTACAATAAATATTAAAGTTCGACCAAGAAGAATTAAATTAATAACAAAAACAGTTCCAGGTTTTCCACAGGGAAATCTAAAAATAAACAATATCTGTTATGAAGATATAACAATGCGTCGTTCAATTAATGAATATAAAACCGGAGATAATCCTAAAAGAATAAACTGGAAAATAAGTGCAAAGTATGAACAGCTTTACATAAATGAATTTGAATCTTCTTATGATGCACCAATTTTTGTATTTTTAAATCTTGCTGAAGATGATTATGATATAAAAAGCAGAACTTATGATATAGAAAAAGCTATAGAAATTGCTGCAAGTATTGTTGAAAAAGCCAGAATCTTAAAACAGAGAATTGGATTTACAGCCTATGCAAAAGATTTTCCTTATATCAAACCAGAAAAAAATCAAAGTGATTCAATTTTAGATTTACTGGCAGTAATTGAAAAAACATCTGGTAATATCAATTCAGATTCTATAAAAACAATACGTTTACGATTACCGAAAAATACATTGTTTTATTACGTCGGTCCTGAAGAAGTATCAATTTACAATTCTAAAGCAGATTCTAATTCAGAAGATATTACTACAGAAAACACAAGGATTAGAAAAATATAATGAAAAGTTTTACAAAATTATTCACAAGATTATTAGTATTTTTTACAATTACTCCTTTTGTTTTAAGTCTGCTGGAAGTAATCCGTTCTTTTAATATACAAAACTGTAATATAAACAATCTGGATTTTTATCATCCTTTGAGCATAGTTCTTTTCTGTTCTGGACTTTTCTTTTTAATTTTTATGCAGATTCTTAATTACAAAAAAGCAACACTAAATATCCAGATTATTTTAATATTACCAATAATTTTAATAAATTTTTTAATCTGTTATAAAATAAACAATATACCTTTCTTTACTTATTCAACAGTTTTTGGACTTTTATTATTCATTTTTGAAATGATTTTTAACAGAGTATTTATTTATTATGATAATTTTATTTCTGTATGGCAGGGAAAATCCGGACAGGAACTCGAAACTTTTTTATTTCATAATAATACAACTGCGACTGACCTTGCACCAAAAATCAGAAGTACAAAAACTTTTTTAACAATCATAAGTTTTATAGAATTCATTTTTACAATATTGATTAATCATCAGCTAAAAACATTAAATCTTTATACAACTATTCTTTGTGCAGTATTTTTTATAAATATTTTTATAAGTTTTTTCTTTATGAGATTTATAGAAAAACAATCCCTTTATGCATTTTTAGGATACGATAAAATTTACACATCAGGTAATAAATATGTAAAAATGATTTTACTGCTTTTAATAATTTCTATCGTACCTTCACTTTTTTTAAGCAGAAATGAAGCATATTTAAAAATAAATTTTAATCAGTTTACAAATAACAGTATAAATAAAAAAGAAATTACTTCTTCACAAGTTATAATTTCCAGCAATTCAGATTTAAATTTTAATCTGGATGAAATATATAAAGAAGAAGAACCAAATAAATATTTATTAATATTTTTTACAGTTCTTGAATATGTTTTTGTTATTTTAGTTGTATTTTTTATCATTTATTTTTTGATTTTGCCATTTATTCTAACAGGATGGAAAAAATTCAAAAAGAATAGTACACCGAAAAACTTTTTCCATTCCATATTTGTTATGTTTAAAAATTTATTTAAATTCATATCATCATTATTTAAGAAAACAGAAAATAAAGAATATTCAAAATTAGAATCAGAAAATTTCAAAAATAAAATGAATTCAATATTAAAAAATTCTATAAAATCAAAAGAAAAAAAATTAGAATTAGACAGACTTTCTGAACATTTTATAAAACTGATTGACTGGGCTGCTAAAAAAGAAATTAAATATACAAATAATCTTGCACCATTAGAATTTACAGAAAAAGTTATTAAAAATTTATCCGCAGAAACAAAATTACAAAATGATTTAATCAATTGTGGTAAAATTTTTGAAAAAGCATTATATGATAAAAATATATTGGAAAAAGATGAAGAAAAACAATTTATTACTTCCATTTCTAATATAATTAATTTTGAAGGAAACTAAAAATGAAAGTTGTTTTTTACAGTACAAATTCTAATCATTTTGATGACAACAATTTTAAAATCAATATTTTTCCTTCAAATGATATTCAATTTGAAAACTTTACAAAAAAATATCCAGAACATGAATTCATTTGTATTTCACAAAAACCATCTTTTTTTATGCCCGAAACTAAAACGATTTTTATAGATTCAGACAAAAATTATCAGGATTTTACACAGAAAATTTTAAAATTAAAACCTGATTTAGCAATTGCACTATCCTACTGGCAAAATCCATATGACTGGCTGAATATCAATGATGCACTTGTAAAAGAAGAACTTGAAAAAAATGATATTAAAACAATATGCAATTCAGTTGAAACAGGATTAATTTGTTTTGATAAAAATCGAACACATCATTTTTTTAAAGAAAATAATTTTTTAGTTCCAGAATCAATTTTTGTAGATCACGATTTATTTTTCTGTGCAGGAAGCAATAAAGAAGTTATTTCGAATGTTTATAAAGAAAGTGTATATTCACAATTAAGTAAATTAAAATACCCGCTGATTATTAAAGATACCGTTGGTTTAAGTTCTTATGGAATGACAGTTTTAAATACTTTTGGTGAAGCAAAATATTACTTGAATTCAAAACGGAATAATTCAAACCGAATAATTCAGGAATACATTCAGGGAGAACATTTTGGTGTAGAAATATACGGAATCATGAATAATTATAAAATCATGGAACCTTTTAAATTTTCTACAAATCAATATGGAATAACCTGTCCTAAATTAAGTTCAAAATACGGTCCCCTTAATAATGATGAAAAAAAGAAATACAAGATTAATGAATTAAATGATTTGTTACTCCGTCTCGCAAATTTATTAAAAATTCAAGGTTGCGCACAGATTGATTTAATTTTCAGTGATAATAAATGGTATTTTATAGAAATTAACCCGAGATTAAGCGGAATGAGTTATATGTATTGTTCCAGAGAAAATAAATCAGTTTTTGACTTTATGTTTAATCCAGAAAATATCTGTTCTTCAGAAATTTATACAACTGATATAAAATTGCCTGTACAATTAAATAGACAACTTGAAAAACTTTCTGAATATAAACAAGTCAAACTGATAAATCAAAATAATAATGTTGCTTACAAACAGGAAAGAGAAAAAGGATTTTGTGAAGTTGTAATCTGTTCAAAAACAAAAGAAGAAAATGATTTATTCATAAAGGATGTTATCGACCCTTTAACTTCTTAACAACCTTCTTAAACCACCATGCTCTTATTTTTTCTACAAAATTATACGGATGATAAATAAATTTTAAAGGAATATCCCAGCTTCCAGTTCTGTGAATATTTGTTCCACCAAAATTTGCCTTGAACATATAAAGACCATGCATCGGATGATTTTCATCCTTTCCTTCTGGAGGCATTCCATACATATCATAATATTTACTTCCATATGCTTTTGCATCTTTCATTGCAGTCCATTGTAAAAGATGATTAGGCATTAAATTTCTTTTATGATTTGAACTTGCTCCATAAAGGTAGATAGCTTCATCATGACTGAATAAAGTCATTATACTTGCAATTTCTTCACCTTCATGTTCAGCTATATATAAAGTTATAACAGGAACATCTTTTCCCTGCGAAATTTGTTCAGCAGAAGATTTTATTAAATCAAGATAATATGATTTTGCATGAGAAGAATTTCCATCTCTTGCATTAGTTTCTTTTGTTAATTCATAAAATTTGTCTATTTTTGTAGACAAGTTAATATCATTTCCTAAGTATTTTTTTATTTCTACACCTTTTTTCTCACTTAATCTGATATTATAGCGCCATTTCTGATGCATTTTTGACAATATATCTTCTTCAGATAAAGTCAGGTCTACAAGAGTACTGTCAGGCGGTTGAATATCTACTTTATTTTTTTTGATTTTTAAACCGTCTGCAAAAGATACAGTTTTCATTCCATAATTAAATGCATCTCTGTCTTCTGGTGAATAAAAAATTACATCCGGATCAAAACGAATTGCAATCGTATTTTTAGGAAGTTCTTTTTTTAATTTAGAAGTTAATTCTTTTAAGAAATTTGCAAATTCAATTGTCTGTGTTTCAGGTGTTACAATTTCTTTTTCAATTACAGAAACAGAATCTTCATCATCAGAAAGAGCTTTATCCAGAATTTCTTGTGGTGTACATTCAAACAATAGTTTAGGCATTAATGGAACATATGCAATACTGAATATTCCTTTACAAAAAGAACGATTTAAAACTGCTATTTCAAAAGTACCATTATTTTTCTTTGTATCCTTTGCATTTTTACAATCGTTATTATCATCATCTTTTGTCAGTAATTTCCATTCAACATTAAATCTTCTGTATGACCAGCCGTGTCTTGATTTAAATTCGCACCAGAAAGGTGTCTGTAAAAATGAACCATTATTTGTTAACGATGTATTTTCTATTTTGTTAATTGTAATATCAAACATTGTAAAACCTATTTAGTAAAATTTTTTAATTGATTTATTTGAAGGAATAAAACTTGGTAAATTTAATAATCTTCTTTTAAAAGACATTGATGTTAATTTTTTATTAATCAATTCAATTTTTTCTCTAGAAATATTTTTAGTATCTTTTAAGACTACTCTTCTTAATTCATCATAAGTAAATCCTAATCTGTCTTCATCAGTTTTACCAGACATTCCATCACTTGGAGCTTTTATACATAATTCTTCTGGTAATCCTAAAGAAAGTCCAAGTTCAACAACTTCTTCTTTAAACAAATAAGCAAGTGGAGCAAAATCCCCTGCACCATCACCCCATATTGTAAAATATCCGGTAAGTCTTTCACTTAAATTTCCATTACAAGAAATTCTACAGTTACCAATATTTGCTGCAACTGCATATAAAGTTACCATTCGTATTCTTGCAGGTGTATTTGTATTATATTGATCAGTTGTTTCTGAAATATCTAATTTTGATTTAATTTCGTCAGTTAAACCTTGTACTGCATTTTGAATATTAACTGTATAATTTTTTATACCAAGAAAATTACATAATTTAATTGAATCATCTATATCAGATTGAATTCCATTTGGCATCATAACACCAACTACACGATCTTTTCCTAATGCCTTACAACAAAGAGCTGCAACTGTAGAAGAATCTTTTCCACCGGAAATTCCAATTAATGCTTTTGTATTTTCATCACCGTTATTTTTAAAATAATCTTGTATCCAGCTAACTGCCTGTTCAGTAATAGTTTTCATTAATGAGTTAATCTCCAGTCAATTGTTTTTCTTAAATATTCAACATAAGCATCATCTTTGCACATTGTTTTACCATCAGCATTAGATAATTTAGCAACTGCTCTGTCATTACAAGATGAAACTTTCATAACAATATTAAGCGGCTCAACATCAGTATCGTTTGCAATATAAGTTCCAATACCAAAAGCAACTTTAATTCTGTCTTTAAAATGAGCATACAAATCACTGGCACGTTCAAAATCAAGACTGTCACTAAAGAGTAAAGTCTTATTTTTTGGATTTACACGTTCATCCTTATATTTATTATAATAATTTTCATAATGAGAAATCCATTCTTCACCCCATGTATATGGGTCACCTGAGTCGTGACGAACACCGCTAAAACTGATTGAATATGTATATCCCATATCAAGATGAGCTGTTTTATCACCGATTGTATCTGTTAAATAAGTACCATTTAATACACCATATTCCTTTGTCCATGCATCCATAGCAAATTTATTAGAATAAGCTGGATTAAACATAGGATTTCCCTGACCAACACACATAACAAATTCATGTGCCATTGTTCCAACCGGTGTTGCATTATATTTCCAGGCTAGATAAACATTTGATGTACCTACACAACGAGATTCTTTATATTTAGGATTATTTTCAATTAATGTTTTAACAGCTAGTTCCTGTGCTTCTGCAGAAAGACGACGACGTAAACCAAATTCAGAAAAATTTCCAAGATTATATTTACCGTCAATAAGCCATTGTGTTTTTTCGTTTAATTTTCTTTTGTATTGTTCAATCAAATCAGGATAATTATAATTCATTCTAAAATAAACTTCATTTACAATAGCAAGAACTGGAATTTCATACATTGATGTATTTAACCATGTACCATTTGCTTCAATAAATAAACCTGATGAACTGTTTGTTGAAATTTCGAAATCTCTGAATCTTGGTTTCCATATTTGAAGATGATCAATATAATCTTCATGTAACCATTCAATAGTTGAAAGATATTTTAATTCGTCTTCTGTAAAACGTAAATCACAATAATGTAAAATTTGTTCTTTAATTTCATCTACCATTTCTTTGGTAAATTTTACGTTTTCATTTCTACATTTAAATGTCCAGATTGTTTTATAAGATGGGTACTGATGATAAATTGCCTGACCCATTGAAAATTTATATAAATCAGTTTCTAAAAGACTATTAATAATTGGCTTTAATTTCAAAATAATTTACCTCTTATTTATATATTAATCTATTTCTATAAGATGGTAAACAACAATTTTTCAATATTAATAGTCTTTTAGAAAATATTAATTTTTATTGTTCTTTTATTTCTAAAGCAACAGTCCTAGCTGTATTAAAAAAATGAGACCGGTCAATTTTATAACCTAAAACATATGTCTTTCCTTTTTCTAAAGTAATTTCTTCTGTCTGATTGTCCCAGTTCAAACTTGAAACAAAAGCAAAGCCTTTATCATATACTGAATAATAAATTTTTATTTTTTCACCGGCAGGAAAATAATATGTTTTTTCTTTTGCTTCTGAATCTACTACATTATCTTCAAAAAATACTAATGCATTACAATCATTAATACGCTGAATAAATAAATCCTTTTTAATTTGAACAATTGCAGAATTTTCTTTATCTGTAATCTGATGTTTATATGTCCAATAACGATCATCACCAGTTATGCTTACAGTCTTTTTATTTGGCATATCTACATAAATTGACCATATTGGATAACCATATCTTGATTCAACATTGTAATATAATTGAACGATAGTCTTTTGATCAGATTCTTTTATATTCATATAATAATCATAATTATTATAGTCCAAATTTGAAGAATTATTTGTGGTATTTGTTAATGGTTCAAAATTTTTATAATCATCTTCTGTAAATAAATCGTGTTTTAAATTTACACCGAATTTTTCATAAAAAGCATGTTCCATTTTTGCAAAATCGATTGACTCATACCATTCTTTTAAAGTATAAGGTTCAGTTTTTTTCATAGTGAATGAGATTTGAGTAATCTGAAGTGCATCTTGTCCTTCTAAAAAAGAAGAATCAATTTTAGTTGATGCACAAGAAAACATTAATGCTGATAATAAGAAACTTAACAATAATTTAATAACTTTTTTCATTTTAAAATCCATTTATTAATAATATATAATTCTTAATGATGATGTATTCCAGTTTTCCACAAGTTTCAGGTTCTATTTCATAAAATTTTATCCAATATTCTGTAGGTCCAGAGGTTTCACCCATTTTTTCAGTAATAACCGATAATTTTTCAACTTTAGGATTATCAAATAATACATCCAAATTCATGCCTGTTTGATTATTGTCTATAAAATATTACAGATTGAACTCTTTCTTTATACATTGATAATAATGTATCTGTAATTATGTTATAAATTTGAATATCATCTTCTGTTAAAACAGGCACTTCTGCTTCTTTTTTTGATTTAGATACTGCAATTGGTGTAATTAATCCTAATAGTTATAATGTTAAAATTAATTTTTAATATATTTCATAATAATTTCCTATTAAAAATATAAGATTTTTATTACCAGGAAATATCTGTTTTATAATTTTCTCCTTCCATTTTAGTAAATGTTACAGAATAATTTTGAGATCTTTTATCTATAGCTTTTAATGGAATAATTCCTGTTTCTCTTTGCATACCAGTCATAATAAACCATTCATTTTGATATGAATATTCATTCTTTAAAGTCTGCCAAATGCTGTCTTCACAAAAATAAAAATAGAAACTTTCTGTGCTGTCTTTTAAAGAAGCTTCACTAAAAATTCCTTTCATTGATTCAATAACTGTTTTACCAGGTTCAATTTTTTTTGCTTTTACAGAATCACCACTTCCTAAACTCATATTATAATCAGCCATATAATAAAAAGTATAATCGGTATTATTTACAATTTTTACTGTTGCTTCCAGATCTTTAAAGAAATAACAGCTTGTAAACATCATAGATAATGTAATTAAAATTCCTGTTAAAATTTTTTTCATATTAATACTCCTCTAATTAATATATTATATTATAACACATAAATAAAATTTAATATACAATTTCTCCAATATCAAAAGTTCCTTTTATATCATTCAATTGTAATGTTAAAAGCTGGCATGTTTGATTTGGACGACCAAAATTTGTATATACTTCTGCCTGTACAGTTATTGGTTGTAATAATTTCTGCTGATGATTTGCAAAATAATTAGCCTGGATTAAATATTTTCCTTTAGGAGCTTTTCTTATTACAAATTCTTCCGGACCATAACCTCTTGTAAAATCTCTTGAGTTATGACCACCAATTTCTGTTAATTTATGATTATAATAGCATTTTTCATCATTTGGATCGGTTGTCCACAAGTCAATATCACAATCATCAGTATTCCAGGTTAATACAATTCGTACATCCACGTCAAAATTCTGCATCAATTTTTTATCAAAAGAACTTGTATCTAACTTAGTTTTTGAAAGTGCAATGATTGAATTCATATCATTAAGAACAGTCTGCTGAATTTCATTATAGCGGGAATCCCATTTTTTTGTTACGACTTTCCATAAAATATTAATAGCTTCCTGTTTTTTTCCGGCGTTATTATAAGCAAGACCTAGATCTCTAAAGAACTGTGGAATTTCAGGTTTAATAACTGTAAGTTTTTCAAAAACAGTACATGCAAGTTCATACTCTTTCCATTCATTGAGTTTATTTCCAAGTGCTCTTAAAATATCTGTATTCACAGCATTTACTGTACTCATTAGTATTTCTCCTAATAAATTTATTATATTAATTTTACTATAATGGTCTTTACGTATCAAGTAAAAACAGCAGCCGATTTTCGCCCATAGAAACGACCCCTTGGCATTCTGCAACGAGTTCTGCAACGAGAAAAAATTTTT
>CALAUH010000265.1 GCA_937892225.1 uncultured Treponema sp.
ATCAATACCTGGAACACCATAGAAAGCACTACCAACAGCACTTCCAGTATCTCCAGATGTTGCTACTAAAATATGTAACTGTCCTTCATCTTTATTAAGATAAGACATTGTTCTTGCCATAAAACGTGCACCAAAATCTTTAAATGCACAAGTTGGTCCATGGAATAATTCAAGTACATATGAAATTGGATCTAATGGTGCAACTTTTGGAGAAAAAGGATAAGCGTCCTGAATAATAGCAGCTAAATCTTCATCAGGAATTTCTCCTTCTACATATGGTTTTGCCATATTAAAAGCAATATCTCTAAAAGAAGGAGCAGGGTCTTTATTTAATAAAGATTTATCAATTTTTGGAAAACTTTCTGGAATATAAAGTCCGCCTGTTTCCTGATTCATGCCTTTCATTACGGCTGTTTTAAAATCAACTTTAACTGAATTGTCTCTTGTATCTGTGTAAATCATTATGTGTTACTCCATTAATTTATATTAAAGTGCATAAATAATATCATCTGCAATTATTTTACCAAGTTTTTCTTTACATGTAGAAGCGGCTTTTTCCCATTTTGGTTGAACTGTATCACATGAATATGAATTTGTATAAATTACTTTTCCATCAGTCATATCTACAATCTGAATATCTGCTAAAAGTTTACAGTACCAGCCGTCATCTGTTTTTTCGATTGCTTTTTCGTATTTTACAGTACCGATAATTAAATATCCAAAATCATCATTTACGATTTCTTTATTTCTTTTCCATAAGTTTTCAACTGGCTTTCCAATATCTGATTCATCATTAATTGGTGCATTACCAACTTTAGTACTGCCTTGTTTTTGAATTTCTGAAATTAAATTATAGAAGTTTCTAGATGGTTTTTGTTTTTCATCATATTCCCAGATAAAAAGAATTGCACCTTTTTTAGGAAGGTCAGATTTAACATTAAAATCTGCTTTAATTCCTGCTTCTTTTGCTAAATTAATAATATGCTCTTTTTTTGTAGCAAGATTTAAATATGCCCTGAATTCACCTTTAACAACAAAATCTGGAACTGCTGGAGTAAAAGTGTATATTCCATTCTCATCAGTTTTAACATTTTCTGTTTTTACTTCTGTTTTAGAAACTGGATAAGAAATTATAATAGGGTAATTAGCTAATATTTCCTGTGTGTTTGTATCTGTTAATTTTATTTTGTAAGATTTATTAAAAGCTTTACCTTTAGTTGTATCTGAAGGTTGTTCTAATAATTCTATTTTTTTCTGAATGATTTCCATTGCAAAAAATTGTTCATCATTTTTGTTTTCTGGAACTGTAACTTGAGTTGAAGCACAAGATAAGAATAAAGAAGATATGATTGTAACAATAATTAATATTTTTATTTTCATTTTTATATAAGTCCTTTTCCTTATCATTTTATTATGAAGTGACGATTTTTACAATAACTATATTGTAAAAATTTCGTTATAAATATAAATTATTTACTAAGGACACTTTAAAAATGAATAGATGTACTAGAGCAATTATTTACAAAGATAATTTAAAATACAATCTTGAACAGATTAAAAAATATATTAATCCA
>CALAUH010000266.1 GCA_937892225.1 uncultured Treponema sp.
AATTTTTATTCCGTCTTTTTTTTTACATGGAGCGCGGAGGGCTCTAATTAATATGTCAGATTTTATTTTTAGAATAACACCAAATATTGTTTTAGGTTCTTATACTTTATCACGTTTAGGTCAACAAGCTTCTGAATGGGGAACAAGATTCATGGTAATTATTGACCCTATCCTTACAGAAATGAAAATTCAGGAAAAAGTAATCCAAAGTTTAAATGACAGAAAAATTGAAAATTTTGTTTTTAATGAACTTTCAGATGGAAGTACTTCAAAAATAACAGAACGTGCCTTAAGACTTGCAAAAGAAAGTCATGTTCATGGAATTATTGCAGTTGGTGGTGCAAAAGCAATGAATATTGGTAGATCTGTTTCTGCCTTTTACAATGAAGTACATGATTTTTATACTTTTATGGACGGTGCAATTCCATCTACAAATCCAATCCCATGTATTTGTGTTCCAACTCTCTTTAGAACACCTTTTGTATTTACAAATGAAGTTCCAATCACAGATTCAAGAAATAATCAGATTAAAATCTTAAAAATACAAAACAATGTAACTAAACTTGTTTTAATAGATCCAAATTTAATGCTCACATTAACAGACAATCAAAAATCAACTTTAAGTCTGGAAATTATGAATATGGCTATAGAAGCCTATCTTTCTCAAAAAGCAAACTTCTTTAGTGATATGTTCGTAGAAAAAGGTGTTGAATTATTATCATATGGAATGGACGGTTCACCAAGTCTTGAAATCACAACTCCGGAAGAAATTCTTTTAGCACAAGCAGGAGTAATGATTTCTATGGCAACTGCATCAAGTTCTCTTGGTTTAAGTTCATTGCTTTCTTTATCTATAAATTCACGCTATAAAGTTAATAAATCATTAATATCATCTATTTTAATGTCTTATGCTGTAGAAGATGCTGCACAATACAAAAGCAAGAGGATTGAAAAACTTGCACACATTATGCGCATTGTTGATGATGAAACAACAGGAGATGACGCCGTAAAAGCATTTATCGATAATATCCGACAGAGAATCGCAATTTCTAATTTACCAGCACGTTTAAAAGATTTACAGCTTACTGTAGAAAAACTTTCCCTTGCAGTAGATGATGTTGCTGATATTGATATTGTTAATAAACTTCCTAGAAGCATGACAACTGACGATATTTTTGACTTTATCAAAAAGGCTTTCTAAAAATGATTGAACCTGGAAAATTATTTCAACTCGAAGGCGGACAGAAAAGAAGAAAACTCGCTTTAACTTACGGTGCCCTTGAACGTGATATAAAAGGCATTGCTGAAAAAGGTACAGAATATTCTTTTAAAGAATTACCAAGAAGCGAATATATAAAAAAAATCACAGAAATTCTTCTAAAAGATCCAAAACTTTCTCCAGAAGCAAGTGATGAATTAAAAAAATTACTTTCAGCTGAACCTTTTGACGAATTACGTTTATGTAACATTGCACGTAATCATCTTTTAGAAATTATCGGAACTTTTCCAGCAGAATGGGATTTAGTTATCGCACCACACAAACTTGTAAATGAAGATGGAACTGTAAATGAAAGAAGTTTTTATAAGGGAATGTGTGTTTATGCAGAAGATATCCGTTCACCTTTTAACATTGGTTCAATTTTTAGAACAGCAGAAGGATTAGGTGCTGAAAAAGTATATATATCACCTTTTTGTGTAGATCCAGAACAACCACGTGCAATCAGAAGCGGAATGGGCTGTATTGAAACTATGGGCTATGAACGACTTTCTTTAGATGATTTACCTAAAGATATTCCAGTTTTTGCTTTAGAAACAGGCGGTACAGACATAAATGATTTTGTTTTTCCAAAAGAAGGAATATGCATTATTGGTTCAGAAGAATTAGGCGTTAGTCCAGAAGGATTAAAAAGAGCTACTTATGGAACAGTATCTATTCCGATGAAAGGATTAAAAGCTTCGTTAAATGTCGGAGTCGCTTTTGGAATTTTAATGCAAAAATGGGTTGAATATTTAAACAAATAATTATTTTAATTCAGATTCTACTGCTTTTATAAAGGCTCTTAATTTATCTTCTTTATCAAATTTAAATAATTTCTTTATATCTTCATTAATCTGATAAAATTCAATTTTTCCATTAACATAATACTGAATCATGTCGGCAAAATAAATTAATGCAGAAATAACTTTATATTCAGAAGGTGCATTTTCCGGTTTATTATGAAATTTAACAACATTACAAATTATTGCAGGGAAATTATTCTTTTCTAAGAAAAGAGCTCCACCTTTATTATGCAGACTGTTCTCTACAAACATATTTTTTACATCATTTGGAATATTCAATTCTTTTGATTTATTTTCTACTGCATTCTTCTGTTTATCTGATGCTTCTGCAATTAAAATGCATTCTATATCATGTAACAAAGCACTTATATAAATATCTTCAAGACTGTATTTTTTATCAAGCCCTGTATTTTTAGCAAGATTATAGGCATAAAAAGCAACTTTTCTTGCATTATCCCATAATTTTTTTGTATATTTACTTTGAGTTGCAGGTTTAATTTCTGTATTCTTTTTATCAAAAATTTCTTTTACTTTTTCAATTCCTAATGATTCAATTGCTTTTGTATATGTGTAATTCTCTTTATTTTCTAAAATACTGTTTTTCAATAATAAATATGATAATGTAACGTCTTTATTAATCACATCAATTATTTCATTAGCAGATACAAATTTTTTCGCAAGTACTTTTGATAAAGCTGCATAATTCTCTTTTAATACAGGAATTGTTGTCTGATTTTCTATAAATACTGAATATAAACTGTCTAAATCATCAATTTTCTGATTATTAAGAGGCAATTCTATTCTTGTTATAGTTTCTTTATCTGTTGAAAAAATTCTATAATTTTCTTTTGAAAGTCCAATTTTCTGCAACATCAAGATGATAATGATAATTCCTAAACCAGCTCCTTCAACCTGGTCTAAAACCTTATTCAATACATCTTTTTCATTTTTATATTGTTTTACATTACTTAATTTCTGTTTAATTCTTTCTTCTTCAAATTTACATAAAACAGAATTATTTCGTATTTCTATTTTGAGCAAATCATCATAAACCTGAAGAATTAATTTAATATATAAACCTGCTTTTTTCTGTTCCAAAAGATAATGATCTATATTTCCAAAAGTATCATCCTTAAAGGTTTTCATACCTAATTCATAATCTTTTGTATTATTAATATCTAATTTCTTTTCTTTAAAATAGATACGTTTGGTATTTGCTTTTTTTGAATTTGTAAGAAGTTCTCCAAGACAGAAGTTCAAATATTCATCCATATGTTCCTGATGACATTCTTTTAAAAATACAGAAAGAACTTCATGCATATACAATTCCATATTTCTTGGCAAAGTATATGTCGTAATCTGAATTGGAGTAGATAAGCGTATAGCTGTCTTTATTTTGTCTTTATCAACACTTTGCAGTGCACTCTCAAACGTTTCCATTATTTATACTATTTTAAACTAAATTCGATTTTTTTTAAAGATTTATTTTTTCCAATAAGCAGGCATAAAATAAATAATCATTGTATATAATTCAAGACGACCTGCCATCATTGCAAAACAATAGCAATATTTAACAAATGATGGTAAAAATCCATAATTTCCAGTCGGTCCTAAAGGCCCAAATGCGGGTCCTACATTTCCAATCATAGAAATTGCTCCTGTAAAAGCAGTAAGAAAATCAAGTTTACCAAGACATCCGGCAAAAGTTGTAATAGCAATTAAAAGTAAATACAAAGTTAAAAATGCAGAAACTGATGTAATAATTTCATTTTTAATCGGGCGGCTATTTAATCTTACAGTAAATACACCATGTGGATGAAGCATTTTCTTAGTTTCATTACTTAATGATTTTCCAAGAATAACCCATCGTATAACTTTAAATCCCCCCGAAGTTGAACCTGAACATCCACCAAAGAAAAACAAAACAAACAAAAAGAATTGTGCAACAGAAGGCCATTGTAAAAAATCTGCCGTTGAAAAACCTGTTGTAGAAATAATAGTAACAACTTGAAATGAAGAATATCTTAATGAAGTTCCAAAAGATTTATAAACAGGTAAAATACTAAAAGTAATAGCCAAAATTGAAAATACAACTATTCCTATATAAAACTTTAATTCAGAATTATATTTTATTTCGGACCATTTTTTTGTAAACAAATAATAGTATAAAGAAAAATTAATACCGGAAAGAAACATAAATATAGTACAAATAATATCAATACTTACTGAATTATAAGAACCAATAGATGCATTTCTTGTAGAAAAACCACCTGTTCCAAGTGTTGCAAAAGAATGTGATAAAGCATCTATAAAATCCATTCCGGCTAATTTCAAAGCAAGAGTTTCTGTAAATGTAAATGCAATATAAGTTAACCACAAAAATTTAGCAGTAGTAGTAATTCTTGTGGTTACTTTACCTTTTTCCGGACCAGTTGTTTCTGCTTTAATAAGTTGAAATCCACCTACACCAAATAAAGGTAATACAGCAACTGTCAAAGTAACAATTCCCATACCGCCTAACCAGTGAGTAATACAACGCCACATATTTATAGAACGAGGCAAAATCTCAACATTAGATAAAATAGTTGCACCTGTTGTAGAAAAGCCGCTTACACTTTCAAATAAACAGTCACAATATGAATTAAAAAATCCGCTAAAATAAAAAGGAACAGAACCCATAAAAGAAGCAATAACCCAGACAATTCCAACAATCAAAAAAGTCTGTTTTGTTGTCATATTTATTTTTTCTTTTCTTGTAAACAGATTTACCAGTATTGCAAAAATTAAACTTACAAGCATTGGAATTAAAAAAGGAAGATACATCGTTGTTTCACCACAAACTATTGCAACAACCAATGGAATGGAAAAAGTAATTCCTACAATCGATAAAATAATAGATGAAATTTTTAGAAATGATATTATAAACATCGATTCCCTTCCCCGCTATTAATCTTTACCTGCAAAAAATGATAAAACTTTTTTAATATTTTCAGAATTTGCAATCAATACTACATGATCTCCCGAAAACAACTGTGTATTACCATTTACAATAGAATATTCATCAATTCCAGCCTTTTTATTCATTAAAACAAGGAAAGAACCTGGATTAGAAATATCTTTTAAATATTTACCGACAACTTTTGAATTAGAATTTATTTCACATTCAACAATTTCCAAATCACCAGTAGTAACTGTATGAATTTCTTTTACTGCTTTTCCACGTAAATGACTAATAATTGAATCAACAACACAGTCTCTTAATGGAATTGCAACATCAACACCAAGTTTTTCTGCAATTGTAGCAAACTGTGAACTTTCTACTAAACTTATTGATTGACCGACTCCCAAAGATTCAAGATAAGCGGCTAAAACCATATTCAACTCATGATTATGATTACAACAAATTACTAAATCAAAAGAAGTAATTCCTTCTTCTTTTAAGAAAGTTTCATCAGAAGCATCTGCACATAAAACTTTTGCTTCAGGGAATTTTTCAGAAGCCGCCTGTGTTCTTTCTTCATCAGTATCTATAATTACAAAATCAAGATTTTTTCGCTGTTTAAATATATTTAAAAATCCAGATGCTTTTTTACTTGATTTAGAACCAATTAATTTTTCTGCAATAATATTTCCAATTCTTCCTGCTCCAACCAAAGCAACTTTTTTAAGTGATTTTTGCTCAGAACCACAGAATTTCATGATTTCAGGAATATTCTGTTTAGAAGTTAAAACTCCAAGTGTATTTCCCGCAGTAATTACAGTATCACCAGATGGTAAAGATGCATTTCCATCTTTTTCAACAAATGCAACTAAAAATGGAATATCTGATTTTGATCTTATTTCTTTTAACGAAATTCCATTAAAAACACTTGTTTCTGTTACCATTATTCTGGCAATTTCTAAGTCTGAATTATCAAAAGTTATTACATTACCTATGGCTCCATTTTCTACAGCCTGAACAATTGCATCTGCCGCTTCAACATCTGGATGAATCATATAATTGATTCCATACAATGGTCTGTAATTACCAGAAAAATTAAGTGACTGTTTCTTCTTGGTTTCCGCTGTATTTACATAATAAGCATAATTTCTGACACGAGCAATTTTTAATACATCAGGATAAAGTGCATCTACAAGTGAACATGTAATCATATTAACTTCGTCAGATTCAGTAACACAAACTAAAGCATCTGCTTTTGCTATACCGACACTTTCCAAAGTTTCAAGATTATTACCGTCATCACAAAGAATCATACAGTCCAATAAATTTGTTGCATGACGTACTGTATCTTCATTGTTATCTATAAGAACAACCTGATTATTTTCTTTTATTAAGATTTTAGCTAACTGAATTCCTGTAAAACCAGCACCAATTATTACAATTTTCATAAATTCAATTATACATCATTTAAATATATCTGGAAATATTTAAATTATTGTTTTTCATCAAGTTTCTGCATCTTTGATTTTCTATTTTTTGTCAAAAACAACGCAAAGTAAACAAAGAAAGAAATAATACCAGATGCAATTGCTTCTAAAATTGCCTGAATTCCTAATATACCAATTGCTGCAAAATATCCTGCGCCGCCCATTGCTTCTTTTACAACGCTGTTACTAAAAAGATATAAACTTCCAATTACAAGCAAAGTATGACACAATGTTGTTATAACCGCTGTACAAACTACATTAACTAATTTAGGTAATTTGATTAAATCAAATAATTTCCATAAAAAATATGCTATTACGGCAATAAGCATTCTTGGCAAAACCGAAATAAGAGGATTTACGAAAAGAGGGTCTAAAACACCAGAAGGGCTCATTGCTGCCTGAATTAAAGACATAATTCCAAAAGTTGCACCAACAAATAAACCAGAAGGAAGTCCTCCAAGAATTACTGCAAGAATTACTGGAATCTGTAAAATTGAAATTGAAGCTATTGGTCCAAGAGGAATTAATCCCAGTTTAGTAATTCCTAATACAATTACCAAAGCACTAAGAACACCAGTAAGTGCAATTTTTTTATTAGTAGTTAAATTATTTTCCATTAGAAATCCTCCTGTACAATTTCTATTAACAGTTATAATTCAAAGTTTATTTTTCATCAATACCAAGACCAAACAAAGCAAAATCAAGTTTTACCGGATCATCGGGCCAGATTTTTTTTGCCTGTTCTGTAAGATTCTTTGCAGTTATTAAGCTGGAACCTGCATTATCTGCAATTAATTTTAATTTTTTTGCTTCCTGTATAACATGTGTATCTAAAGGAATTATTAATGATGAAGGTAAAATAAAATCCCAGATACCTATATCAACAGGAGAATTTCTTCTTA
>CALAUH010000267.1 GCA_937892225.1 uncultured Treponema sp.
TTAGAAGGAATAGTTGAATTCGGATTTCCGTCCAAGCACCAGCCTACTCCCCAGAAACAATGACTTAAAACAGACCACGATGCATTTATTTTTTTAGATGCCTGTACTGCAAAAGTTTTACTTGCACAAAACCACTGCGTAATCCAATCCATTTCATCATAATTTCCGGCAAGTCCTTCTCCAGAAGTTATACTGTCACCGACAAATTCAATATCATAATCTTTCTTTTTTAATTCTACAAAATCACCTTCATCATCTAAACCTATTTGATTTATACAAAGACTATGTTTTTCTTCTCCAGCCATTACCTGAGTTTCTTTTATGATTGTAATAATATTTTCTTTTTGAGGATTTAAATTTCTGGCTATACAAATCCATTCATCTTTTACCGGTGCTATAAATCTGGCTGTCTGATAACCATTAATTTCTACTGCAACCCAGATTTCGAACTTCGAATAACTGCTGCTTAAATTTATCCAGCACTCATTTGCCTTTACATTAATTTCCAGACTATCAGCAGCCCATAAAAGATTGACTGTTTTATCATCATAAACTGATTCTTTATTTCTGCCATAAATACGTTTATTTTTAATTTGATTCAAATAAAATGTTTTCATATTAACTCCAAAATTAAGTTCAATCATAATAATATAATATTTTTCCCTTATGCCTATTAAGGTAAATTTCTTAATTTAAAATATATTTTTCTGATTTTATTGACAACCTGAATTTTCCCCGTTATTTTGATGTTAATAAATCATGTTTTATGATGGAGTTTTTTATGAGCAAAATTATCAATGGTGAAAATTTACCAAATATACCATGGCAGGACAAACCAAAAGACTGGTGGTTACCAATATGGCGTTATTCAGAAAATCCTGTTATTGACAGAAATCCTTTTCCTGGAATGGGACGCATTTTTAACAGTGCAGTAATTCCATGGCAGGGAAAATTCAAAGGTGTATTCCGTTCAGAAGATGCACATGCACGTCCTTTCCTTTATCTTGGAGATTCAGACGACGGCATTCACTGGAATTTTCAGACAGAAAAAATCCACATGCACGATCCTGATGGAACTCCACACGATCCTTTTTACGCATACGATCCTCGTTGTGTAAAAATTGATGATACTTACTACATTATGTGGTGTGGTGATTTTGACGGAGCAGCAATTGGTGTTGCTACAACAAAAGATTTTAAAGATTTTACACGTCTCGAAAATCCATTTTTACCATTTAATAGAAATGCAGTTTTATTTCCTAGAAAAATCAACAATAAATTCGTAATGCTTTCTCGTCCATCAGATTCAGGACATACTCCATTCGGCGACATTCTTCTTTCTCAATCTCCAGACATGAAATACTGGGGAGAACATCGTTTAGTTATGCAGAAAGGTGGTGACGGATGGTGGCAGGGATTAAAAATCGGATGCGGTCCTGCCCCAATTGAAACTGATGAAGGTTGGCTTATGTTCTATCACGGAGTTTGTCAGACTTGCAGCGGTTATGTTTATTCATTCTCAGCTGCAATTCTGGACCGTGATAATCCTTCTATCGTAAAATACCGCTGTGGTGACTACATGCTTACACCAGAAGAAATTTACGAAACTACAGGATTTGTTCCAAATGTAACATTCCCAGTAGCTGCATTAACAGATGCCGCAACCGGAAGAATTGCAATCTACTATGGTTGTGCAGATACAGTTGTCGGTCTTTGTTTTACAACAGTTGATGAAACAATAAAATACATAAAAGACCATAACGAATTACAGTATTGGGATACAAAAGACGGACGTTTCTAAGCTGATAATACATACTTTTTAAGTTCTTCAAATAATTGTGGATATTCTTTTTCCACAATTACTGGAGTACCGTTTTTACCAATAAAACAATGTGTTGAAGTTGCAGTAAATACAACATCATTATCAACTGTAAATGTATATGCAAATGTTAATTTACAGGCGGTAAGTTTTGCAACTGTAACTTCAATGCTGATTATATCTGGAAAAGTAGTTGTCTTTTTATAATTACATTCAATGCTGATAACTGGAGAAGCAATTCCCTCCTCTTCAAGTTTATCAAAGCTCCATCCAATCTGGTCCATAAAATCAATTCTGGCTTCTTCCATAAATCTTACATAATTAGAATGATGCGTAATCCCCATCTTATCTGTTTCATAATAATTAATTTTATGTGTATAAGATTTCATATTTTAACAACTCCCTTAAAAAACATATTATCAGTAAGATATAAATTCTTACATTTTTACTAATATCATATTTTTACATTTAAATCATTATTAAAAACTTTGAATAAAAAAAAGAAAAAATATACATTAATACAATTTTCATCAATTTTTACTATATAAAAAGAATGATTTTCACTGTAACATTATAATCACGAGGAAAAAATGATTACTTTTAATAAACAAACTTCAACATTTCGTCTGGAAACTCCAGATTCTGTTTACGTAATTACAATTTCAAAAAAAGGATACGTTGCACACACCTACTACGGTTCAAAAATTGGTGATGATGATGTTTCTTACCTTACACGCCAAAACGAATACGGTTTTAGTGATAATAAAATTTTCCGCGAAAAACACTCTCTCTTAGATTTTCTTCCACAGGAATATCCGACAGAAGGCATTGGTGATTTTAGACCAGCCGCACTTGCAATAAAAAATACAAACGGAAACAACGCCGTAGAATTAAAATACAAATCCTACGAAATAATTAACGGTACTGTTGAACTTCCAGAACTTCCACACGTATTTACAACAGGGACAGCCCTCAAAGAAAATGCACAGACTCTCGCAATTACCACTGCCGACGAAGTCCTTGGAATTGAAGTAATCCTTTATTACACAGTTTTTTCCGACACAAACGCAATCGTACGTTCTTCAAAAATCAATTACAACGGGGACAGTCCTGCATGTAAATCAACATCCCCAGTTTATATTACCCGAGCCCTTTCTGCTTCCTTCGACATAGACAACGATAATTTTGACATGATTACATTAAACGGCAGCTGGGCACGCGAACGTCACATAGACCGCCGTCCAGTTCATAAAGGAATGCAGTCAGTAAGCAGCAACCGCGGAGTTACCACACATCAGGAACATCCTTTTATTGCAATCCTAGACAAAAATGCTGATAACAACATCGGCCGCGCCTACGGAATAAACTTCATATATTCAGGAAACTTCACCGCGAACGTTCACACAAATCAGTTTGACACACTCCGCGTACAAATCGGATTAAATCCCGAAAATTTCTGCTGGAAATTAAATCCCGGTGAAAGTTTTTACACACCACAGGCAGTTTTAGTTTATTCAGAAAACGGCTTAAACGGAATGACACACGCTTTCCACGACCTTTACCGCGAACATCTAATCCGAAGCCCATATAAAAAAGCAATGCGCCCAATCCTCATAAATAACTGGGAAGCAACTTATTTTGATTTTGATACAGAAAAACTTCTTTCAATTGCCCGCGAAGCTTCAAAAGATGGAATTGAAATGCTTGTTATGGACGACGGATGGTTTGGTCACCGCAGTTTTGATGATTCAAGTCTTGGTGACTGGTATGTAAACGAAGAAAAAATTAAAGGTGGATTAAAACACCTTGTTGAACAAGTAAATAAACTTGGAATGAAATTCGGAATCTGGTTTGAACCCGAAATGATTTCTCCAGACAGCGATTTATACAAAACACATCCAGACTGGGCAATTCAGATTCAAGGACGTGAACCTGGAATGAGCAGACAGCAGCTTGTTCTTGATATTACGCGTAAAGAAGTAAAAGACCACGTTTACAATTCAGTTTCTGCAATCCTTAAATCAGCAAATATTGAATATGTAAAATGGGATATGAACCGTCAGATTTCCGATGTTGGAAGCATTAATCTTCCTTCAGACCAGACCGGCGAATTTTTCCACAGATATACCCTTGCACTTTACGAACTTCAGGGACGATTGGTAAAAGACTTCCCAAATCTTTTGCTAGAAAACTGCAGTGGCGGTGGTGCCCGTTTTGATCCTGGAATGTTCTATTTTAGTCCTCAAATCTGGTGCAGTGATGATACCGATGCTTTTGAACGACTTGAAATTCAGGAAGGGACAGCCTTGGTTTATCCTTTAAGTACAATGGGAGCTCATGTAAGTGTCTGCCCAAATCATGCATGCGGACGTGTAACTCCATTTAAAACACGCGGTTACGTTGCCCTATCCGGAACTTTCGGCTACGAATTAGACATTACAAAACTTTCTGTAGAAGACCGCAAGATGATTCCAAATCAGATTGAACTTTACAAAATAATAAACATTGAACTCCAGTATCAATTATATTATAATCTTCTTCTGTTTTTAAAGTTTTCTTTTTCATAATTATTTACCTCCCTTTTGCGCAAGTAATTGGGAGTCAAAAATATCTTTATAAAATCCGCTTAACTTCAATAATTCTTT
>CALAUH010000268.1 GCA_937892225.1 uncultured Treponema sp.
AAATCATTACTTGCTCATCAAATTCATATTTTTTATGACCTAGTTCCATGAATTTTTCATAATCATAACTGAATTGAATTACATCATAATCATCAAAAATCTTTTCAAAATTTTTCCAAGTTACTAATATTTTACTTGTACGCATAATAAACTCCTTTACTTTTTATAATCTTCTGGATGAATAGCTTTTATCGCAGCAAAATTAATTGAACTATCTTCTTCATTTAAAAGATTAGGTATAACTACAATTCGACTATCTTCCGTTTCATCAGGAGATAAATATCCATCTGCTAAAATGTTGATTACATAAACTCTCTTTCCACCACATTCATCTAACTTCCGGCTTATCTTCTGAAACATTTTTTTTCTATCAGAATAGTAATATGGTCTCCAATGCTTAAAATCCACGTAAACATCTTTGCTCATTTCAAAATCAAAAAGTTCAAATTTTGAAGGGTCATCTATTTCTTTTAATTTAATGTCTAATCTATCTTCCAAAATGAATTTTCCACATTCTTCTCCAAGAGCTCCCTTGTATATATTTTGATATACAACAGGCGTCATAATATATTTCTTAGAATCGAATTTGGTAGCAAATCCCTGTGATTGAAAATATTCCAGCATTCCTGGATATTTGAGTAATTTTTGTAAACGGCAATCTTCTTCACTAACTTCCTGAACTCCATATCCACTATCAGATATGAATTCTTTTAAATTATTTCTGAGTATAAATTCTTCTTTTGAATGTCTAAAATCTATTCTTACAGTTCCAAAATCATTTTTTTGAGCAAAATAATATTTCGAAGCACCATTATCAGTTTCAAAATACATACCTAAAAACTTATGTTCACTGTCCGATTGAGGTTTTCTAAGCATATCAATACGAGTTTGTCTCCACATACTCATATTTTTTTCCTGCCATTCTCCATCCTCTTTTTTCATAAGACTATTAATCCAACGGTTTGCTCGTGTTGAATTTTTTATAGCTCTTAATGTTAATGTATCTGTTTCAACTGGAGCTACTCCTGGACATATTTTATAAATTGCATTTAATTCAGGGGTTAATATGTGTTTTTCAAATTCAGATTTATCTAACATTCCAAGTACAGAGTTGCTGATATAGATTTTAATATTTTTATTCTTAACAAAGGTCCTTGTTATACGCCCTACTGACTGCATAATGATCTGCAAAACCTTGTTTCTAGCCATTGGACAATTATTTGCTTTAAGCAATACCGCTTCAAAATCTTTTCCATTTTTCATATCTCTTAAGGCATATTTCAAAAGACTTTCTTGTTCATACTTTTCTAGATAATCATTCTCGTATGTATCTTGTATTTTTGTTGCTAAAGTAATTCTTTCTAAATTACGTTCAAACGGTTTCTTATCTCCATATGTCTTATTAAAATTCTGATGAGTAATGTCTCCTAAAACAATTCCATCATTCTTTGAATTCTTTCCAATTGAAACATAATCTTTAATGATATTTATATCATAATCAAAATTGAGGTTCTGACCTGCCATTAATGTTTGATAAGAAGAGAAAACCATCCTCTTTTTTCCAGCTGCAAGATCCTCAGATAGTTTAATCTTATCTTCTTCAAAACTTTCTGAAGATTTAAGAATTACTATAGTGTCTTTATAGTCTTCAATATTTTCACCAGTTGCTTCTAATATCTTCTCGAATACATAGCGAATTACTTCCTCGTCAAAATCTTCACTATCAGTTTTTAATAAAGGCCAATTTAAAAACAACCACGCATGATTATTTTTACCTGTCCAGAAATCATACATAGCCTTTATTACATCCAAATAACGAGTAATTTTGTATTCTTTGTTAGAGGTTTTTGCAATTAATTTTCTTGCAATCATTTCAGAAATATCATCAGGAAGATATTCTAATATTTCTTGAATAGCTTTTGTTTTATCTGCAATTTGTGAATATAATCCAGCACTATTCATTATGACTGCTGAAATTTCAATTCCTTTTTCTGAATATTCATTTTCAAGTTTCTTTTCGGCATTTTTTATTTTCTGCAAATTATCAGCAGAAACAAGAGAGAAATTTTCCCCAAGGACATCTGCTAAATATGAAATATTGTAATTTTCAAAAGTTGGGACAAGTGCTGTAGCACTTATACCTATAACATTTGCTTTTGTACTCAAATACTTCATGAATTTCTCAGGAGTATCATGTTTTTGAAATGTTAATATTTCTGTATCCTCATTGTGCATTTGAGAATCAACATAATGATGAATATCAAAACCATAATTGTAATAGGTTGTATCAGGAATCATATCTGAAAGAGTTTTGTATTCTTTCTCTAACTGATTATATGGAACATAGTAAAGTTTATTTTCCATAATTAATTCTGCCTCTTCCTGATTAAGTCCGAACTTACCCAGAATAGACATTAGGGCTTCTTCTTCTGTTATTTTTGCATAATTTGAATAACGCATTGCCCATCGTCTGATAAAACTTCTAAACTCACCAAAATATTGTTCCAGATTTTCAAGCAAGGAGTTGATATATATGAATGAATCTTTTTCGAGTTGGTTGTGTTCTTCTTTTGTCAGGAATTTTATATCCAGTTTATCTGTCTCATTATTCTTTACAGCAACAATATAATTTCTGGCAGGATCTCCTAAAGTATGAAGCGATCCATCATGAATCATAAAATTGCAACGTTCGTCTCTATATTCTTTGCACAATTGCATTGAATCATATGCAAAAAACTTTTCATAAAGACTATCTGCTTTTTGTTTCATAACTTCAAAAGTAATTCGCACACCTTTTCCATCACAAGTATCCATATAGGGCTTACTTAATTTAATTTGGAATTTTTGATGGATAGTCTTAAATATCTCAATTTTATTCTCAAATTTCTTTGCAGTATTTTCTAGAATTATGTTATCAATTACCTGTTTAGTAGAATCAAATTCATCAATAAAAATTACCGCATTTTCTGTAAGCTTATTATTTATGAATTTATAAGTTGGTTCTATTATTGTTGAATTCCCATAAAGAAATTTAGCCATACTTAACATAAAAACTTTGTGATTTTCTGTATCGACTGTAGGATAGACTTTCCTTATCCATTCATACTTAGTATTAATCAAATAGCTTTTTTTATATTTTTGCTCATCTTCTACATTTTCAGGAATTGTTATTTTCAAATCTGAAGCTTCTGTTTTTAACATAGCTTCTATCTTTTTTCTAAAAGCTCTTTCTGCTTCTTCCAGTTCTTTATCAATTTCAATTTTTAGTTTTGGATTAGTTGGAATATGGGATTTATTTTCATTTTCCACCAGTTTTTTATATTGTGTAACTGCTAAACGGAGTTCTTTATATTCTTGCCATTCTTTACAGTCTTTTATTTCTTTTTCGAATTTGTCTAAATCTAGAGATAAGAAAGAAGATATATTTCGTTCAACTTTCATTACCTCTTGTACAAATTTTGATTTATCTTTGTAATGTTTCTTTAAACTAGAATAAGGGAGGTTCTTTAACTGAGTCGTAATGAAAAAGATATTTCTTTCAGGATGTTCTTCTCTATATTTTGCAATACACTCTAGCACATTATGAGTTTTACCACGGCCAGTAGGTATTTCCATAATAGAAAGACCTGTATCCTTTTCCATAAATCTGTTAATTTCATTCTGAATTATTTGTTTCATTCTTACCTCTACTTATTAATATAGTTACAAAAATGCCAGTATACATATATTTTAATACGTAAAGGTGTCATAGAATGACACTGTCAAAAAAAAAGAGCAGAAATTCCTGATTTTTTTCAAGATTCTGCTCTTTTTACAAGAAAATATATATCTTTACTTGATTTCTACAACACTTCCACCTACAGCATAGTAAACCAATTTTGCTTTTACTTTTTTTCCTGCTGCCTCAAGTGCCCGTCTGTAACATTCAAATTGTCCTTTATAGTTTCCAACATAATGTTTTTCGTTGGTTTTATCCATAATCTGAGCTATAGAACCAGGGAAGGTTTTGAAATCAACAAGAATTACACCTTCTTCGGTTTCCCAAATTAAGTCTATACTTCCTGTATATATTTGCCCTTTATAAAAATGCTTGAACGGTAACTCGTGATAAGTTTTACCCTTTCCGTATGTCTTGGTCAGGAAGTCTTCTAAATTATTCCAAGCTTCAACAACTTCTTCTGGATTTGGTATCTTTGTTTCAAAACCAAAACCTTTAATAACTTCTGTTGCTTTTTCTGTACTTCTGTCGTATTCAATAAATGCAAATATATCGTGTATACAAGTACCAATTTTATCAGCTTCGCCAGTTTCCGCCTTAATTGTTATTCTCTTACCAAAACTATAAATTTCTTTTGCATCAACCTTCTTATCTGAAGGTGTTTTACTAGGCTGCATATCGCGAGTTTCATACACTTTAGGAGACTGAACTAAATCAATAATGTTTTTACTAGGACGTTTGAATTTCCAGACTCTTAGATATTCAACATTAAATGCATGTTCACTACCAATATTCAAAATATCATTTGCCCCAGCAGTCGCTATTACATTCACAGCAGGAACACCTATTGAATTAAACCAGGTAAATCCATCTTTTTCTGCAGCTGCCAAAATTAAAGAATCTCTTGGTCTTGTCATAGCAACATACAAAAGTCTTTTGCCTTCTTCTATCTCCTCAGCTTTAACTCGTTTGAATAAATCAGATTCAAGAACCGGCTTTTGAATTTCCTCTGGAATATTTTCTCTTGCTGCAGTTGTATACACAAATGGCAAAATTCCAATATACATTTCAGGATACAGAACTGTTGCTGAAGGACATTCTTTATGTCGTGCATGATTTCCAAAAAAACTTCTCTTTATTAAAAGTTTTTCATCCAATAAATCTTCATCCAGATTGAATAAGATTACATGCTTCCATTCCAATCCCTTAGATTTATGGAATGTAACAAGATTAACTCCATCTACAGCACCTTCTGTTTTTAATCCAATCTCTTTTGTGAATGAGATAAATCCATATATAGTTGCAGGGAATCCCATCTGTGCACAGTGCTCTTCATATTTCTTTGCAGATACAATAATTGCTTGAAGATTTTCTGCAGAGTTATCTGAATCTGGCCAATTCTTTACTAGATTATATAAATCCAATTCAATAATCAGAGTTTCTACAAGTCCACTCACAGACTGTAATTTATATTCACTACGTCTAGCCATTAATTTTTTAATAATTCTGTTATCTTCAAGCCAATCTGGAGAATCATCTGTTTTTATACTGTTATATTCGAGTTTAGAATCAAATATTTTTCCGGCATCAAAATCTTTCTGTGAAAGGAATGCTATTTGTGCCCTGGCCAAATTATCATGTTTATTTAGAATCAATGATAACAACGATGTAACAAGAAGCATCTCATGGTTTTCGACTGCTGTAGGATCCGAACGATGAACAGGAATATTATATTGCTGCAGATATTTAGTTAATTCATCCAAAGTAGTATTTCTTCTTGCTAATACAGCAATTTCGCTAGGAAGAACATTCTCATCACTAATCATTACAGCAATATTTGAGGCTATCTTTTGAAGTTTTTCACTATCATCTTTTCCAGCTAGAGGCCAACAACGTAAATTACCAGGAGCTTCCTTTCTATTGAAATCTAATTCAACCAGTTTTTTTGTATCATCACCAAATGTATTACTAAAAGCTTTTGAGAATGTTGCATTACATGTATTAACAATCTTTCCAAGAGTTCGATAGCTTTTAGTAAGAGGAGGTAACTGTTGATTACCATTTTCATTTAAACCAATGTTATCTGTAACAGCTTTTGTAAGTTCTGTATCGGCACCACGGAATTTATAAATCGCTTGCTTGTAGTCTCCTACCCAAATACTTTCTTTTACTAATTCTGATAACTTATCAAATATTTTTACCTGAATAGGAGATGAATCCTGAAACTCATCTACAAAGAGATACATATTCTGAGCTTTTATATCTTCTTTTACTTCTTCGTAATCAAGTAAATCATTAAACATAACTTCCATATCATTAAAATCAATGAGATGTTTCTGTTTTTTATATTCTGTAAAAGAATGCATCCAGCGTTTTGCTAAACTAAATATTAAATCTAGATAGTCATACAGAACCTTTCTAACTTCTTCAGAACTCCAGATATGATATAAATCAGAAGCTATAGAATTACTTAATTCCGTCTGGCACTTAGCAGGTAATTTTTCGATAAATTTAGACAACTCTTTTAAATACAAGAAATTTTCTACAGATGCATTTATGCAATTTCTTCTCAACTTGTTAAGACTCTTTTCTCTAGTCTGATTTCCACCTAAAAGCTGTTTTTTATCTTCCAAAAATTCTTTGACATTATCTTCATTGTAAACAATGTGATGTCCTGACTCTGTTAATGAATCAACTAAATCTTTTGAATACTGCAAACTATTATCTAATTCATCTGCAGTAATATTATAATTTTTTGCAAAACCAACAATTTTACTTAATGTTTCTTTCCAAAATTCAAAATCAGGAGAAGTTCCGTATCCAACATCATTTTTTTTCTGTATATCAAAAGTATTTCTGAATTTATATAGTTTTTCTAACTCAGCTTCTGTTGGAAGATTAGCCAATGATTGATTTTGATAAAATTCAACATCGTCATCAGTCATAATATTAAGTTTTGGGCTATTACCAGAAACATACCAGTATTTCTGAATAAACATATTAGCAACAGCATGAACAGTTCCAATCATAGCCTGATCCAAACGTGCTGCTTCTTCATATTTTTTATGAGAATATAATTTTGCCTTTGCTTTTTCTTTAAACTCATTAGCTGCTTTTTCAGTAAATGTTGTTAGAATTACATTTTCAGGAGCAACCGCTCCAGATTCTATTACTTTTTCAAGATTCTCAGTTAATGTATAAGTTTTTCCACTGCCAGCACTTGCACTGATATATTTTACATTCTTCATTATTTAACCTCCTTGAATAAAGGATAGTTGCTATAAAGATTTCCTTTCTTCTCTTCTAATTTAGTCTTCTGATTTTCTATAAAACTTAAAGGCAATAAACCTTTATCTTTTGTATCAATTGAGTATTGAATCTGTTCAGGAGATAAACCATCTGCATTTTCTAAACATCCTGATGATATTTGTTCACGACGATATTTATAGGAATTTTGTATTTCTTTTAATACATTTGCACCAATTCTTTCGTCTAAAACAGAAAGCTTTTCTGTATCACCATCTATAGAATCTAATGTATAAAATTTCATCGCTGGCATTGTATAATAACCAACGGCAGCCACTTCTTTATGATAAATTTTCTCCATCATGTATTTATATAAAACTAACTGTATGGATTTTGCTTCTTCCAATAGTTTTTTATGCTTTGATTTAGATCGTGTCCATTTAAAATCAAACAGATATAATTGTCCTTTTTCATTTTCAAGAATCATATCTGCATAACCTTTAATGGCAATCTCTGGAGAAAATCCCATATCTTTTAAATACATTTCTTCTTCACAGGCAAAGATATGAAGATTATTATCTTCCATAAGTTGTATCAATTTATAAATACTCTTCTTTAATTGACTCTTAAATGTTTCTGTTGCCAATGCATTTTCTTGCAAAAGAAGAATAGAGCCATGTGCTTGTATAACAGAAAGAGTTTCTTTTTCAATCTTTTCATCAAGATTTTTCTTGATAAATTCAGATGTTCCACTACCCTCAACATCTTCTTTTGGTTCAAATAGCTTCTGAATTACTTCATGAGCAACGGTACCATATGTTGTGCTAGCATCAGACATAGCTGCTAGACCTAAAGGTTTAATATTTGCAAATTTTTCAAAAGCATAATCTATTGGATTTTGAACTAAATTATCCAATGAAGAATAGCTTTCTGTATCTCTCCAGTTTAATAAACCAGTATTTTTAAAAGAAATAGTTCTCAATTCAGAAGGATTTCTATTATCAATAATTTCTGGCTGATATGTATAACCACTTGTGTAATCTGATTCTTGAATATTTCTACGAATCATCAATTCATCAAGTAAGTTATTATCATCTCCATGCTTACATGCATTTTCAATTTTTATATAGTCAGTATTTTTAGAAGTTAACGATATTCCATTTTTTTCTGCAATTACAAGAACTAACTTATCTGAAGTCAGTCTGAAAGGTAACAATCGATTGTTCTTTCTAAAATTTCTTTCATCTGTTTCTGACCATAAATCAAGTTCATTTGCGTAAGCTTCATATTCTTTTCTAGATAAGAATGAATATGTCAATTTTGAAGGTTTATCATCATAAAAATCGCAAAGTATTGTTTTTCCTGTTCTTGCAGCCATTGCATCTGGCATCTTTATAACACTTCGACACCCTACTTGAGCTTCATACATTGAATAAGATGATTGGTTATATAAAAGAGAGATTAAATTTTCAATATCAATATTTGAGAAAGATGCTTTTGAATTTTTAGAATATAGAAGATCAACTAGTTCACAATGATTAATAACAGTTGCTAACTGATCTTTTATTATTTCATTTTTAGTATTATATCTTTCCTGTTTAGCCCAACTTTTTAGACTTTCTATTAAGCTGAGTAAATTATTTTTTGATATTTCTTTTTGATTAATAGAATCTAATGCTGGTAAATAAACATTAATATCATCATGAAAATCTTTGTCTTTGTCTGTTATAAGGAGATTACATTCTTCATTGTAGTATCCACTATTATCAGTAATAGTTTTTGCTAGTTTTTTCCTGAAATCATAGTCCAAAGGACTCATTGGAGCCGATAACCATTCAACAAGATTGTTAATATTTAATGGTCTCAATAATGTACTTAATCCTACTATTGCTAATTGGCTAATCTGAGGAAAACCAGTTGTAATATTAGAACCTGATAGTGGTTTAGATTCCATTGAAAGCCAGTTATCAAGAACCTTATTGTTTGTATTTATCCACAAATCAAATTCATCTTCAGGAAGAGAACTTAAAAATTGATAACTATCATTTCTATCTGCAAATTTCCAGATTTCAAAAGAATCATCTTTTTCTGACAATTTTAATTCTGTATTATTTTCCAAAAACTCAGTTATCTTTGATAAATTATTTGAAGTCTTTTCGGCATCCCTTAATATTTTAATTCGATCTTCTCCAATAGAACACAAAAGATTTTTTTCAAAAGGCCTAAACGTTTTCCAATTAAAAGGAACAATGATTTCTAAATCGTCTAGAATCTTTATTTTAAACTTTGGAGTTGATAATACTTCTTTTACTTTTTCAGCATTTTCCTTATTTTTTGATGCAATATTTGAAACGGTTTCAA
>CALAUH010000269.1 GCA_937892225.1 uncultured Treponema sp.
ATTGCTTTTTCAAGACAATATCCATCTTCGTTATTAGGATCATATTTATCTAAATCCAAAACTGCACCATGATAATATGAACCTGGCAATGTTTTTGGAGATACCCAGTCGATTACAGTTCCAACTAAATCTGAAGTTCCGCCTGAAATATAAACTGCACCGTCTACATTAAAAGGCATGTCTTCTAATAAAGGATATCCAGAAGAACCTGATTTACTGCTGCTGCTCATTCGAGCCTGTGAATAAACACCAAATTCTTTTGCCATATCTGTTCCGTATTTTTTATCAAAATTTTCAAGAACAGCGTATTCCTGATCTGTACCAAGTGATTTTAAAACAAGTTCAAAATCTGCATCAACTTCATTTTCCCAAGCTTCTACATTTTCCGGTTGAATTCCAGATTCAATCATATCAACTTTACTAGAACCGTCGAATGCAACATTCTTTGTACAACCTGCAAATAAAACTGTAACTACAGCAACCATCAATAATGATTTTTTCATCATTTGACCTCCGTTTATTTTTTAAATTCTTCTTTTAAAAATAAGAATTTTCTTATTTTTATTCTAACAGAGGATTTATATTTTGCAAGAAATTATTTCCAGTCCGAATTGATTTTTACTGAAAATTTTTGTGATGTTAATTCTTTTGAATTCAAGTAAAGTCGTTTTGCTAAAGAACCACCGTAAAGTTCGTCACCTAAAATCGGAAAACCTGCTTCACTTAAATGAACTCTAATCTGATGTGTTCGCCCCGTAAATAAATTACAGGTAATTAAAAAACATTTTTTATTTTCAACGATGATTTCTTTTTCCACTGTAAATTCTGTCTTTGAATACTGTCCGCCTTTACTTTCTGCAAGAGTGCCCCATTTTCCTTTCTGTGATTTTCCGCTGATTCTTCCAATAAATTTTTCTACTGTAAACTTTTTACCAACAGAAAGTCCTTTTTTCTGTTCAACGACTGCATCATATTTTTTTATAAATTCATGTGATTGAAACAAATCTGAAATTTCTTTATTTACACTTCTTGTTTTTGTAAAAAGGATGATTCCGGAAGTTTCTCTATCAAGACGATGCATTATTCCGACATAAGGCGGATTTTTTAATTCAGGATTTCTTTTCCACAAAAATCGCACAACTGCATCATGAAGATTATCCCTGTTTCCAGTGATAGTCTGTTCTACGGGGAAAAAAGCAGGTTTGTTTATAAAAATCAATTCTTCAGTTTCAAATATAACCGATTCATCTGTTACTTCAAATTTTATATCATCAGGCTGTTTTTCAAAAAAAAATTTATCTGAATCAAATTTTACTGCAACTTTAGATTTGCCTCTTAGTTCAAAAGCAGGTCTTGTAACACTATGGTCATTTACAAAAACACATCCTGCAATAATCAATCTTCTGATTTTTGAATTAGAACATTCTCCATCAATTTTTCCAGGAAGTTCTTTTCTTAAAAATTCATCGAGTCGTATTGTTGTTTCAGATTTTAAATCAATATTCAAATTCAGGACCTTCCTGACCTGCAAAGATTCGTACCTTACATTCTTCCATACAGACATTTTCTGTAAAACTTTCTAAATCCAAAGCTTCTTCACTGAATAAATCTTCGGGATTATATGAGGTTTCTACTACAGATTCAATATTTTCTCCAGAAAGACGCGACATTGCTCCGTTGATTTTTACAATATCATTTACAAGCGGCAATAAATTCTGATGTCCTTTTTCTTCGTATTTTTCATCAATAAATAAAAGCTGCATTTTTTCTATTGCCAGATGATTTTCTTTTTCCGGTACAAAACCGCTTTTAAAATCACAATTATTACATCTTTGCCATTCTGCGGCATCTGCAAAAAATTTTGAAGGAGAAAGTCTTAAAGGTTTTAAAACTGATAAAAACCATGGAACGGCCCTTCCTTCTGAATAAAAAGTTCTACATGCAAAAGCGATGTCTCTTGCATAACGAATATCCTGTGCAGAAAAAAGTCCTGTTACTTTCGGTTCATTTTCTTCGTTCTGTTCTTCTGTCTGAATAAAATTAATATGATTTGGATACTGCTGAATTGCAAAATCAAGACGGTCAAAAAAAGCTTTTAATGAATCACCAGTCTGTGTTGCGTAAGTTAAATCAAAACCGAAAACAAGACCAAAATCATTTAGAAGTTTTGCTTTACCTGCATAGTATTTTTTATCAAATAAAATCTTTCCTGCTTTTTCCTGACATAAAAGCGGAATATCAAAAGAACAAAAAATCTGTGTTGCAGCTAAAGCAACTTCTTTATCGATAACCGAAACATCTGCGTATATCGAAAGAAATACATCCGGAGCTTTTTGTGCTATAAGGTTGATTATCTTTAAAATTTTCTTTTTATCACTGAAAACTTTTTTATCATTAATATAAATCTCTGTTACCTTATTTTTAATAAGTTCAGGCAGTTGAGATTCCAGTTCATCAATTTTAAAAGAAAATTTTTTTTCCATCTATAAAAGAATAATTCCCCGTTTAGCACAATCTTTTCTGATTTCATCAGTCCAGACGCTAACCTGTGTTTCACCGATATGAGCTTTTCGTAAAAGGAACATACATAATCTTGACTGACCAATACCGCCGCCAAGTGTCTGTGTAAGTTCGCCTTTTAAAAGTTTACTATGGAAACTCAAATTTGCTCTTTCCATCATATTTCTTTCTTCAAGCTGAGCTTTTAAACTTTCTGGACTAACGCGTATACCCATAGAAGAAAGTTCAAATGAACGGTCAAGAACATTATTCCATACAAGAATATCACCGTTTAATCCTCTGTGACCGTCTCCGCTTTCTGTAATCCAGTCATCATAATCAGGAGCACGACCATCGTGAATTGAACCGTCGTCTAATTTACCGCCGATACCTGTAATAAATACTGCACCGTATTCTTTAGTAACCTTATCTTCTCTTTCTTTTGGAGTAAGATTTGGATATTTTCTCTGTAAATCATCAGCATAAAGAATTTTAATTTCTTTTGGTAAAACTGGTTTAATTGCAGGATATCTGTCGTAAATAAAGAATTCAGTTCTTTTTATACAGCGATAAACCTTCTTAACAATTTCGTGAAGATAGAAAACTGTTCTGTCTTTTGGATCGATTGCCATTTCCCAGTCCCACTGGTCTACATAAATAGAATGAATTGGATCTAAATCTTCGTCAGGACGAAGAGCATTCATATCTGTATAAATACCAAAACCGCTTTCCATTTCAAGTTCAGTAATTTTTAAACGTTTCCATTTAGCCAAAGACTGAACTATTTCCATTTTAGAATCATTTAATGCTTTTACTGGAAAAGAAACCGGACGTTCAATACCGTTCAAATCATCGTTAATACCAGTTCCACTGCCGACAAATAATGGAGCTGTAACTCTAGTTAAATTTAATTCAGTACTTAAAGCAAGCTGAAAAAAATCTTTTATTGCAACAATTGCATGTTCTGTTTCTTTTGTATTTAAAATTGATTTATATTTTGCAGGTAATTTCATAAAAAAGTCCTATCTAATAATTAAAATTATTCACCATCATAATTAATTAATGTGGTTACTTTACAAGGCGAAAGAACTTTTTCATAATTTAATGACGGAAGACCAATAACACCAAAGAAATCAGTAACTTCCGCGCCCCCTTGTTCAATTAGATTTTTTGCCGCAGCAAGAGTTCCACCTGTTGCAATAAGATCATCTACTACTAAAAATTTCTGACCTTTTTTTACATCAGTTTTATGAATTTCTACTGTTGCTGTACCATATTCCAAAGCATAACTGCATTCATAAGTATCACCAGGAAGTTTTCCTTTCTTTCTGATTAGAACTAAAGGTATTCCAAGTTTTTCTGCAAGAGGTGCAGCAAATATAAAACCTCGTGATTCAACTCCAGCAACTGCATCTATCTTCTTGTCTTTATAAAGTTCAACCATTTTATCAATACAAAATTTAAGTGCATCTGGATTTACGAGTACTCCTGTAATATCATAAAAAAGGATTCCAGGTTTTGGAAAATCAGGAACTCTGCGAACAGCCTTATCAAGCATTTCTAAATTCATCATAAAATACCTTCAAAAAAAAAAAGAATAAAACTATTTTAATACGATGAGTAAATTAGAGCAATAGTTAATTCGAAGTATTTCTTGAAAGAAAAAACACAGAAACAGCAAAAAATAAAACTACATAAATT
This sequence comes from uncultured Treponema sp., assembly GCA_937892225.1. Lineage (GTDB taxonomy): Bacteria > Spirochaetota > Spirochaetia > Treponematales > Treponemataceae > Treponema_D. Next base: position 4,201 of record CALAUH010000269.1, read on the forward strand.
CCACAGCCTATTAAAAGCCCCGAAAGACTATCGTTAAAGGTAAGCAGAACATAATTCAGCAGTTTAAATCCCCACATTACAAGCTGATTTAAAACCACTGCAGTAACTATAAAGAATGGGAATGCTAAAAACCATGTAAACTTAAAGTATTGATTGTCATTAACACGATTGTTCCATGCAAAAGATGCAAGTAAAACAAGCAGAACAAGCATACACAATGGATATAAAAGTCTGTTCAGTAAAACCTGTCCAAAAATTTCTTTTGAATAACCAAAATCTTTTGCTTTAGAAGTTATCTTCCATAAATTAACAAGAGAAATATCATTTACATTTTTATTTGAATTTTCAACAAGAATAAAATCAGCAAAATCCATCGGGAAAATAATAAAATCTTTATCATCACGAGAAACACCGTCTGCATATGTAAAATCCGGTTTGTACATAATAGAAGAATCATCTCTTCCTACAGATTTTAAAAGCATGTATGGAACTGTTTCAATTCCATCTTGAATTTCAAGAAGTTCTTTTGTTTCTTTAGAAAGATTTTCTACAAACACAGGCATTACTTTTGCATAATCAACATGCATTGCATTAAACCATTTTCCATCAGCTGTAAAAGTTAATATTGTTAAATCACGCAAATACTGAATACTCTGACCTGAATTTTCAACTTCTGTCATTCCTTTAAAATAGACAATATTTTTTGACCCCTGTTCTCTTTGATATGTAAAATAAACATCATTTGCTTTTTCAAAACTCTTTAATTCAAAAGTCTCATCAACAAAGAAATATTTTTCCTCTACACGTTTACTTGCTACATCATAATAAAAATTTACATCATTATCTTTTTTATACTGACTGTCTTCAATCAATCGTCTAAAAATATAATATGCCTGTAAATCATCACCCTGAGTTAATGCAACATAACCTTTATATTTTTCTTCAAAAAGAAGCTGACTGTCGGTCTTGGAATTTTTATGCAGATTAGTAAGATTGTTCCATGACTGTACAGAAATATCTCTGAGTTTTTCATAATTAGGATCTTTTTTTGCATTTAATTTAATTCCAAGTTCAGCATAATAATGAGCGTCAAACCATTGTGCATTATCAAAGGCAGTCTGTGCTTTCTGATAATATTCATATGATTGTAACAGTTCCTGTGGATCATATTTTTTTTCTTCAGTTTTAGATAATACTGAATCAATATTCTCGGAATTAAAATGAAGCCCTGGTAAATCTTTTTTACTTATTTCAAGACTTGCATCATTCTTAAGTTTTAATGCTTCTTCTGCTTTTGAATTTAATTTAATTGCAGCATCCGCATATTTTATAGAACGTTCATAATATCCTTTTGAAAATAAATCTTTTCCTACTTTTATGTATTCATTAACAATTTTCGGGCGATTTAAAATCTGAGTTTTTTTTGCACCGGCAACTACACCAAGAGTTTCATTGGCTAAAGTTAATAAAAATGTACAGGCTAAAGATATTATCATTACTGTTTTATATCTTTTAAACATCGCAGAAGAAAAACGTTCATAACTTCCTTCTGAATTAGAACCGAATTGAACAGAAAATCCTACTATAAATGAAGTAAGAATCATACCAGGAAAGAAAATTAAAAAATATTGCAATGATGTACAAAACTTATACGCAAATTGAGATGTTTTATAAACTTCTGCAGGACATGGAAGACAAAGAGCAACAATAAAACAAGTTAAAATACCTAAACCTAAAAATGCCAGTAGAATTGATAATACTTTTTTCATTATTATTCGCCCCCGTTTTTCTTGTTCACAAAAAATTTAACAATTCCAATAATGATAAAAAGCAGACTGAAAAAGCAATTTACAATTACCAGAAGCGGTTCATCAAAATTAGATGATAAAGAATTCAATAAATGATTTGAATTTACAAACTTATTTTTAAATCCATCTAAAAGCGGATTATTATAGAAAATATTTACAAAAATAATTAAAAATGATGAAAAACAGATAAACCAGGCATTCATTAATTTCCATTTAAAGAAACTTGTTATTCCATATAAAGAACATAAAACAAGTGCAAATGAAAGAAATCCAAACCAGAATGATTTACCTTTATTCAAAGCTGATCTTGCTTTTAAGATAATTGGTTTAAGAGTAAAATTATTCATTATTTTATCCTGATTGAATGCTTCTTTAATTAAAGTATCGCTATAAGGTTTTGCAGCTTCTTTTATTACATTCACATCACTTTGCTGAATATTTTGAACTTTTAAACCGTTTTCTGCATCAATATCTATAATTACACCAGGAAGATTATTCTGAATTGCATTTTCTGCATCCCCAGGGAAATAATAAACATTATTATTTACTTTTCTAAATACATCACCAGAAAGTGTCTGATTTTGAGAATTGATTGTATCAAGATAATTAAATTTATTATCAGCTTTTAAAACTAAAGGCATAAAAATAAACCATGTAGCAAAACAAAGCAGCATATAAAAAAAAACCTGTAAGATTCCACCTTTATGTCTGATTCTAGAATATGCAATAACAGGACAAATTAAAATCAAAACACATGCTGTTATATAGAAGAATGAATTGATTAAACTTAATTTATTAAAAAAAACTATTTCTTTACCGGCAACATAATTTAAAACACTCAAATACAATGAATAAAAAAGAGTGCCAATAACAATTCCTATAAGAGCAATAATAAAATATAAAAGAATTAGTTTTAATGCTTTTTTCATATAAATTCCTTTTATCCTTTTTCTATTATCGGACGAAAATCTAAATATGTTAAATATTAAAAAAACATTCAATAAATATTAAAAAATACAGTATTTAATTTGCCAAAAAGTAATAATTATAGTAATATATAAATTGATATTATATTAAATTTATTGCCAGAACTACAGCGGAGTTAAAAAAAAATGGATAATAATAATGCATTAATTCCAGGTTTTGATACTGAAAAAGATGACAGTTTAACAATAAACCTTAGAAAAGCTGAAAATGTAAAAAACGGACTCTTTATTTATTTAAGTGGTTACATAGATACATACAATTCTGGTTATTTTCAGAAAAAAATTACACAGGTAATAGAAGCTGGTTTTATTAACTTAATTTTTAACTGTTCATCATTAAATTACGTATCTTCTACAGGTATTGGTTCTTTTACTGTTTTCTTAAAGATGGTAAAACCAAAAGGCGGAGATATCGTTCTTCTTGAAATCCAGCCAAAAGTATATGAAGTTTTCCAGTTATTAGGATTTTCACAATTCTTTAACATCAAGAGTACAGCAGATGAAGCTATAGCTTTTTTCTCTGAAGGTACTATAGAAACATCTTCAATTTTCCCATTAGTTATTTCATGTCCTGTTTGTTCTAAAAAATTAAGAGCAATGCGATCTGGAAGATTCAGATGTTCAGGATGTAAATCTATATTAGCCATAAATGATTCTGGAGAAGTAACATTAGGATAATTTTCTGCGGATAACTTGTGGATAACTTTAAAAAAAGTACTTTTTATTAAAAATTCTTTTAAAAAGTACTTGACATATTTTTTAAGCAAATAGGTGAAAAAACATTGATTTTTTCACCTATTTTTTTATATTACAAGGAAATAGCGTCTTTTTTATAATAATTACAAATTTAAAAACAAACTAGAATTCCAGTTTGAAATAAAAATAACACTATTTTGTGTAGTATAAATTGTGGATAACTTGTGGATATATGGTGAATACTTGTGGAAAAACAAAATCTTTTCACTCTTTAAATTTTTCACTATAATAGCGTTATGGAAAATGCATTCACAAAACGCCTTGAAAAAATAGAGAAAGCCCTTAATTCAGCTCTTAATATGAATTATGATTCTGAATGGAAACTTGCAACATTCGGAAATCTTTCTGACAGTGTAAAAAGAGCTCATATACAGAATTTAATTGAACCAAATAAAAACTTAATAGATTTGGGCGGTAAAAGATGGAGACCTTTATTTCTTATACTCTGCTATGAATTTGCAGCAAACAAAAATCAAAACCATCTTCCAGAAGATTTGGCATATAAACTTACATCACTTGTAGAATTTGCGCATACAGCCAGTTTAATTCATGATGATATAGAAGATTCAGCTGATTTCAGACGCGGACAACCGGCTGCTCATATAAAATACGGTATTGATACAGCAACAAACTGTGCAGACTGGCTTTATTTTCAATCAACAGTTTGTATAGACAGAATGGAATTATTACCAGAAACTAAACTTTCTCTATATCAGATTTATTCTAAAGAAATGCGCCGTCTTTTATTAGGACAGGCAATGGATATAAACTGGCATAGACAGAAAGATTTTTTCCCTACTATTGATGCATATAATTCAATGGTAAAATGTAAGACTGGAACATTAGCAAGTTTAGCATGTCAGGTTGGTTTAATAGCCGGCGGCGATAATCTTGAAACTGCATCTCGTTTTGGAGAAGTTGCAGCAAATATTGGAATAGGATTTCAAATCATAGATGATATATTAAATCTTACAAAAGGAAATCCTGGTAAAAAACGCGGAGATGATATAGTCGAAGGTAAAAAAAGTTTACCGATTCTTCTTCACATAAAAAAATATCCGGAAGATAAAAAACAACTTTCTTTATTAATGGAAAAAGCTGCAAAAGAAGGAATAGAAAGTCCTGCAATTGAAGAATGTATTCAATTATTACAGAAAAGCGGTTGTATTCAGGATGCACAGAATCTTGGAATTCAATTAATAAAAGAAAACTGCAATTTATTCGGAGATGCACCATTGATTTCACAATTATTCGAATCAATGATACCACAAGATTAAGCTGGGAATTTAATGACAGAACGTTCAGACACACTAAATAATCAGGCAATAATTCTCGCTTCAGATGGAGACTATCCAGGTGCAATTGCATGTTTTAAACGTGCCATAATCATAGAAAAAAATAATTATCTTTTATGGTACAACCTTGGTGTTACATACAGAGACAGCGGCGATTTAACAAAAGCAGAACAGGCACTTGAAAAAGCATATCAGATAAACCCGGAAAATGAAGATGTTATTGAAGCACTTGCAACACTCTTTCTTCAGGAAAAGAAATATCAGGAAACAATGTATTATTGTCTTCAGGGATTAAACTTAAATCCGAACAATGCACATTTCTGGAATTTAGAAGGCGTAATACATTTTCAAGAAGAAAACTATGGAATGGCAGCAGAATATTTTGAAGTTGCAGTTTCAATAAATCCCTATTACGAAGATGCCCTTTATAACTTAAAAGACACCTACGCAGAACTGGGAAATAAATTTGGCGTTGAAGAATTAAACAAAAGACTTCTACATTAAATGTTCACGGGCAAGTTTATTAATTTCAAAGGCAATTGAACCAAGAGGAACCTGTTTCTGTACAGCCCCAAGTTCAAATGCAACTTTCGGCATTCCATAAACAATGCAGGAATCTTTATCCTGACCAAGAGTCCATGCACCTTTTTTACGCATTTCTGCAAGTTGAGCAGCTCCGTCACGGCCCATTCCAGTCATAATAACTCCGAGTGCTCTGTTACCATAACTTTTTGCAACTGATTCAAATAAAACATCACAAGAAGGACGATGGCCATTTCTAGGATCATCATCAGTAAATTTTATATATCCGTACATGCCTTTCTTTTCTACAGTTAGATGATGAGCACCCTGAGCAATATAAATATGACCAGACTCTAATTTTTCACCATCTTTTGCCTCTGTAACAGGAAGAGGACACAACGAATTCAAGCTCTGAGCAAATTCAGCAGTAAAACCTGCAGGCATATGCTGAACAACAAGAATCGGCTGATGTAATTTAGGATCAAGATATCTGAAAACTTCCCTTAAAGCACTTGGACCACCAGTTGAAACACCAATTGCAATAACCTCAATTGCGCCACCATCTCTTTCCGGTACAATAATAATCGGTTCTTTTGGTTTAGAAGGCATCCAGGCTGTTAATGGCTGTAAATCATTTTGAGAAAGAGAAGCTTCTTCACCTTTCTTCTGGGCAACAAACCTTGCAGCTTCCCTTAATTTTATCTGATGTAAAAAATATTCAGGATCAGGAACTTTTTTACCATTCAAAAATGCCTGAGTTCTACCATATGCTGCAACATATTCAATAATTTCACTTGAAACATCAGTAATCTTTAATGATGAAGAACCTCCACCCGGCTTTGTAATAAAATCTGCAGCACCAAGTTCAATACATTTCATTGTAACAAAGGCGCCTTTTTTTGCAATTGAAGACAAAATGATTACAGGAATACGAATTCCTCTTTGTTTACAAACAGCAAGAAATTCAAGTCCATTCATTTTTGGCATTTCTATATCAAGAAGAATTACATCTGGACGAATATTCTCAAGTTTTTCTAATAAATCTACACCGTTTTCTGCTTTAGCAATTACTTCAAAACCATCAACTTCTTCTATTATTTTTGAAATAATATTTCGCATCAAAGCTGAATCATCACAAATTACTACTGAAATTTTATCCATAAACAAATCCCTTTTTATAATTATTTTTTATGATATAAACAAGCCCATTCTGTTTTTAAAAATTCAAAATTTGTTTTCATACCGAACAATGATTCTGAATGACCGATAAAAAGATAAGAATCATTTGCCATAGAATTATAAAAACGATTGATTACATCTAATTGTGCCGGTTCATCAAAATAAATTAAAACATTTCTGCAAAATACAACATCAAGATTTCTAGCACCTGAATCATTCTTTAAATTATGATAGTCAAAACGGACAGTATCCATTATTTCTTTTTTAATCTGATAACCGCCGTCTACCTTAGTAAAATATTTTTTAAGATAATTTTCCGGAATACCATCAATTTTAGAATCTGCATAAAAACCTTTTTGACCTACCATTAATGATTTTAACGAAATATCTGAAGCGGTAATCTGAAACGTAAAACCTAACGGACAGATCTCTTTCATTAACATTGCAATAGTATAAGGTTCCTCTCCAGTTGAACAACCTGCACTCCAGATTTTAATAACCCGGTCTGTTCCCGAAGCTTTTTTTCTTTCTGCAACATGAGGAATAACATAATTAACAAAAGCATCAAAATGAGGCTGGTTTCTGAAAAAACGTGTAAGATTAGTCGTAACTGAATCCAGCATATATTTCATTTCTTCAGAATTTTTGGTAACTATTGAATAATATTCCTGAGGAGTTTTAAGATTTTTAACACGTAAAATCTCTTTAATTCGGCTGTCTAAAATAGAACGGTTCGTTCCATAAAAAGTAATTCCACTTTCTTTGTAAATAAGAGAACGAAACATTTCAAAGTCTGCATCTGTAAGTATATCTGGCATGATATTTAATTATACACCATAAAATCAAATTTGCAAAAAAAAATGACGTACAGTAAAACATAAACTGCACGCCATTTTATAAAAGTCTAATCAGATTAGATTATTCTTTACCTTCCATGAGCTTATCTACAGCAGCCTGTACAAGAATCTGTGTAATAAGATTTGTTAAGTTTTCTGCAGAAAGAGCATCTTTAGATAATAATGTATATTGACTTCCTTTAGCAGTATTTTTAATACATTCAGGCATTGCATCTTCTTCAAGATTTCCAAATAATGCAATTGTAGTCCACATTGAAGCACTCATTTTAAAGCCTGTTGAAGTATCTGAATTAAATGCATCATTATCTGCCCAGTTTTTTACAAAATAACATGAAGATGTTGCTTCAGATAAGATTTTTGCTACTAAATTTGTATCTGAACCAGCTGCAGGGATAAGAATTGCTGTTAAACCAGGCTGAATACTACTAACTAATTCACCTTGGTTATCAAACAAAGAATTTTGTCTGATTTTTGAAGAAGACAATCCTTCTTCTGAATAAATTAAATAACAGTCAAATGCAATAGGTGTACTTGAACTTGAACTATTTAATTCAATTGTTTTAAGATACCAAGTATCATAAGTTGTCTTCATAACTTCATTCATTGCTTCACAGCTTGATAAAGCAAAAATACCTAATCCCAATAACAAAACACTTAATAATTTTGTAATTCTTTTCATAAAAAAGCTCCTTAAAAATATATATAATTATATAACACTTTTTTCTAAATATAGGCTAATTATAAACTAGGGTTTTCTAAAAGTCAAAATAATTATCTATACAATGTATATAAAGAATTAATTAATTTTCAGGAGAAAACAGTTTATACTGACCTTCTTCCAAATCAACTGGTAAAGAATATTGCCCAAAAGAAAGTCTTTTTAAAGAAACTACTTTATTTCCAACAGCAGTAAACATTCTTTTTATCTGATGGAATTTTCCTTCTGTAATTTTTACAAGACATGTATAAGATGATAAAAAATCAACCTGTGCTGGTAAGGATTTCTGTTCTTCCGCTTTTTTTTCTGAAGGAAGGATTACTCCTTCTGCAAATTTTTTCGTATATTCTTTTACATCTTCTTCCAAAACTTCTTTTTCCAGCTGAACAAGATAAGTTTTTACTATTGAACTTTCTGGATTAGTAAGTCTATGTGAAAATTCTCCGTCGTCAGTTATTAAAAGAAGACCGGTTGTATCACAATCTAAACGTCCGACAGTATGTAATTTTTTACCGCGTTTTGGTTTTTGAACGAGTAACTGTAATTCTGATGATAAAAGTGAAAAAACTGTTTTATGACTGTCGGAAACTGCACTGCATACATAACCGGCAGGTTTATTCATTAAAATATAAATATTAGATTCCATTTATCTGCTTAACAATGTTGTTGTATTGTACCCTGATTGCTTTTTGTTTTAAAGTATCCATATTATCAAAATCTTCTTTTAACGGAAGACCAAAATAATAAACACCTGCACTAATATTAAAATCTGCCTTTTGCTTTTTAGAAAAATGCAATCCAAAAGATTCGTTTATTCCTTCTTTTTTCGCATAAAACTGTAATCTTATTTTTGACTTAAATTTTTTCTTAGACATACCTGCAGTATAAAAAGTATATGTAGTTGATAAAGATTTATCTTCAAGTTTTTCGTTATAAATCTGAATCATATATTTTTTTTCTAAATCAAAAACTGGTTCAACAATTTCGTCTGCCTTTTTGTTGAATTTTTTACCGCCTTTATTCCAATAATAGATTTCGTAAGTAGTTCCGTTCTGTCCGTGTGCTGACTGAATCACTAAATCTAGACATCCGTCAAAGTTACAATCATAAAGAGCAAAAATCGGCTGATCCATATTTGTAATTTCAAGTGATTGTGTACATTTATTAGTTTCATCTATTAATCTAAAATAAGCACGCCATGCATAAGAAGGAGTTAATCCAATTTCTGCAATCTGTAAAGTATAAATTTTATTTTTCTGAATAATTTTTGTATTCGTTGTGATTTCAAACTTATCTCGTTTTTCCGGCTGATCAAAATGTAAAAAAGATGATTTAAAATCTACACAATATTCTTCTGGAAGTTTAAGTTCATCAACTCCAAAATCATTCTGGATTTCTGAAAGAAGTTCTTTATTGCTTTTTTTATTTTTTAAATCTTTATCCTGTCCCCAGCCAAAAGGAAGATTCCAGTCTTTACAAAACAAATTCACTGTCATAAAAAATGATAAAATCACGAATAAAATTTTTTTCATATAAACCTCGCAATGTTTTTATAATATTATAATAGATAAATCTGATTTATGTAACAATTTTATTTTCCGCTGTTTCTTTCCCAAAAAACACCGTCTGAATAACCTTGAATTGAATTATCAGTTTCTGCCATTTTTAAACGCTTTTCTGCATAAAGACAGTATTCTTTGTTCATTTCTATACCGACATAAGAACGTCCAAGTTTTTTTGCTGTTACCGATGCAGTCCCGCTTCCTAAAAAAGGATCAAAAATAACGTCACCTGGTTTTGAAGATGCAAGAATTAATTTTGCATAAAGTTTTTCCGGCTTTTGCGTAGGATGTTCTGTATTTTCAGGCATCGACCAGAAAGGAATAGATATATCATCCCAGAAATTCGACGGATGAGTTAAACGATAGTTACCGTCATCACTTTGCTGCCAGTCTTTTGGTTTACCGTCTACTTTATAAGGAGCAATGACTTTTCTTTTAAGTTTAACTGCATCAACATTAAAATAATAATCATCTGGATTTTTTACAGCAAACCAGATATCTTCCATGCCGTTTTTCCAGTTTGACGAAGCACCTCTTCCCTTTTCCCGCTGCCATGTAATTCTATTTAATATAGTAAGTTCTTTTTCTACAGTCCGCTGCAAAGAAGAAGTACATTTCCAGTCACCACAAATATAAAGAGTTCCGTTTGATTTTAATTTTTTACAAACTGACGGAAACCATGTAGAAAGATATTCATCATAAGATTCATCTGAACGGGCAGAAAAAGTATTACCATTAAAATTTTTTGTAAGATTATAAGGCGGATCAATAATGATTAAATCTGCAAAAGCATCTGGTAATAAAGGAAGTGCCTGTAATAAATCAGAATTTATTGTTTTATTAAGAGGGGTCTGTCCCCTTTGAACGCTGTCTTTTAAATCATCTAACGTATAAAGGTTCTTTGAAAAAATTTCTCTTTCGTCATCAGATAAGGTAAGAGTTCTATTTCGCTGAGCTTTCTGTTTTTTTATTTCCTGCATTTTTATTTTCCGAAAAACAATTTTTGAATATTATTATCTACAGTTTCTGATAAATCTTCTTTTGAACACCCGCGAATTTGTGCAATAAAATCGTAAACATGTTCTATATAAACAGGTGTATTTGCCTGTCCTCTAAAAGGAACTGGAGCTAAATAGGGAGCATCAGTTTCGCAAAGAAGTCTGTCGTCAGGAATAAATTTTATTAATTCCTGCATTTCTTCCATCTTTGATTTTTTTGTATAAGTTACACCACCACCTAGAGCAATGTGCCATCCTAAGTCCAGGAACTTTCTTGCTTCTTCAATACCATAACTAAAACAATGAATAATACCATTGTGATAATCAATATTTTTAATGCAGTCAATTGAATCTTCAAAAGCATCACGACTATGTACAAGAAAAGGCAGATTCATTTTTTTAGCAAGTTCAAGCTGCATCATAAAAAGTGCTTTTTCTCCATTATATGTTTCTGTATCAAAATCACTTTCACATCTTCCGTCGGCACCGCTTGGATTCCAGTGATGGTCTAATCCACCTTCGCCAATTGCAATTACTTTACGATTAAGTATATCCTGATCAGAAGAATTTTCTGCATCTAAAATCGACTGTTCAAGTTTTTTAACAGCCTCTTCCCTATTACGAATTTCTTCCAAATCAGGCCATATACCTGCAGAAAAATACATAAAATCTCTTGCTTTTTCCTGAGCTTTAAAATCCTGTATTTGAGAAATAGTTTTTTCTACAACGCTTTCTCTTACAAGTAAATCATCACAACGAGTTCCAATATCAAGAGCAAATTTACAATCACGGGAAGCAAGAATAGATAAAGACTCTACACCATTTATTCCGCGTTCTTCTGTCATCATCTTAAAATGAAAATGTGTATCACTAAACATATAAGATGATTATAAACTATATAGAAAAATTAATCATTATAAAAAATATTTACTTTATTAATATCATAATCTATAATACACATACCAATTAACTTTCTAATGTTATATTAATTATTATAAGGAATATAAAAAATGAAAAAATTATTAATTTTATTATCTGCTTTATCACTTTTCAGTTTTGCATCTTGTAAAAAAGAAGTAGAATTTGAAGAAGTAATACCTACTAAATGTGATGAGCATACATGTATTCGTGTTGCACCAATGGATGGAAAAATCTATGTCAATTATGAACAACATCCACTAAATAACTATACTACAAGAATTTTCTATAACGACAAATATATTGATGAAAGTGCAAAAGCCGGAGAACATACAGTTTATATCGAAAATCTTACAAATGGAACTGAATATACTGTAACAGTCAAATCTATTTACAGTAAAAAACAAAATGCTTTTTCTTTTGGTTCTTCACCAGTAACTGTAAAACCATTAAAAAATGGTCCTGGTACAATTGTTTACGAAGACGGTTCTATATGTTCATTTGAAGATGCAATGGATGGAAAAGTAAACCTTTCTAAAAAACCAGTCGGCGTAATTGCTTCTGCCCCAGACAGCAATAATGAAGTAAGTATAGTCGGATTAAAACAACAACAATTTGACGAAGCAGTCTGGTGTACAACAAATGCATCAGCATATAATTATGTAGAAGGTTTAAAAAGACGTTTACCTGGACAAACTTACAATATGGTAAATTCATATTCAAGTTATTCTCCAAAAGATTCAAAAATTGTATATGAAAATTCAATCGATTTTATGCAAAAAAGATACACTGATAATTTTACTGCTCAAAATTATCCTGCATGGTATCACGCTATAAACTATGCACAGGAAAATAATATTACTGACAGCAAATTTACAGATTATTGGTTTATTCCTTCAATTGATGAATTTGACGATATTTATAATAACAGTTATTTCATACAGGAAGCTATAAAGAAATGTAATGGAACTCCAATTTCTTTTAATTATAATTATTATTACATAACATGTAATCAGTGTAATACCAATTCTTCTTCTACAAAAAACTCAAAAATTATTTTTTCTTTTTCTTTTTATTCTGGACAGTGTGCTCAAAGTAAATATAAAAATAATAATGATTTTCAAGACGGTTCTGCACCAAAATGTTTATTTATTCACAGATTTAAAATGAATTAGTAATAATAAAATAATTTATAAAAAAAGGGCTGCCTGAAATAAAGTAAAAAATGTACTTTAAGACAGGCAGCCTTTTTTTATTTTAATAGAAAATATTAATATATTGGTTTTTCTAAATTTAATATGTAATATTTTTTTCCTTCATAAGAAATAATACACCAGTAATTATATTCTTCCCACTCTGAGTCTATTGTATTATATTTATATAAAATTCCAGATTTATCTTCTATAGTGGCTCCATCTTTTTTTTCGGCATTATATATATAAGATCCCCAGCCTAATTGATATTTATCATTATCTTTAATAATAGCAATAGAATTTTCATTATCTGGAACATTTATTATTTCATCAGGGGCTTCTGTTGAATATTCTTTAGCAAAAGCCTGATAATAAGTAGATTTAATTTCTTTTATAAACTTTTCCTCTGGACCAGTTTTCTCTAATTCAAATATAAGATCATCATTATCATTGGAATATTCATAAGCTATTACATTTTCTTTTTTTTCAAAACCTATGCTATAATCTTCATATTCAATTCCAATTACTTTATCTTCATTTATATCTTTAGTCAAATAAAATATATTATCATTTACACTATTATCATTTAAAGCAAAATATGGAATCTGATATTTCCCTTTATAAGAAACAATAAAACAACCCCAACCGTCTTGATCCACATAAGATTCAATTAACTTCATAGATAGATCTTCATTATGCTTACACCCAACTAAGCCTAAACTTGCTATACAAAGCAATAACATTAAAATTTTCTTCATATAAGACTCCTTATAGTTATAAATATAATTTTATTTTACAATCACTTTTATTATTTTACAACAAAATATAAAATCTAATTAAAATCCGACTATTTTTTTACTCCTATAAAATCAATTTGTTTACCTTTTTTAGGTGAAACAGAAATACTAATCATTTTGTCCATGCCTACAATCTTTTTAAGGTTAAAACTTCTGTCACATTCTTCTGGTTTTAAATTTAAGAAGTCTTCTTTTGTAAGAGTTCCGTCTTTATTAAATTTTATATAGATTACTGCATTATTAACATCATAACCGATAAAACCTTCGTAAACTTTACCTTTTTCGGTATATTTAACTGTCATATCTGACCCATATTCAATAATATAATCATAAGCTGGTGTTTTAAAATTAGATGTAATTTCTTTTACTGATTTTCCACGATATGCATTTGGTTTAGGCATTGTTCCATTAAGAACAAGAGTATTTCCATCATTAATATATCTTAAAACAACAGCTGTATATTGTAATCCCAGTTGCTGTCTGTAAGTAAGTCTTGTACCAGGAATGATTGTAGTATGAGTTTCGGCATCCTGAATATCATAATAAACAGCATCATAATCTTCGTCTTTTGTTGCTATTAATTCGTAGGTTTTTCCTTTTTCAAGAGTTACTGTAAAATCAACACCAGTAGCAAAACTTACATTTGTTCTATATAAAAAATGAAATGTATGTTCACCAGGTAAAAGATAAACGCTTCTTACTTTTAAAAAGTCATTCAAAGATTTATCAAATACAGGTTCTTTTGAATATTTATTTGTAAAATATGGATTTTTATATTCATCAATCTGACGAATATCTACTAATTTAGTCAAAACAACTTTAACAAGTTCTTCTTCTGGAATATCACTGTCTACTGATGGAAGACGTATAGTCTTTGTAGCTGCAAATACTACTTGTGCAATAAAAAATAAACTAAAAATAAAAATATTCTTTTTCATTGTTCATACCTCACATAAGATTATAACATAAAAAAAAGAATATTTTAAGAAAAAAAATCAGCTGTCTTTTCTATACCAGTCTTCTTCTGCGTACATAAGATAAACTGCATTATCTCTAGCATTATCTACTTTTTTTATATATTCCCTGCCTCCTGACAAATAATACCAGTTGTCTTTACATTCAAATTTTACTGTTTGCAGTTCATCGTCAGATTCAAAAACACTACATGAATCAAAATTCTCTATTCTTCTTACACGTTTTCCCATTGTTACCGAAAGTAAATTTATACAATCTTCAAACGCCCCCATCTCAAGAATTTCAGCATCAATATAAACACTTATAAGATTTTTACAATTAATAAATGCGTTTGTTCCTATAATTTCTATATTTTGTAATTCTAAATTATTAATTTGCGTACAATTTGCAAATGCCCAGGGGCCCACTGTTCCAACCCCTAATAGTTTAACAGTAGATAAAGATGTACAATCTTTAAAAGCATCTTCACCAATATTTTGTAC
>CALAUH010000270.1 GCA_937892225.1 uncultured Treponema sp.
CAAGACCAGCAATTTTACCAGCATCTTTTGTAGCCTGACGCTGAGCATCGTTAAAGTAAGCAGGTACTGTAATAACAGCTTCTGTAACTTCCTGACCAAGATAATCTTCTGCAGTTTTCTTCATTTTCTGTAAAATAAAAGCAGAAATTTCCTGTGGTGAATACTGTTTTTTATTTCCAGCTTCTTCTACTTCTACACGACAGTCTGAACCATTATCAATTACTGTATATGGAAGTTTTGTAGCTTCTCCCTGAAGTTCACTAAATCTGTGACCAATAAGACGTTTTACAGAATATACTGTATTTTTTGGATTTGTTACCATCTGATTTTTTGCAGGAGAACCAACAATTCTGTCTCCTTTTGATGTGAAACCAACGATAGAAGGAGTTGTTCTTCCACCTTCTGCATTCTGAATTACAACTGGTTCACCGTTTTCCATTACAGCAACACAAGAGTTTGTTGTTCCCAAGTCGATTCCAATAATCTTACCCATTTTTATTTACTCCTTAAATAATTACCAATTAAACTTTTGGGACAGAAACCATTACTTTTGCAAGTCTGATTGGTCTGTCATTTAATTTATATCCTTTAAGATAAACCTGTTTTAATGTTTCTTTTTCAACATCTTCTTCTACTCTGCCAATTGCTTCGTGAATATCAGGATTGAATTCATCACCTTCTACACCGTATGCAGAAAGTCCATATTTATCTTCAAGCATTTTTACAAGACTTCCATTAATCATCTTGATACCGTCTGCAATTGATTTAACATCTGTTGCAGTAGAAGCTGCATCTACAGTTCTATCAAAATTATCAAGACTTTCAAGTAAGTCGCCCAATAAAGAAGCGTTTGCATAAGTTACAGCTTCTTCTTTCTGCTGCATCATACGTTTACGCCAGTTATCATTTTCTGCAGCTTTATATAAAGCCTGATTTTTTAACTCTGCGATTTCTTTTTCAAGAGCCTGAATCTTTTCTTCAGGTGTAAGCTCTTTTTCTTCAGCTTTAGTTTCCTCTGAAGTTTCTGTTTTTTCATCAGTATCTATAGAAGAATCTTGTGTTTCTGCGTTCTGTTCAACTTTTGTCTGTTCTTCTGTTTCTGATTTCTGCTCTTCTTCAGCCATTACCTTTTCCTTTTATATATTTTTATCATCTTTAAAATTACTAATTTATTCATATAAAAGTCAACAGATTTTAAAAAAAAAGTGAAAATTTTTAATAACTGGATTTCTGAATCAGGAATTAAAGGGGAATTTTTGTATGTAAAAAATTATACGACATTTTACGAAGTAAAACTCGGTAAGCAAACGAAGTTTGCGACTCACACGGATTGGAAAAATCTAACGATTTTTCTTTAAATTATGCTTTCTGCTAATCGCTATCCGCTATCTGCTACCCTCCTGTTTCACTTATTTTCTAAGACATTAAAAACAGAATTACCGTCAAAACATTTTATACCGCTAAAACTATTTTTATTCAGTGAATCTTTTGCAAGATAGAAGAACCCTTTTTCGGTAAGTGTCAACGGTTTTATACAACCAACACAATCTTCTATAACATTTTCAATTTTACGAGCGTTATAATCATATTCAAGAAAAAACATTTTTTCATTCAGGCTTGTCGGTAAAATTAATTTATTTTTATAAGAAAAGCCATAACCGAAAAAACAGTCAAAATCTGACGGCAGATTCTTATCATCATTAAGAATTATTTTTTCACTTGAATTTTCAGACAATGAAAATTTATATAAAACTGCATCTGTTTTTGATTTATCGCGGCCATTTAAAAATGCGTAAACATCATCTGAGTCTGATTTTATCATCCTTAAAAAATCTGAATTTTTCTTTAACGAAAAACATTTATGCGAACCGTTTTCTGTGATATAAAAAACATTATGATTTGTATCCTCTTGATTTCCACCACAAATACATATTCCTTGTAATGTAAAAAAAATGTCAGAAACAAAACAATCTAAAAATACAGTTTTAATTTTTTTTAATTTTATATTTTTTGATGAAGAAACTTTGTATAAACTAAATTCAAATCCTTTGTTCAAAGAAAAATCTGAACTTTGAGTTAATAAATAATTTTGATTCAGAAAAACCGTACCACATGGCAAGTCTTTTTTAGAAATTACGTTTGAATCTTTATCTATTAATAATAATTCTTGTGATGTAGAATTCCACGCTAAAATACAATTTTCTTTTTGAGCTTCAGAAACTGCATATCTTGTAAAAGATGCATCTGGAATTTCGTAATTAAAATACGAAAAATCATTTTTATTAATAGAATAAAGTTGTTTTTCAAGTACAAAAGTACACAAATCATTTTTACTTTGAGATTTACATGATGTTATAAAAAAAACGCTGAACAATAAAAATACCGCAAGTCCTCTAAAACCTGCGGCATTTTTACAGCTCATTTTATTAAGCTGATTAATCATTAGTTTTCTCTGATTTTTTCGTATACTTTCTTGAAGTATGGTGAAAGTAAAATTTCTTCAGCTAAAACAATGTTCTTTTTAGCATCAGTTATATATTCATTAATTGCGTTCTTTCTCTTTGATGAACTGTAGAAATATTTAACTGCATAGAAATCTTTTACAAGTGTATATAATCCAGAAGATGTCCAGTCGATTTTATCTGAGTTAGAATCGATATCAATTCCATACTGTTTGTAAACCCACCATACAACTTTTGTACAATACCAAGTATATGTATCTTCTTTTGTAACTACATTAAAAATATTTACCATGTTCTTAAAGAATCCATAGTCCATATTTTTATTGTTCATATCACAATAATAATCCATATATTTTTGTGCAGCATTTAATTTTGTTTTATTTACAGTAAAGTTAGGATTCAAAACACATGCATTTACTTTATCACGCCAGTTGTTTGCACTT
>CALAUH010000271.1 GCA_937892225.1 uncultured Treponema sp.
TGCAAAATCAGCTGGAACACAGATACATCATTTTTATAAAACAGATAATCTTACCGGAAATTTTATTGATGATTATCTTGAAGTAACAGTTTTAGATATTAAAGGTTCAATTACAACTTGTGTAAGAGCTCCAGAATATTCATTAATTGTTCCAAAACAGCCTGAACGCCCTGCTTTTGCTTCAACAAAAAATTTAACTGAAGAAGAAACAACTCCACAAGAAATTAATCTTACTCAACCTCAAAATACATTGATAAATGCAAATATTAATGAATTACCTGATGATAAAAAAAACGAAGAATATGTTGAGAAAACAAAGACTGAAATAGAAAGTTTAAATAAAAGCGTTGAAACTATTTCAGAAAGTGAAATTAATTATTATAATTTCCAGGCAGATGATTTATTAAAACTTGCAAAAGAATTATATCAAAAAAAGGATTATGCACAGTCTTATAAAGCAGTTCAAACTTTTTTAATAATTGCAACAGACAAAGTTGATGAAGGTCTTTATTTAAAAGGTCAGATTCTAGAAGCAGATAATTCTTTAAAAGATATAAAAAATGCTATAACAACGTATGAAGATCTTATTCAAAATTATCCGTCTAGTTCTTTATGGGACGATGCTAATAAACGAATAACTTATTTGAAAAGATTTTACATAGATATTTATTAATTTGATTTGGCTAAGGGGGCTAATCTAATGTTAGATTATAAGTATATTAAAGACAATCTAGAAGCTGTAAAGCAGAATATTATCAACAGAAATATGACAGCTGATGCAGATAAAGTTGTTGAATTGTATGACAAAAGAACAGAAATTGTAACAAAATTGCAATCACTTCAGCAGAAAAGAAATGAAAATGCTGCTGCAATGAAACAGAAACTTGATAATGATAAACGTCAGGAATTAATCGCAGCTGGAAAAGCAATCAAAGAAGAAATTGCTGATGTAGAAAAAGAATCAAAAGAAATTGAAATTGCTTTGGAAGAAGCAGCTCGTCAGATTCCAAACATGGTTCATCCAAAAGCACCAGTTGGAAAACTTGATACAGAAAACCTCGAAGTTAAAGTTGTTGGTACACCACGCAAATTTGATTTTGAACCAAAAGATCATGTTCAGCTTGGTGAATCACTTGATATTATTGATTTTGACCGCGGTACAAAAGTTTCTGGACCTAAATTCTATTATCTTAAAAATGAAGCAGTTTTCCTTGAACAGGCTTTAATCATGTATGCTTTGAACACACTTCGCAAACACAATTTTGAAATGTTCATTACTCCAGATGTTGCTAAAGAAGAAGTTCTTAAAGGTATTGGTTTTAATCCTCGTGGAAATGAATCTAACGTTTATTCTATTGAAGAAGAAGGAACTTGTCTTGTAGCTACTGCTGAAATTACACTTGGTGGTTATCATCAGGATGAAATTTTGGATAAAGCTAGTCTTCCTCGTTTCTACGGTGGTCTTTCACATTGTTTCCGTCGCGAA
Source organism: uncultured Treponema sp. (assembly GCA_937892225.1). GTDB lineage: Bacteria > Spirochaetota > Spirochaetia > Treponematales > Treponemataceae > Treponema_D. The sequence continues at coordinate 1,487 of CALAUH010000271.1, forward strand.
GCAGGTGCTGCCGGTCAGTTCTCAAAAGGTTTATATCGTGTACATCAGTTTGATAAAGTAGAAATGTTTGCCTACGCTACTCCAGAACAGTCAGATGAAATTCACGAAAAACTTCGTCAGATTGAAGAAGAAATCTTTACAGGATTAGGTCTCCCATTCCACGTTGTAGATACATGTACTGGTGACCTTGGTGCTCCAGCCTACCGTAAATGGGACTTGGAAGCATGGATGCCTGGACGTAACGGTGGTGAATATGGCGAAGTTACATCAACATCTAACTGTACAGATTATCAGGCTCGCCGCTTGAACATTAAATACAAGGATGATGACGGTAAAAACAAATATGTACATACATTGAACGGTACTGCAATTGCCGTAGGTCGTGCAATGCTCGCTATTTTGGAAAATTATCAGAACGCAGATGGTTCAGTTTCTATCCCAGAAGTACTTGTACCATATACGGGATTTGATAAAATTATGCCTAAGAAATAGACATAATTTTTTCCTATAAACGCAGATGTAATAAATTACATCTGCTCGACGGTTTTTCGATGAACCTAAACAGACCCTTTCGGCTCTGTTTTTAACGGTTCTTCGATATTAGTCGGGCTTTGATAAAACTATACCTAAAAAACAGGATACTTTATTGGAAGAAAACACAAAGGATAATAAAATATTTTATATACTTCTCTTTTTTGCCATTGTTCTTTGTGCTTTTCTTTGTAAATGGTTATCTTCTGTAATTCTTCCAGTTGTATTTTCTATTATGCTTTCTTTTGTATTACTTCCTGTAATACGCAAAATAAATTTAAAAATCAAAATTCCGTGGGTAATTTCATCAATACTTGTCGTTATATTATTCAGCATAATTTTTATTTTTATATTTTCTTTACTTATAAAAAGCCTTACAGTCATAGTTTCAGAATATCCTAAATATGAAACAAAATTTATGTCTGTTTATCAATTAATTGCAAAAAATTTAAATCTAGAAATTGATGAAAGCAAAAGTTTTATTGCCAATGTTTGGAAATATTTAAAAGTACGTGATTTAGTTCAAAAAGCTGCAGTTTTTCTTTCTTCTGGAGTCGTTACATTTGGTAAAAATGTTTTTCTTGTTGCTATAATGACAACCTTTTTACTTATAGAAATGCGACTTACAAAAATTAAAATTAATTTTGCTTTTTCTAAAAATAAAGAAAAATTTTCAAAGGTTTCACATCAGATTATTACAAAAACAGTAAGATATATTTCAATAAAATTTTTAATATCATTAGCAACTGGAATTCTTTCATTCTTTATTACATGGATTTTAAAAATTGATTTTCCAGTTGTATGGGGTTTTCTTGCATTTATATTAAATTTTATTCCAATTTTTGGTTCTATATTCTCAGTTGGTTTAACAACTTTATTTGCAATTTTACAATCTTTCCCTCACTGGACTGTACCAATTATTGTTTTACTTTTATTAACTTCTGTAAATATGATTTTAGGTAATATTGTAGAACCAAGAATTGAAGGTAAGAATTTAGGATTATCTCCATTTGCAATCTTAGTCTGTTTATCTTTATGGAATTATTTATGGGGATTTGTAGGAATGCTTCTTGCAGTACCAATGACTGTTATTATAAAAATCATTTGTGAAAACATTGAGTATTTAAATGGTATTGCAATTTTGATTGGTAATAATCCTAAAGAAGATAAAAAAAATATCAATTAAATAATGTACTTGTTGCTTTTTCATACAAGTAACGCATATCTTCTTCCTGTAAAGTTGTATATCTAAAATCTACACAAACTTTAGATTCTTCATCATTTTTATAGATTTTATTAACTACGCATGTTACAAAAATATTACGTTCATTTATAGGACCTGTTTTAATTGAAAAACATAATTTTGCACCGAATTCTTCACCTTCGTTAAAATTACAATTATTTTTTTCCATTCCTAAAACAAGTCTTTCGTGATCAACATATAAAACTGATAAAGGTTTTACTCTATTTTGTAATGATTCCATACCAGCCTGTTCATTATCCGTAAGGTACTTACAAATAGAAATTAATTGTATACCGTTTCCTGCATTCTTTTCTATTTTTGCTTCTTCTACAAAATGTTCAAGTAATTCTTTTGCTTTCTTTTGGTTTTCCAGTGGAATTGTCTTCCATGCAGGTCTTGAAAACAAAGATTCTTTTTCCCATGGAATACAGAAAATATTTGTTTCTTTTTTTGATTTATATTCAAAATATAAAACTACAGAAAAATCATAATCAGTTTTTTCTTCTTCATCTTTAATTCTATCAATTTTATCTGGTAACAATAAGAATAATTTATCTTTTTCAGTTTTTACATCAGAAATAAAAAATAAACCTACACGATTAAAATAAAATTCTACTTTTACAGTTTTATCTTTATATTTTTTTACAACTTCCGGTGGATTTTCCAGAAAGATTTTTCCATTTTCATTCGCTTTAATATGTTCAGATTTTATTGCTATAGGAAAGATTTGTGAAGACACAGAATGAATTTCATCATCTTTTTGATCTTCAATTAATGTAATAGTTACAGGAACATTACCATCAATTAAATACTGTAAAACTAAATCTCTTTCAATTCCAGATAATTTTTGATTTTCCATGTCTACTCCATTCTAATAAAATCTATTTGTTGAATTTTATATTTTTCATTTCGTTTAAAAATTATATTTAAATCCAGGGTAATCTCTGAAGAATAAAATCTAACTGGAATTTCTATAACATCAAAACTTTCTTCAGCTTTTCCAATAACATATCTTGTATAGTTTTTTACTAAATCTAAATCTTTCATATTCTGAATAAAGAAAACAAGATTAAAAACATATTCATCTACAAATAAAGTTTCTGGAACTGATAAAACATCTTTGCACATAAAATCACAAAAACTGACTAAATTAGATTTTAAATCACTTGTGATTTTAGATGTATCTAAAAGTGCAAATCCTTCTAATTCAGGATAAACTGGTTCAAGTATATTTTGTACAACAGATGCAACAGTTGAATTAATACGAACATTTTTTGAAACTCCAGAAATCTTTGGAATTGGATTTGAGAGGGTTACAGGATCTATTTCTTTTGACCAGATAATCTGATTACTTTTGTTTTGAATTAATGCTTTTACAGTATCTTCTTCCTGAAATGAAACAACTTTATGTTCAAGATGATTAGAACATGACAAAAAGAAGAAAATTACTGTTATAAAAATAAACTCTTTTTTCATAGCAAAAGTTTAACATAAAATCATAATTATTTAAATTACTTATTTAAAATTAAAGAAATAACCTTCTTTAATTCATTAAGATTAATTGGTTTTGATAAATAATTATTCATTCCACTTTCTAAACATGCATTTTTATCTTCTTCAAAAGCGTCGGCTGTCATAGCGATAATTGGAATATTAGCAAGATTTCTATTAGCTAAAGAACGGATTTTTTTAGTAGCTTCATACCCATTCATAACAGGCATCTGAATATCCATTAATACGACATCATAAGTTCCGGGTTCAGAAATAAATATTTTTTCAAGTGCATCTTTACCATTTACTGCTTCTGTAACAATTACTTTCTGCTTTTCCAACAAAAGATTTGCAATTTCACGGCTGTAATCATTATCATCTACCAGAAGGATTTTTAAGTTTTCTAAATCAAAATCAACGTCTTTCTGAACTATCTGATTTTTTTCTTCATTAATATCATAAGTTTTTAACGGAATGACAATAGTAACTTCTGTTCCAAAGTTTTCTTTACTTGAAATATCCATTTTTCCTTTCATCAAAGTTACAAGATTTTTTGTGATGGACATTCCCAAACCTATATTCAAATTACCAGATAGATTTGGTGTTTTTTCTTTTAAAATTGATTCAGAAATTAAATTCAATATTTCTTCACTAATTCCTTTACCATTATCAATAATTTTAAATTCATATTTAGCAACACCAAAAGAATTTTTCTCGAGTTCAGAAACTTTTAAGAAGATATTTCCATTAACCGGAGTATATTTTATTGAATTAGAAAGAATATTCAAAATTATTTGAGTAAGTCTTAATTTATCACAGATAATCTGTTTATCTATTACTTCATCATAATTAACAGTAAAATTCAAATTATTATTTTCTATATCTGTACTTACAATATTTTTTATCTGAGAAATAATATCTATTAAATTTTCCTGATTTTCATTAACAGTCATCTTACCGGCTTCAATTCTATTTAAATCAAGAACATCATTAATTAATGATAAAAGATGATTTGAAGCAACATTTACTTTATTTAAATATTCATTGGTTTTATCACTATTATTCTCTTTTAATGCAAGATTTGTAAAACCAATTATTGCATTCATAGGAATTCTAATATCATGCGACATATTTTTTAAGAAAGTTGTTTTTGCTTTAGAAGATGCATTTGCAATATCCAGTGCTTCTTTTAATTCATTCTGATTATGTTCAAGTTCTTCCTGCTCAACTTCTTCTTTTGTTATTATTTTAATTTGTTTTTTATTCTTTTTAATTTCTAAAATTGTATAAATAAAAGTAATTATTATTATCAAACAAAGAATTAAAATACAAAAATAAGTAGCTTTTATATATTTATTTACACTCTGTGTTAATTGATTTCTTTTTATTATAGTTAAAATCCATACGTCATCTGCAATTTTATTAAAATTAGAAATAAAAAAAGAAAATGATGTTTATAATTTGGCTTCTTAC
>CALAUH010000272.1 GCA_937892225.1 uncultured Treponema sp.
AATCAGACTTTCTATGTTAAAATTATACAGTTGATTATTTAAATCAACAGAAATTGATGTTGGCAGTGGACAGGTATAACGACCCGCAATTTTTGGAGGGTTGTCAAACGATTGCAACTTTTATAATAAAATCTAAACATACCACAATCTTTCCATAATCCCAACTATAAACTAAAACTTTAATTACAACTTGCCGCATTTGATTTATAATTGTTATATTGTCAGAAAACAAAGGAAAGAAAATCTGGCACGAAATAAAAGACATTCTTTATAACGACGAAGATTTTTGTGAAATTGGAAAAGCGTTTGAACAAACCGGAAAAGTTACTATCGGAAAAGCAGGAAACGCCGTATGGCGTCTGATGAAACAGCGCGAACTTGTCGACTTTGCAAAAGAGTGGATGGAAAAAAACAGATAAAAGGAAAGGCAAATCATGATAACAGTAAAAGAAGTAGATAAATCATTTTTTGAATTGTATGACAGTGTTTCTATGAATGTGGAAATCAAATCAGAGTATGCAATAAAAAAAATTGATAATGGACTTGGCGGCATGCTTCTTGAAGAAAGGCCGGTAACTCCTTGTGTAAAAGATCTCAGCAAATATGAAAAAGCAGTTGAATATGAAAAACAGTTTGATATTACAACCTGGCGATTTTTTATGGCTTTTGATGGAGAAATTCCTGTTGGTGCTATGACCATCGCCGGCCCAACCAACGGATTGTATATGCTTAATGGCCGAGAAGATGCATGCGTTCTTTGGGATATCCGTGTGGCTGATAATTACAAGCATCAGGGAATAGGCAGTAAATTATTTGAAGCAGGAAAAAAGGCCGCTAAAGAAAAAGGATATGTCCAGATGATTATTGAAAGTCAGAACAATAACGTAACAGCCTGCAACTTTTACAAAAAGCATGGAGCCGTTCTTGGCAAGATTGATATGTATGCATATTATTCTGAACCTGAAATCAGAAACGAAGTGCAGTTAATTTGGTATTTGGAATTGTAAACAAAATTATTGGGAAGGTGTTTTAGATGATAGAAGATAAACGTCTGGTGTTTGACACAATCAGTGAGCAGTTTGATAAATGGCGTGAAAAATATACCCCTGAATTATTCGATTTTATTTTAAAAGAGTGTCAGTTGGATTCCTCAAAAAAATGCCTTGAAATTGGACCGGGAAGCGGGCAGGCCTCGGAATTTGCAATTAATTCCGGTTGCGAATACACCGCTATTGAACTTGGAAAAAATCTGACCGAACTTATGAAAGCCAAATTTAGCAGCAAAGAAAATTTTCGAATCATCAACGACGATTTTGAAAAGCACGACTTTGCGAATGAACATTTTGACCTGATTTATTCTGCTGCAACAATTCAATGGATTAATCAGGAAATTGCCTATAAAAAATGCTTTGAACTTTTGAACCAAAATGGATATCTTGCCATGTTCCGAATGTGGGACGACTTAAAATCACCTAATCCGGAATTGTATGAACAAATCCAGCAGGTTTACGACAAATATTTTGTTTCAGAAATTCCATACACCTGTAAATTTGATTACACAAAAGGCGCTGATTACGGCTACACCTATTTAGGTCAGTTCAAGTTTTACAATTCCAGAAGTTATACTGCCGAAGAATTTTCAGAATATATAAAAACCCACGCCGATCACATCACTCTAAAAGAAGAAAACCGCGCCCCATTTTACGAAGGAATAAAAGCCGCTGTCCGCAACTTCGGCAAAATCAATATTAATTCCGCTTATGTGTTGGATTTGTATCAAAAACAATTGTAATTTATCAGATAAGATGGGCGTTCCCCTCCGTCACCCAAAAATTCCAAAAATTAAGTCGAGCATGGCAACTCATGTAGCAAATCCGGCAACTTATGCTTTTACTAATTCCTTTCTAAATCTTTCGGTTGTATAGTTCAACTATCAAAACAAACCGGCGGAGGTTAATTTTATGAAAGAGAATGTTAAATTTGTGATGAAAGTTGCTGTAATTCATGCGCTTACTTATTTTGTCTGCGGAATGATTTTTTCAACACTTTTTGATTATGAGCATTTATTCAGCCTGGGAAATGCTCAGTACTATATGAAAGATGCGTATTCATCAGCAAGTCTTTATGGTCCGTTTTTCCAGATTGTAAGAGGCATCCTTCTTGGATTAATTTTGCTTTTGATGAAAGATTCAATTTTGCAGAAGAAAAATGCATGGCTTTATCTTTGGATTATTTTTGTTGGATTTGGTGTTATTTGTACTCCGGGTGCTTCTCCTTGTTCTATTGAAGGATTAATTTACACTCAGATTCCGCTGGAATTTCATTTAAAGACAGCTCCGGAAATCATCATTCAACCGCTTATTTTTTCTGTGCTTGTAACTAAAAAAAGCGGATTAAAAATTCCTGAAAAATTAAAACTTCCGGTTATCATTACTGCACTTTCTGCGGTAGGATTTTCACTTGGTGGAATAATTCTCGTTGCAATCATCGGCGGTGATTTTATGGCAAGTGCTTCAGATCCTTTTGCTTTTGTCGTAATGTTTGTTTCACTTGTAATTGTATTTTTTATGACAAAAGCATATTTGAAAAACAAAAACTGGAAATTTGGAATTTTATATTACATCGTCTGCTACATTTCGCTTGCAGGATTTCCAACAGCATATAATTATCTTACCGGTTCAACATTAAAATCTCCTTTATCGCTGATTGTAAGTGCACTTCCGGTTTTGTTTATTGCAATTGTTTTTATAGTAAAAAGATTGACAGCTTCGGGGGAAACAGAGTTTAATTTAAAAGATGAAAATAACAATTAATGTTGATGAAACTGTAAAAGAAACTTCTATGCTTGTAACGTGCAGCGAGCTTACACCGGAAGTAGAGAAGCTTCTTGCAACGCTCAGAATTATGGATAAACAGATTACCGCAAAAAAAGGGGATGCTGTTTGTCTTCTGGATTTAAAAGATATTTTCTATATTGAAGCTTTGGAACGCAGCACATTTTTTTACACTGGCGATGAAGTTTATGAATCAGAATTGAAGCTTTATGAACTTGAAGCTCAGCTTGAAGCGTATAATTTTATCCGCGTAAGTAAAAATACAATCTGTTCGCTGCGGAAAATCAAATTACTCAAATCAGAAGCAGACAGGAAAATAAAAATTACGATGGAAAACGGCTATCAGATTATTGCTTCCCGAATGTATGCTGATGATTTACGAAAAAAACTTGGTGTGTAAAATTGAGGTAACACGAAGTTTACAGGAGATTTAAATGAAAAAAATATTGGAAATATTAAACGACATATTTATAACTTTTGGAATTGTAATGCTTGTCCTTCTTGTGATTGCAGTTGCAATTGGAAATGATGCAAGAGGAATGTCATCACTTTTTGAGTTTGGCGCAAGTGCAATTTCTGTTCCTGCAATTCTGCAGATTTTAATTCTTTGCGCCGGTTCAAATATTTTAAAACACATTTTTTATTCCGATTTTATGATTAAACATCTGCCTCGCTGGAGCCGTATTTTAATTTTGTTTGTGGCAGTTTATATTCTTCTTGTTTTTGAAATTCTACATTTTGGCTGGATTGGAGAAAGCAATTCGAGAGGCTGGATTTTTACTTCCCTTGCTTTTGTTTTAAGTTTTACAGGCAGCGTTGTTGCAATCACTCTAAAAGAAAATGCTGAAAACAAAAAGATGAATGATGCGCTCAGTCAGTATAAATAAGTGGAATTAAATCTCGCGTTTAATGATTTTTCTCTTTCCATGGTATAATCTAAAAGCAAACTATGAACACAATCGAACTTAAAACAAAACGGCTTACATTACGAACTTTTCTTCCCGGTGATGAAATTCAGGCTCACGAATATGCGGGCGACACTTCCATCACAATGATGTACTGGCTTCCGAACAAAACTTTTGAAGAAACTGCCGAATACTTTAACCGTGTAATTTACGAACGGGAAAACGGGCTTACCAACAACCTTAATTTTGTCATCATTTACGAAAATAAAATTATTGGCAGCATCGACCTTAATTTTGAAGAAGACAAAACTACGGCGTACATGGGCTGGGTTTTGAAAAAAGACTACCGCGGATTTGGATTTGCAACCGAAGCCGCTCTTGCCCTCCGAGATTATGCTTTTTCCAAATGTGGCGTGCAAACTCTCCTGGCAGATTGTGATGCGCGAAACCTTGCTTCTGCAAACGTAATGAAAAAAATCGGCATGCAGCTGATTGATGCTAACGGAACAAGAACTTACCCAAAAACCGGCGAAGTTGCCGCTGAACATATGTACGAACTTAAAAAACTTGCAGAACCTTCTCTTAAAATTGCAGATTATTTTGAACTTGCGCCGGAACAGCAAAATCAAATTCTTGAGCAAATGGAAGTTCGGCAGGATTTATGGGGCGCAATTCCGTTTATCATTAAATGCCTTAAAACTGACGGACAGCCAAAAACTTCTGCAACTGAAGGCGGATTTCATGCGCTTTTGGGACCAGGAAGATTTTTTCTTCTTTTAGATGAAGCAAATTCTACCCAACTTTCGGTAAATAATCAGACAAAAATGTGTCCGCGTTTAGTTTCATTTGTTGCGCTTGCCCGTAATGATGAAGTGGACATTTTTCAAAACGTCCGCGAAAACTGGACTCCGTGGATAAGCTGCGTTTTTACTTATCCAGAATACCGCGGAAACAGCTATGCAGAAAAATTGATTTATCACGCAGAAAAATTTGCAATCAGCGAGTTTAATGCAGAATACACTTACATTTCCACCGACCACGTTGGCCTTTACGAAAAATACGGTTACGAGTTTTTCACAAATTGCCAGACAGTCTGGGGCGAAGAAACCCGCGTTTTAAGAAAAAAAATGAATTTTACCTTCCGCAAACTTGAAAAATCAGAATTGCCAGAAGCGGTAGAACTTATCCTCCGTGTTTTTGATGAATTTGAAGCGCCTGAATATTCTCAAGAAGGAGTTCAGACTTTCCATAACCTTATGAATGATCAAAAATTTTTGAATGAAATTGTCTGCTATGGTGCTTTTTATTCAACTTCAAAACTTGCAGGAATTATTGCAACCCGCAGCAACGGAAATCACATCTCGCTGTTTTTTGT
>CALAUH010000273.1 GCA_937892225.1 uncultured Treponema sp.
GATTTTAAACAGATTAGATAAAACTGTAGATAAAAATATCTCAAAACAAATAAAAACTCTGTTAGAATATTATCCAGAAAAAGTCGGAATACAATTAGCAAATGTTACTAAAAATGGCGATGTAATTGTTAAAAATTTAAGGAGCTTATAATGAGAGATAAGATTGGATCTGAAGAAAGATTTTTAGAATTAATTCATGACGAAGAATTTTATATGGATAATGTTCCTGAAGGTTTATTGGAAATGGTTGATGAAATACCAACAATTAGAGAAGATTATTTAAAAAAAGCAAAGGAAGATGAAATTACCTATAGAACTTTATTTTATTTAAATTATTCAGTAGGAACAGATTTAAATAAATGCTATGAATATTTTTATAATTGGTTGAAGTATTCATCTTTAAAATATAAACCTGAAGATGGGGACGGTTGGTTTGAAATAGTGGATATATTATCAGTTTCGATATTATATAAAAGCAGACTAAATGAGTTTTCTGAATATTTAAAACCCTTGGTTGAAAAATGGGAATCAAGAGAAAAGTATATATTAAATGAATTATACAGATATCTGTTCAATGAAGACTTATATAAAGATGCAGGAAAAACAAAAGCCGTTTACATGGAAAAAATATTTAATTCAAAAGATATAAATATTGTTAAAGAAAGCTTAAAAAAAGAATGGTATAAATTCCATCGCGATGCATATTGGTATGATACACATAATTTAGAAAATAACTGCTATCAAGGTTACTGGGCTTGGGATATAGGAGCTGCCGTAAAAATACTTGGACTTGATGATTCCGAATTAAAAGATTGCAAATATTATCCATATGATTTAGTCCATTATTGTGATTAAAAAATAAAATCAAAAAATCCTGCGCAAAAAGCCTATATTTGCCTTGTAAAATGCGCCCAAGAAAGGTGAACTTGACCAGCTGCGTGTAGATGAAAAAGGTAACATACATAATGTAACGGAAGAGAGAAGCTTTTTTCAAAAGCCAAAATATAATCGACAGCCATCTTCAAGAAAATATTCAGAAAATGCAGTTGATATAATTGAAAATAGAAATAATTTTAAGTGGCATGAAGCAAAAGAAAAATGGCTTTCACCTGATGGTAAACGAGAAATCTGGTTTGATGATGTATGGAAATACAAAGGAGAGAATGGAAAAGAAATTTCTGAATTTACAATTTTAAATCGTTATGCAGATGCAGCCGGTACAACGTCCACAGTTGGAAATAAATCATTTATGTAGGGCCATCATGGTATACAGTCGGAATGGGCTAAAAAAAATCTTGGAGAATTTTATAATTTTAAAGAATCACCTGTTATTTTATTACGTGATTCATGTAAGGGCACTCCGCATGAAAAATTAACAAGTTTACAAGCTGTTAGAGATAAAAATATTTCTTATTATCAAGAAAGGATTAATTTTATTGATGATTGCGATGTTTTACAAATTCCTTCTTATGTTAGAGATGATTATTTGACAAAGATAGATAATTTTTACAAAAAAATATACTTAGAAATGCTAAATAGTAAAAAATATTCGAAAACAGAATTATCAGATATTTTTCAATATGATTTTTTTAATTAAAGGAGTATTAATATGACTAGTGTAGAAAAATATAAAAAAATTGCAAAAATTTATTATAATCGAGATGATAAAACAAAAAAAGAAAAAGAGAATTTTATTTCCCAGAACGGGGAAAAATCAATGCTTTTATTTTTTAACGCCATGAATAAAATTGAAGAAAAACTTGGAGTAAAATTTCCTGTTTTATATAAAGATTTTATACAGTCAGCTTGTATTTGGATTTTATCTGGAGAAAAAAATTATTTTTGTTGTTATGATGAAGAGTCCATATATGAATTTAATGATATAGGAGAAAATAAAGGGTATTCTTCATGGAAAGAATTAAATAATTATCTTGTAATTGGTCAAGATCAAGGAGAATCTAGTTATTTTTCTGATCCTAAAAATTTATTAGGATTTGGGACAGAAGCCGTTTGGAAGGTAAATAGAACATCGCTTGGTAATGGCAATGAATTTTTTGAACTAGTTGGTAAAGATTTCTTTGAGTTTTTTGAAAACTGTGTTAATAAAAAAGATGTTTTTGAAAAATTTCCGTTTATGAAGAAAGTTCAGATTTCAAATATCAATGATAAATATATTGATCATTTAAAGGAGAAAGTTTATATAAAAGGTTCAATAGAAAAGACAGAAACTGCAATAAAACAAATAAATGAATATATTTCAAAATTAAAAGTTAATGGTTCTAGAATAGGAATTTCAAAATATAGAATGATACATTTTGATTGCTTAAAAAAATTAGAATTAAAAAATAAACAAATATTTCCATATGAATTATTTTATATCCTTTTAAAAATAGGATATGTTTCATATTGTACTTCAAATATTAAATTTGCACCTATTAATGCAACACAACTGGAATTATTTAATTATGGTAAAAAATCTATTAAATCCTTAAAAAATATGATTATATTTTCATATAATGAAAAGTCTTTATTTATGGATTCTACTGATACTATATGGGATTTGTTCTTTATTGATTTTACAAATCAAATTGGAAATGGTTCTGATGCTATATATATGATTTGTCAAAAATCAAAAAAAATAGAAGAAGCCTGTTATGTAGCAAAAGATATTGTTGATTTATTTCGAATATTTGCAGAAGGTGAAGAACTTAATACAATTCCAATAGGAAAATAAAATATAAGAAACATCTGATGATTTATATGCCCAATGGGATTGGGGCCAGAAACTATTAGAAGCATTAAAAAATGTAGATTGGGCACAGGTAGCAGGAACAACAGTAAATGAAGTGTTAAAGACATTGCCACAGATGGTATTGATGATAATAACATTTTCAGGAGTTCTAATAGCAGTAACTATGTCGCCAATAGGATGGCTAACACCATTAATAGGGCTAGCGATGCAGGCATGGGGCGGGTTAAATACGGTCAAGGATGTACTGGCGGGGTTATATCTATTTACAGATGCAGCATTACAGGTAAAAGATGCCAAATCTAAAAGGGCACTGGAACAGGCATCGGCACTATTTACAAAAGCATTTAAATATGTAGGTCCAAACTTATTGATGGATTTACTGATGATGCTGGGCGGAAAAGCCGTAAAGAAAATAAAAATAGGAGATGACCTAAAAACAAAATCTTTACAGGAGCAGAAAAAAACAAGCAAGGCAAAGTCTGTAGAAGGAAAGAAAAAATTAAATAATGCAAAACAGGCAACAGGCAAAAACATTAGCGACATAGATTCTATTGAAGGCTACGAAAAATTTAAACGCCCAGACGGTACAACAGGCCTACGCCGCAAAAAAGGCATGAAAGGTGAACTTGACCAGCTGCGTGTAGATGAAAAAGGTAACTTTGGCGAAGTATGGGAGTGGAAGTCTTTCGACTTTGGCTGATGGGGTAACACAACAAATGAGTACAAAGTGGATAAATTAATAAAAATATTAAAATAAGGAATTACTATGGTACGTGATAGAATAAAAAATCAAGAATATTTTGAGAAATATATAGGAGAATTATACGATGATATTAATTTCTATAAAGAAAAACTCTCTAAAAATGAAGTAAAACCAGAAAGATTATCTTCAGTAAAATGGAATTTAAGGCAATCATATTTGCATTTATTAATAGCAAAATATTCTGCTGGTTACGAATTAAATGAAATAAAAAACGATTTTATTGAATTACAGCCACTGTTAGTTGAAACATGGGAGATAGATGATTCTATTATAACTTTATATTGGGTGTATTCACTTTTTATATTATTAGAAGTTAAAGAGGATATTATTAAAAGTTTTGATATGAATGAAGTTAAGGAAAATTATTTATTTGATTATTTTCCAAATCATAATATTCCTTTAAGGACGAGTTATTATTATTATAAAATGTTTTCATTCCTTTTCCCTTATTAAAAAGATTTTTTATGGAATTTCTCGTAATTTTATCTTTATATATTGCAATTGATTTTTTTTTTAATAAATTTATATTTTTTTCTTCGGTTTGATCTGTTATAGGATTATAAAATTTTCCACCTGATTTAATTTGATTATTTTCTTGGATTGTTACACCAATTGAAGGTCTTATTATATCAAAATTAGAACCTGCTGGCATTCTATCTTCACCTATATTTCTATAATAATCATCATAATTATTATAATCAATTTCTTTATTATAAATAATTTCTTCATTATTTGGCTGAACAGCATTTGGGTTATTTTGATTTTGTTCATTTTCTTGCTTTTCTTTGTCTTTTTCAATCATATAAATTTTTCTGAAAGAAGATTTGCCTTTAATTACTTTTTTCTTGA
>CALAUH010000274.1 GCA_937892225.1 uncultured Treponema sp.
CCTGTGAAAAAACTGAACTGGTTGTTATAAAAAACATACCGATAAAAAATAATTTTTTAATTTTGTTCATTTTTTTTATCCTTTTAATAAATATTTTTTTAATTATAAATTTTTTATTTATTCTTATCAATAATATTAGTTAAATAAAAAAAAAGACGCATTGATATAAATTACCAATGCGTCTTATAAAGATTTATTTTAAAACTTATTTACAAGCTTCAAAAATAATATCCAATACGAAGATAGCAGCTAAAATCCATGTAACAACTGGAATTTCTTTTGCTTTTTTTCCAGCAACTTTACAGATTACATAAGAAATAATACCAAACATAATACCTTTAGAAATAGAATATGCAAATGGCATTGTCATAATTGTAATAAATGCTGGAATACCTTCTGTAGGATCTTTAAAGTTGATATCAACAACTGACTGCATCATCAAGAATCCAACAAAGATTAATGCTGGAGCTGTTGCTGCAGATGGAATTAAACTGAATAAAGGCCACAAGAATAATGATAAAAGGAATAATACACCAGTTACCAAAGATGCTAAACCAGTTCTGGCTCCTGCTGCAACACCTGAAGAAGATTCAACAAATGATGTAACAGTTGAAGTTCCAAGACAGGCACCTGCTACAGTTGCGATAGAATCTGAAAGTAAAGCACCTTTAACATTGAGTACCTGACCATTAGAATCTTTTAAATTACCCTGTTCTGCAACACCAAGAAGTGTTCCGATTGTATCAAATAAATCTGTGAATAAGAATGTAATAAAAATTACAAAGAATTGACCTAATACAGCAAAAGAGAATTTTCCAGCCGCCGTACAACAGATTCCCTTGAAATCAAATGCGAAAAGATTTGGTTTAGAAGGTGTTGAGAATGGTTTGAAATTTTCTGGAATGTTTGTAACACCAAATGGAATACCGATGATTGTTGTTAAAGCAATACCAATAAGAATAGCACCAGGAACTTTTAAAATATAAAGAACAATTGTAATAATAAGACCAATAATTGCAACTAATGCTGCTTTATGTTCCATATTAAAATTAACAAATCCAATTGTAGTTCCAGTATCTGTTGTACAAATACCTGCATTTACAAGTCCGATGATTGTAATAAATAAACCAATACCTACAGCAACAGCTTTTTTTAATCCAGAAGGAATTGAATTAATAATAGCTTCTCGAACACCACAAAGTGAAAGAAGAACAAATAAAATACCTTCAATAAATACAGCTGTAAGTGCCAACTGCCATGAACAACCCATTCCTAAAACTACAGTGTATGTAAAGAATGCGTTAAGACCAAGTCCAGGAGCCAAAGCTACAGGTAAATTGGCAACAAATGCCATTATGATAGTACCGATTGCTGCTGATATTGCTGTAGCTGTAAAAACAGCGCCCCAACCCATGCCAGATTCAGAAAGAATACTTGGATTTACAGCTAAAATATAAGCCATAGCAAGAAATGTTGTAATACCACCAACAATTTCTTTTGTTAAAGTAGTATTACGTTCTTTTAGTTTAAAGAACTTTTCCATTATATCCTCCTTTATGAAAAAGTACTTTAATTATATCACGAGAATAATAAAATGTAGAATTTTTTTTTAATTTTTTCCAGTAGAAATTTTCTTAATCCACTTACCGCTTTTTAATCTGAAGATACACCAGATAGTTTTTATAATCTGATCTGATTTTAAACAAATATAAATCCAGAAAGCCGGTAATTTAAATACAAATCCTGCTAAAATGCCCAGAGGAATAGAAATAACCCATAAGAAAACATTATCTGTAAGCATAAGCATTTTTGTATCACCGCCACCGCGAAGAACACCCTTCGTCATAATAGAATTAGTAGCCTGGAAAATAATGATTAAACTTATAGCAAGCATTAACTGTTGTGCAATTTTTACAGTTTCTTCACTGACATTTTTATAATATGAAATAATCGGATTACTAAATGCAGTTATGAAAATAGCAGAAATCAAACCTAAAGCAAGACCTAATCCTAAGAAAAGCCAGCCTTGTTCAACAGTTTTTTGTTTATCACCCTTACCTAATGTCTGACCGGTAATAATTGCACCTGATTGACTTACACCTTGAATAACAACAGTACTTAACTGCTGAGTAACAGAAGTAATTGCATTAGCAGCAACAAAAGCAGAACCTAAATGACCGATTACCATTGCAACAGAATTATTACCAATAGCAAGAATACCATCACTAATTAAAACAGGAATAGAAATACGGATATATTCTCTTAATAAAGATCCTGTTTTCATAAAAATATCTTTAAACTTAAAATTAATCTTTTTATCTTTAAAAAACAGATAACCTAAAATCATGACTGCTTCAAAAATACGGGCAATCAAAGTTCCCAAAGCAGCACCTGCAACTTCCATTCTTGGAGCACCAAATTTACCAAAGATAAAAATATAATTAGCTAAAAAATTAACAAAAAATGCACCGATCGAAACAAACAGCGGATATAAAGTCTGACCGACACTTCTTAAAACAATAGTCGTAGTTAAAGAAGTTCCAAGAAAAAAATATGTGATTATAGACCATCTGAAATATTCGCTGCCTAATAAGATGATATTGTCTTCTTTTGTATACATTTTCATCAAAGTTCCAGGCATAATCAAAGTGGCTAGAGCAAATAAAGTCGCTAAAATTACAGTTAATCTAAGCATTAAACATAAAGTCTGTTTTAAAGATTTTGCCGCTGCATCTTTATTTTCAGTTTCCGAGTTTTTCATTCCCCAGTATCTTGAAACTAAAACAGACGCTCCCATCCCTAGTCCCATACAAAAAATCTGATAAATACTGATAAATGAATTTGCAAGAGACGTAGCAGATAAAGCATCTTCTCCAAGATTACCAACCATGATTGTATCAAGCATATTTACACCAATTGTAATTAAACTCTGTAAAGCAATTGGTAAAGCAAAACTGAAACCTTTTTTATAAAACAGTGAATCTCTTTTAAATAGTCTCATTCTTTTTTCCGGCATTTAGTTAAACGTTTTATTAAAATCATATTAATCTGATATAAAAAAACTTTCAATAGGACATTTTTAAATTTAATTTATCTTAATAATATGATAAAACATATAATAATATAAATATATAAAAATGGATAAAACAAAACCTGGTGAAACATATTATGAATGGACTGCCCCTTTAAATTCTAATAATTATGATGATTGCTATTATGGTATGTTTTCTGGAACAGGCGGAGATTTTACAGGTTCTCCAACACCAGGCGAAACTTACTACATCTTACAACCATAATTTAATATAACCAATTACAAAAGACTGCTGTTATAACAGCAGTCTTTTTTTTTACAATTTCCTTCAAACCTTGGTTAAATAAAAAAGCTTCCTTAGAAAAGGAAGCTACAGAGCGGATGAAGGGAGTCGAAAACGACTTTATCATCTTCTGTGTGTTACAATATATAACTACATAGTACTATATAAGAAGATAATACAAACGTTTTTTTAATTTTTTTTCGCTCTTTGTGCACACTTTTGGTGCATCTTAAAAATGGGCTACGCCCCTTGGCCTACGGCCAATTCCCTGTTACTTTGCAGAAACAAATTCTTCAAAGTTTTAGGAATGGGCTCCTGTATTCCTTCCTATCCTATCTTAGATTAATTGAATATCAATAATTAACATTCAATAATTTATCTTGACGAATTAATTTAAACTGTATTATTTTATAATTAGTTCCTTTGGTAGAGCTAGCAGTCAGTGCGAAGATTTTCATCATACCATATCTAACCATAATTAATTACCTACGAGCATCAGGTTTATTGTTGCTTAAAGGTACTGACAAAACAAGCAAATACAATAAAACGAATGCTCAAGGAGATAATTATGCAAAATCTTGAGTTCTTCAAGAAACAGGCCAAAAACCTTTTAAAGGATTGGCAAACACAAACCAAAACAGTGGATAGTGATGGATTTATAACTTATCACTATGATTGGAAATTCTACGATGTAGGTGATTTGTTCTTTTATTACGAGTTCAGTGATAAAGACGAACAGGAAATTATCCTGGCACGGGCCCAGCACCTGATTGCCAAAATGGTAGGATTTAAAAAGTGGGATGAATTAATTCATGCTTCCGATGTTGAACTGGAACTTGCTGAATTACTTCTTCGTCGCTTCAAAAACAGTTCTGATGTTCAAGATTGGGAAGAAACACTTGCATTCACTGGAGTTGCTCAATATGGCCTAGATGCTGTTCTTGAATATGCTAAACAATACTATCAATTAGGTGATTCTAAAGAAATTGTTGAATTGCCAGTTGATAAGGTTACTATTCTTTCTGGTAAATTCAAATCTACAGAATTAAACAAATTTGATGATACACATAATCCTGAAGGAACCTTAAGAAAAGATTCTGATGTTTATTGTTTACACTGTAGAAAAGCTTTTAGGTTTAATCAATCAAAAGTAATCAGAGATAACGACAAAGGACTGACAATGGTAGTTTGCAAGAATTATCCTGATTGCAAAGGTACCTATCTTGATTACAAAGTTCTTACACCAACTATCATGTATGGACAAACAAAAGAATCTGAACTCCAAAAAGGAATGAATATATTCTCACATTTAAAGATGGATGCAAAAGTTCATTGTATTCATTGTGACCAGGAATATCTCTATAGTGAAGCAAAAGTTGTTCAGTTAATGGAAGAAGTAGGGATTGGTAGACCTTCAACATATGCTTCTACTATTGCAACATTAAAGAAAAGAAAATATGTAAATAAAAGCATTTTTACTAAATATTTTTTATTATTTGATGTATAATTATTCCTATTATAATTCCTATAGGATTTAAAACACTATATATTATGATTAAAATAAAAGAATCAAAT
>CALAUH010000275.1 GCA_937892225.1 uncultured Treponema sp.
ATGATCCTCTTGTATATAGATTATTTACATATTCTAGTAGCTATAGAAACAAGATAAACTTTACATGGGAAGGAATAGATGCAAATTCTAAAGCTTTAAATAAACTTAGAGAGGGATATCAAAAACACTATATTGGAGAGGCAACTATTATTGAAGAAGAAGACAAATTAATAAAATTGTAATAAATACACAAGTATAAATTAAATAAATAAATTCTTTTGAAAGTTCAAAAATAGAGCTTTTGTAAACTGCAGAAATTTTTATATATTTGGTAAAAGGATTTGTTAATAATAAATAATATGCATTATCTTGTGATTGTAAAATTCGGTCATTTGTCGAACCAGTTTTCCATTTTTCCAAAACAGGCTGTATAAATTCATTCTGTGAATCTCTTGGTAAACCGGCAACAAAACCTCCGCTTAAATTTTCATCACTAACAATATTAAAACTTTCGCCTATGGCAAGTACGCCCTGATTTATTAAACTCTGAGTAATATTATAAAAATTAAAATATAAAACAAAACTACCGCGTGTTACACTGTCTGTAATATAATATGGAAAACTAAAAATTAATCTGTTTCTCTGCTTATCCAAAAAGATTTTAAATTTATCTTTCTGTGCATTAATCAATATTTTATCAGCAGAAATTTCATTATATGCAGAAATTATATCTGTATAATTCTTATAAGTTTTAAATGTTCCATCAACTTTTAATATATCTTCTTCATAAGTACTGTAATGAACATTTCTACCGTTATCTTCAATTAAACGCATACCGTCCAAATCCGGTAATTCATCTAAAAGCTTTAATGTATATTTTCTTCTTTCTGCTTCATCTTTTTCTGAAGGATTTTGAATAGTAAAAGTGCGTACGGCATCATTTTTTAAATATGCATCTTCATTAAAAGCAACTTTATTGAGAATATTAGTAATGTATAAATCTGTAGCATTTGAAATCTTTTCTATTTCATTTTCTTTTTCAGAAACTTTTGCAGATGCATAAAAATTTGTTTCAATTTTGGTCATTAAACCTGTCTGACCAAAAAAGACAAATCCTGCAAAAAGTATAAGAGTAATTAGAAAACTAAGTGCTACTTTCTGTGCTGAAGACATATTTTTTTTATCCTTCTACCCTTTTTTTATTATCGGCAAAAAAATAAAAAAATTAATATTCTTTTTATTGCGATTTAAGTTTTATTAAGTTATATTTAAAGTAGAATGATTATTGATATAGAAGAAGAAAATAACAGAATTCCACGTGCTCTTTTAATAGGAGAACCAGGAAACGATTTATTAGAATTAAAAGGTCTCGTTCAAACACTAGGTTTAGACATAATACAACGATTGACTTTAAATAAATTAGAAATACATCCGGCTTACGGAATGGGCACTGGTAAAGCACAAGAAATCTGTGATTTAGCACATAAAATAGAAGCTGACTGTATCATTTTTGATTTTAATCTTGAACCAAGAAAACAAAGAAACTGGGAAGAATTAACATCACTTTCGTGTTTTGACCGGCAGGAAGTTATTATTAAAATTTTTGCACAAAGAGCACAGACAAAAGAAGCGGTTTTACAGGTTGAACTTGCAAGACTTACCTATTCACTTCCACGTCTTTCGCATATGAAAAATGATTATGAAAGAACTAGAGGTGGAGCATTCGGTGCAAAAGGTTCAGGTGAAACAAAACTTGAATTAAACAGACGTATTATCAGCGAAAGAATTATTCAGATAAAAAAAGAACTGGCAGAAATAGAATTAAACCGACAGACACAGCGTAAACTAAGAGGAAAACTTCCATCCTGTGCTTTAGTAGGATACACAAACGCAGGTAAATCAAGTTTAATAAATGCCTTAACAGGAAGTGAATCTTTTGTAGAAAACAAATTATTTGCAACACTAGATCCGCTTACAAAAAAACTTTCGCTAAACGACAGTCCTGGCATTTCTATAACAGATACAGTTGGTTTTATAAGTAATCTTCCTCATCATCTTATAGACGCTTTTAAATCTACATTGGAAGAAACTGCACTTTCAGATCTTCTGCTTATTGTTTTAGATGCTTCTGATACAAATGCATTATTCCATTACAAAACAGTTACAGAAACATTAGAAGATATTGGTGCAACAAAATCACCAAGACTTATTCTTCTTAATAAATGTGATAAAGCAGAAGAAAACAGAGAATTCTTCCAGAAATTACGTACAACTTTTCCAGATGCTCTTTGTATTAGTGCAAAAGAACAGACTGGTTTTGTTGAACTTAAAGACAAAATTTACGAAATGGTATATGGTGATATAGGTGATTTTATTATTCCGATAAGTCAAAATGTACTTATAAATGAACTTAGAAAAGCCGGTTGTATTCAATCAGAAGAATGGCTGGATGATGGAGTTCATATTCAGGCAAGAACTACCGGAAGATTATTAGCACTAATTTCTCCCTATGCAATTTCAAAATAAAACAGGAACTAGAAAATGGACACAATGATTTTTTATGAACTCTGGCAAAAATTCCAGGAAAAATTTACTAAATTTCAAAGAATTTTAATTTATATAATTACATCAATTTTACTCATAATTATTTTAGGAACAGTAATAGGTCTTGCAACAAAAAAAGCACGTCCTGGAAAATATCTAAGAACTCAAGACCCTTCTCCACTTGAAATAAGAAGTTTGAGTAAAAAAGCTGGTCAGGAAATGTCTGCCTTTTCAGGAATTGGAACATTAAGAATATTGACTACATCAGAAAAGGAAGAAGAAGCAGGTTCAATTCTTGTAGTAACACCATGGTTTACATATCCACAGGAAGATACATCATTTTTTGAAGAACTTTCCAGAAAAAACCGTTTGATAGAAAGTATTTTTACATCATACTTTTCTAACCATACAGAAAAACAGCTGATATCTAAAGGAGAAGAACAGATAAAATCTGAACTAAAATCTCAAATAAATAATCAGCTGACTCTTGGACAAATAATTGATTTGTATTTTACAGATTATATTTTTATTGGTAACTAAAGCTGAATACCATTCTTAATCTTTTCGTTAAAGCGGTCAAGTTTTTTTCCTTCCAGAGGATTAGGCTGACCGTCCAAAACTTTTCTTAAAGCATCCATCTCTTCACCACTGAATGTTACACCTTCATTCATATGATTAATAAAACTCTGTGTAGCCATTGGTGCAACTTTCTTACAGATTTCAAGAATTGCTTCTGCATAAACACGAATTTCATACTGAGCATGACTGTCTAAACGAAGTTTTAAGAAATGGAAAAGATTGTGTAAATCCATTTCCCAGTAGAATTCTGTATATAAAGAAAGTGGTAAATTAATTCTGGCAATTTCTCTTGCAAGTCCAGAATCAATTAATTCATTATAACTTTCGTATGCAGCTTTCTGTCCATCTTCAAGTTTAGTAATAATTTTATTTGCAGTATCTTTATCAAAAGCTTCAGATGCACGTCCCTGTTTATTATCAGTTGATTGTGGAGCAACCTTATCCTGTTCAGGAACATAAAATTCATCTTTCATAATTGAATAACGTCCAGAAACTTCATTCATACGACCTGTACGATGACGAACCCACTGACGTGCTACAAAAATAGGCATTTTTACATGGAAAGTCATTACAACCTGTTCAAAAGGTGATGTATGCTGATGACGTAAAAGATAATCTATTAAGGCACCATCCTGACTTACTGATTTTGTTCCTTCTCCATAAGAAACACGGGCAGATTGAACAATACGCTGATCTCCACCAAAATAATCTACCAAACGAACAAAACCCTTATCCAATACAGGATATTCTTTATCCAAAATTTCTTCTGCTTCTGGAACTACACAATGTGCCATAAAATTACCTCAAATTAAAAATGTACGTTTATAATAATAGATAAAAAAATTATTATCAATAAGTTATTCTTTATCAGTTTCTGTTTCTTCAACAGCAACTTCAGTCTGGTTTTTAGAAACAATAATTTCTCTTATAATAATTACAAAACCAAATATTAATCCTAAAACTCCGACGATTCTAAATAAAGTCTGCATAATAGAACCTGCAGGAATTATGAATAATACAATTGCAATCAGAAGATAAATAAAACTTTCCTGTGTAATACGTTTCTTATCTTCTGCAGATAAATCTTTAATTAAAGAAGAAGAGAAAAATCCTGAAACAGCATATAAAACAAAGAAAATTGCCAGTACATAAGTAATTATTGTCCAGATTGTTTTAACTGTATTCATTAATAACAATGGGAAGAATACAGCAATTATTCCGACAATCAGGCTTGTAAGAAATTTAACTAATACTGTTCTTTTATAAAGTTTATCTTCACTGTTCTTGTAAAATTTCAAAAAAGTATAAACACCATTTACAGCAGTTGCAGCACCAACAAGAATAACAACAGTTTTAATACAAGTTTCTGGAATAATTACCATCAAAAGACCTATAACAGCAAGCATTCCACCTAAAAAATAATTCTTTATTTTCATCTATATTGCCCCTATTTATAAGAATACTACTGTATTTTGTATATGTCAAAAAATTGTTTCTGTGTGACAATTTTTTTTTATTGTTCTATAATGTATTTATGAAAGCAAATATTATCTGTACTACAGTTCTAGTTGAAAATTCACCACAGGCAATTCCTCTTGGAGCAGCATGCATAGCAGATGCAATCAAATCAAATCCATTAACAAAAGATGATTGTAACGTTTCTTTGCTTTCGTTTAATCTTGAAGATAAAATTACAGAAAATATAATATCACAAAAAATTTTAGAAGAATTAAGCCGAACAGAAAATAATTCATTAAAAATAGTCTGTTTCAGTGTTTTTGTATGGAATAGAATCATCCTGGAAAAAGTTTCAGAAATTTTACAGAAAGAAAAAATCATCTGTATAGCAGGTGGACCTGAAATAACAGCATCAAAAGATTCCATAACTTCCTTCGATTTTTTAATAACTGGCGAAGGTGAAGAAAAAGTTCCTTTTTTAATAAATACAATTCTTAAAAATCCAGATAAAGATGTAAAAGAAATTAATGAATTAATAAAAAATAAATCTAATTTTTCTGATTCAATTTCTTTAGAAAAATTACAATCCCCTTATTTAAACAAAACTATTGATATAAAAAAATATGGCGGAGTTTTATGGGAAATCTCGCGAGGCTGTCCTTACAAATGCTCATACTGCTATGAATCAAAAGGTAACAAAACAATCAGAAATTTTTCAATACAACGAATTGAAGAAGAATTAAAACTGTTTGCAAAAGAAAAAGTCCCACAGGTTTTCGTTTTAGATCCGACTTATAATGCAAACAAAGAACGTGCAATTCAAATATTAAAATTAATCAAAAAATATACACCAGAAACTTTTTATTATTTTGAAGGAAAAGCTGAATTAATCGATGCACAAATGGCAAAACTTTTTTCAGAAATTACCTGTTCAATTCAAATAGGATTACAAAGTTCAAATGAAAAAGTATTGCAACTTGTAAACAGACCTTTTGATAAAAACAAATTTATTAAAAACATCGGAATCTTAAATAAAACAGGCGTAATTTTTGGATTTGATTTAATCTACGGGCTTCCTGGAGAATCTTTTGCAAGTTTCAAAAACGGAATTGATTTTGCAATTTCTCTATATCCGAATAATCTTGAAATTTTCTGTTTGTCAGTGTTACCGGGGACAGACCTCTTTGATAAAAAAGAAGAATTATCATTGAACTGCCAGAGCACTCCTCCTTATCACATTATAAATACAAACTTTATTTCAAAACAGGAAATTCAACTTTGCAGCAATATTGCATCAGCATGTTCTGATTTTTACAACGACGGAAGAGCTGTACCATGGTTTAATACAATCTGCCGTCTTTTAAAAATAAAACCGTCTGTATTTTTCGAAAAATTTTATGATTACAAAACAGAAACAGGAATAAAAATCGACTGTTCCAGTCATAAAGAAATTGAAAAATATCAGATTGATTTTATATCAAAATTATTAAAAGAACAGCACAAAGAAAAATTCATTCTACTTACAGAAAGTCTTATAAAATTCAACGGAGCACTTTCCAGAACTTTAGATACAGGCATCGGTGAAAAAGTAACATTAAATTATCCGGCAGAATATCTGGATTCACAATATTCAACTGATTTAGATTTTTTTATAAAAAATATTCCTGCAAAAAAGAATACAATCACAACATTTAAAAATTCAAACTGGGCAGACTGGAAATAATTTTTCAGTTGACGCAATAAAACAAAAGACTTAAATTTATAAAATAAAAATTATGGAGTAATATTTTGAACGAAGAACTTATTAAAAACTACAAAAACTTTTTAGACAATGGAAAAACAGAAAGAGAATGTGTTGAACAAATCATTACACTCGCAGAAAAAAAAGGCTACAAAGATATAAAAACTTTTTCATCACTAAAAAAAGGTGATAAAGTTTATATAACAAAAATGAATAAAGCTATTGCATTATTCGAAATTGGAAGCGATAAAATTGAAAACGGAATAAACATTCTTGGTGCACACATAGATTCACCTCGTCTTGATGCAAAACAAAATCCTCTTTATGAAAAAGATAATATCACATATTTGAATACACATTACTACGGTGGAATTAAGAAATATCAGTGGACAACAATTCCTCTTGCAATACACGGAATTGTCTGCAAAAAAGACGGTACAAAAGTACAAATTGTCATTGGCGAAAAAGATGATGATCCTGTCTTCTGCATTTCTGACATTCTTCCACATCTTGCACAGGAACAGCTTAAAGATAAAGCTTCTGATTTTATCAAAGGTGAAGATTTAGATTTAATTTTTGGTTCAAACGTTCCTTCTTCAAAAGATGAAAAAATCAAAAATAAAAAAGTGATTTTAGATTTATTAAAAAAGACATACGATATAGAAGAAAAAGATTTTGAATCTGCAGAACTTGAAATTGTTCCTGCCGGTAAAGCAAAAGATTTAGGATTTGACCGTTCATTAATTCTTGCTTATGGACAGGATGACCGCTCATGTGCATATACAAGTGTTCAGGCAATGCTCGATACAAAAGCCGATAAAAAAACAACCTGCTGTTTATGTGTAGATAAAGAAGAAATTGGAAGTGTCGGTGCTACAGGTATGGCTTCTAATCTTTTTGAAAATATGATTGCAGAAATAGTTGCACGAACAGAAAAAAATTATTCAGATTTAACTGTAAGAAGATGTCTTGAATCTTCAAACATGCTTTCTTCTGATGTAAACGCAGCATATGATCCGATTAATTCCAATCTTTTTGATAAAGACAATGCTTCTGTTTTAAACGGTGGAGTTGCATTCCAAAAATACACAGGTTCGCGCGGTAAAAGTGGAGCCAGTGATGCAAATCCAGAATTTATTTCTAAAATAAGAAATGCTATGGATAATGCAAAAGTAAAATATCAGATGGCCGAATTAGGAAAAGTTGATCAAGGTGGCGGTGGAACTATTGCCTACCATGCAGCAAAATACGGAATGAATGTTTTAGACGCAGGGGTTGCAGTTTTGAGTATGCACGCACCATGGGAAATTACAGCAAAAGAAGATATTATTCAAATCTACAACTGCTATAAGGCATTCTTAAATATTGAATAATTATTTATTTCCTAAGAGAATATCATAAATTCTATCGAAGTCAGCTTTTGATGAAAATCCGATTTCGATAGAACCTTTATCCATATCACCTTTAAAATTAATATCTTTTACACCAAAAAGATTTCTTAAATCCTGTTCAAATAAAGCAATATCTGGATCTTTTCTAGTTTTTTTTGATTCTTTTTTCTTTGCAGCAGCTCTTCCACCATTGTTATAAACATCAGCCATTGCTTCTGCTTCTCGTACAGACATGCCGCTTCCCATAATTTTACCGAACATTACATGCATATCTGAATCATTTTTTACCATAAGAAGAGCTCTGGCATGACCTGAAGAAATCTGACCGTTTACAAGAGCTTTTTGAATATCAGAAGGCAATTTTAATAAACGGATTGCATTTGCAACAGTTGAACGATTTTTACCAACACGTTTTGCAACTTCATCCTGTGTCAAATCTCCCATCTGAACTAAATTATAATATGCTGTAGCTTCTTCTATAGGATTTAAATCTGCTCTCTGAATATTTTCTATAAGTGCAATTTCAAGTTTTTTCTGTTCATCAAATTTTCTAAGCTGTACAGGAACTTTTGAAAGACCAGCCATTTTAGCTGCACGAGTACGACGTTCACCGGCAATAATATAAAATTCATTACCAGAAATATGTTCAATAATTATTGGCTGTAAAATACCATTTTCTTTAATCGAGTCGCAAAGTTCATCAAGCTGTTTCTGATTAAATTCTATACGTGGTTGTTTAGGATTAGGTTTTAATAAAGAAGGATCTATCCAAAGACAACCGTTTTCATCAACATCTATTGCATCTGGAATATTTGCATCTTTCTTTTTTGTAAGAGTCACTTTTTTTGTAGTATCTACAGGAGGTTCAATTGAACTTTCTGAAAGTAAAGCTCCCAGCCCTTTTCCTAAACCATTTTTAGCCACGACGGATTACCTCTTCTGCTAATTTTTCATAGCTTTTTGCACCAACACATTCTGGATCATACTTACAAATTGGAAGTCCATGAGAAGGTGCTTCTGAAAGTCTTACATTTCTTGGAATAATTGTACTGAATACAACTTCTTTAAAGTACGATTTAACCTGAACAACAACGTCCTGTGCAAGACGAGTTCTTGAATCATACATTGTAAAGAAAATACCACCGATTTTTAAATCAGGATTAATTTCTTTCTGAACTTTCTGAACAGTCTGTAAAAGTAAAGTAATTCCTTCCAATGCAAAATATTCACACTGCATAGGAACAAGTACAGAATCTGCTGCAGCAAGTCCGTTTAATGTTAAAATGCCCAATGATGGTGGACAATCTATAAAAATATAATCATATTTATCTTTTACAGGAGCAAGAGCATTCTTAAGATAATATTCACGATCTTCCTGATCAACAAGCTCAATTGCAGCACCAGACAAATCAAGAGAAGCGCTAATTGCATCAAGTTTTTCTACAGGAGTATGTTTAATTGCATCTTCAGGCTTACACTGTTCTGCCATAAGTTCGTAAATAGTTGGTTTATCTCGTGAAGCACCAACACCACTAGACATATTTCCCTGAGAGTCAAAATCTACAAGAAGAACCTTTTTTCCAGCAAGTGCAATATAAGCACCAATGTTGATAGCAGAAGTTGTTTTTCCAACTCCACCTTTCTGATTTACAAAAACAATAGTCTTAGCCATAACAAACAGTATAACAGTTTTGTTATTTTTAGTATACTAGGAAATATAAAGGGAGGGGGAAGACTCCCCCTGCGCGCCAGCCTAAAGTCTGTCGCTACCCTCTCAAGCGGGGCACATCCCCGCAACGCCCCTTTACGATGGAGTATTTTTTAGGAGATTATATGCAAAGAACTGCAACAGTAAAAAGAATTACAGGCGAAACACAAATAGAACTTACATTAAATCTTGATGGAACAGGAAAGTGTGAAGTAGAAAATCCAATTGGCTTTTTTGATCATATGTTAAAATCTTTTTGTAAACATGGTCTTTTTGATTTAACAGGTTCAATCAAAGGAGATTTAGAAGTTGATCAGCATCATACTATTGAAGATACTGGAATAGTTCTTGGCGAATGTTTTAAAAAGGCATTGGGAAACTGTGCAGGAATATATCGTTCAGGATTTTTTATCTATCCAATGGATGAAACTCTAGTTCAGGCCGCTGTTGATTTTGGTGGACGTTCTTTTCTTGTAAGCAACGCAAATCTTACAGGAAATCCTTTAGTTTCTTTAGGAAACGACGGCGAACAGTCCTCTTTCCAAACCGATTGTTTTGAAGATTTTTGGCAAGGTTTTGTAAATGCAGCACAGTGTAATCTTCATATTGATGTAATTCGTGGACGCAGCGATCACCACAAAATAGAAGGCAGCTTCAAAGCCGTAAGCCGAGCCATCCGCTCAGCCACAGAAATAGACCCAAGAAGAAACGGCACAATCCCCTCTACAAAAGGTGTGTTGGTCTAAAACGCGAGCAGTGGCGCAGCATTTTTTAGGAAACAGCGACAGGACGTCGC
>CALAUH010000276.1 GCA_937892225.1 uncultured Treponema sp.
CTTTTTCGAAGAATTTCCTGTTCCTTTTTTGAATAGAAAACTTTATCCTGGGTGTACATATTGCCAGTTTTATCGTTTATGGCGATGTATTGGCCGAGTGAGTCGATAAAAGTGTATGTCCATCCAGGTTTTTGTTCCATATTTCTAAAATACCAAATAATTATGAATCTGTAACTATCAATTTCTTTTCTGCAAATAGCATCCCTTTATTAATGAAAATCCTGCTTTTTTGTAGAAATTAATTTGTTTTCGACTGTCTGGAGCTACATTGATGTATTTGACAGTTCGTAAATCGGTTAGTAATTCATCTAATAGTTTTGAGCCAATTCCTTTTCTTTGATAGTCTTTGTGGACTACAAGACAGTCAATGTTAGCTGACCAACATCCATCGTCCATACTTCTGATTATTCCAACTAATTTTTCTCCGTCCCAACATGAAAGAACATGTGAAGAACGATAAATAGCAAAAAATAGTCTTACTGGATCTGAAGCTGATTCCCAACCTACAGATTTAAATAATTGTTTTAATTGGTCTATATCAATAACCTTTGTATCTTTAATAATTAATGTCATCTTTCCCATCCTATATCTATTCTGTTGTGATATTTTTGTTTTAATTCTGCTTTCTGCAGCTTTTCCTGTTGTTTGTTATATCCTTCAAGGACTGAATCTCTTGGCATTTCATAGAAAGAACGGTTTTTATCCATGAGAATGATGTTGTTTCCATCTTTACTTGCAGAGATTACTGTTAAATCTTCAAACAACCTATCTTTTCCATGTCCGAATGCTTTTGGAACATTAAAGGCCATGTTTGATATGGTGTCTCCAATTCTTAGTTTAGAATTGTTGTCTACAAGAGCTCCTGGAGAAGAAATTGTATCGTTGAAAGGTTTTGCAATACTGTTTTCTTTTTGAAGAATTGTATTTTTGTTTAGAGGAACTCCTTGTACAGCTTCATAATAAGTTCTTATAAGAACTTGATTGATTGTTTCATCTTTTTTAGCAATCTGTTTAAGGAGAAGACGAGTTTTTTCTTTCTCTTCTTTATCCATACGGCTTATGATTTCTTTACTGATAGTAAGAGCATCAAGAGGTGAGTTTGCTTCTTTTCTGCAATATACAGAAAGGTTATGAATAAAGTTATTTGAAGTATTATCCCATTGTTTGAAATAAGCGTCATACTGACTTTCAATGAGTTTTTCATAGGCAGGTGTATTTTCATCAAACTGTTTTTTAAAACGTTCTGGACTGGTAATTTCCTTAAATGTATCTCCAGTAACTGTGATACTGGTATTACCATTTGAAAGTGTATATGAATTTTCTGCTTCATTGTATTTTTGAACTTTTAGGTCTTTAAAAGTCTGAATACCATTTGTTGTAATCATTGAAAATTCAGGGATTTTTGTAACATTTGCTATAAAGGCCGGTCCTTCTTCTATAGTTTCTGCATTTTCGAATTCATTCTTTTTGATTTCTAGAATTTCAGGATGTGCAATAGTCTGAAATGTAGATACAGAAACTTTAATTTTATCCTTACCGTTATCAAGAAGATAAAGATTTGATTCAGTATCGAACTGAACAATTTTCATGTTCTTATAATGTTTCATTCCATTTTTTGTCATAACTGAAAAAGCTGGAATTACAGAATCCATCATCTCATTATTTATTTGGTTCGCAACTTTTGTTTCTCTTTGTTTTTTACTGAAGTTTTCTACCATTGCTGGGTCTTTTCCCATAACATAGCGGCCAAGAGAACCTGCCAGGCTATTCATTGCACGTTTATCATCAGGATTTTCAAATGCTTTTGAAATTTTTGCATTTAGCTTGGATAATTTCGGATTTTGTCTGATTTCATCTAAAAGTTTTTGGTTTTTCAGTGCTTGATATCCAGCTTTATAAATTGAAGCTCTAAATTCTGGAGTTTCCATTTTTTTAGGTGGCATTTTTGAAGGAGAGTTTTTTGTAATTTCTTCTTCTGTTAAGTTTTCAAGATTCTGACCATATATTTTTTTTGCAACTTTTAGTGTAGCCTGTACATCTTCTAATGAATTGTGAGGATTGAACGAAATACCAAAATGTTTTGCAGCATCAATAAGCTGATATCTTAATTTTGTTCCATCTAACGGTTGTTCCCTTGGAATGTTTCTGAATTTTTTATTGATATCAATATGAGGAATTTCTGGATCTACTTTGATTCCATAAGTCTGGAGAAAATCCATGTCAAACTTGCCGTTATAAGAAATGATTAAATCAGCATTATCAATTAATGACTGTATTTTATCTTTCAATTCTGAAAACTGTGGTGCATCTTTAACAGTTTCATAGGAAATTCCATTTTTCTTTTGAGCTTTAGGCCATCTCTTTCTGTGCTCTGGATGAATATAAGAATTAAGAAGTGTATTTCCATTTCCATCGATAGCAGAGAACTGAAGTATTTCGTCTCCTTTTGAAGGAGAAAGTCCTGTAGTTTCAGTATCGAGAACAAGAATGTTTTTGAATCCGTCTTTCTTTTTAAGAAAGAGTGGTTTTTCTGTTGTTAATGGGGTAGTTTGTTTGATTATTTCAGATTTTTCCCCATTATCAATATTGTTAATCTTTTTTTCAGGTTCTTTTTCGGCTTCTGATTCTTTTAATGAAGCTTCAATTGCTTTCAGTTTCTCTTTAAAAGCATTTCGGTCTGTTTCTAAAGAAATACGTTTGTATTCATCATCAGAAATACCTTCTGGTGCAATAAACATATTGTCATTTTCAGTTATGTAAAGAACTCCTGTTTTTGATTTGTCTGTGTTTATATCTGATATTTTCTTTTTTTCCATTTATGTGTTCCTCTTGGTGTAAAAACTAGTGCAAAGTTCATTCTTATAAGAAATCCCTTTGCACTAGAGGTTCTAAAAACTATCAGCGTTCCATATCGAATGACTGTTTACGCTTTTTGTTGTTAATATACTCTGGACTATTTTCAGGTTCATTTTTTAATGGAGTTTTGACATGGAATCCATCTGTATCGCTTATCTGACCAACTCCTTCTGGAGGGAAGAGACGTGGATTAACTTCAAGAGGCTCCCATGATGCCATAACATCAATTTTTCTGTCTGACTGATCGCGATAATAACTGTAGTAGTTTCTACCTGGTTCAATGTCATATTTTTCTGTCATAGTAGTATGGTTGAAAGCTACATCAGTGAAGGCATCATTCATAACATGGTTTTTCATTAAAACTTCATAATCACTTCTTTCCTTTTCTGGAATCTTGTTCCAAAATGCATCGGTTATAATAGGGAATGCACCAATAGCTCCAGCTTCCATGGCAGCGAATTGAAATTCACTTCGGATTTTATCTGATTCATTTTCAAAGAAGTTCTTTGAATAATACTGAACGCCGGTGATGTTTCTGTCTGCGTTTGTGAAAACAACAGGGATAAAATCATCATTCCAGTTATCTGTATCATTGATTTTTACAGCAACTTCTTTTAATGCAGAAGTACCACCTACATAAGAACCAGCCCATTCAGGTTTTGGTTCTGCTGTGAAACGGTCAATTTCAGATACCTGCATTGGTTCCATCTTTTTCCAATGACAATTACCAGGTTTTGATTCGCTAGGAACAGCGAGGTTGAATGTGTCATGGTCAAGGATGATATGTCCCAAAAAGCGGTTCAAACCATCGTTGCGGCGGAGTGAACGGTCAAGAGAATCTGTAAGTTCACGGTCAAAAGAGCTTTCAGTAGTGTTTCCACTTGGGTGGTTATGGCATACAGCAATCAAATAGTCTTTTTCTTCAGCGCGACTGATTACCTGTTTCAAAGTTTCATCGTTTGGCTTTGAAACATTACAGAAGTTTGGCATGTGGCTTGTGATTGCAAGCTGGTCTGCGATTTCTCCTGTTTTTCGGTCAATCATTATGTAGCGGAAGGTTTCAAACTTCTTTGAGCGGTATATTTCCATTGCAGCCTGAAGCTGTTTCCAGCCTGTAGGAGTGAGCCCCCCGTTCTTTGCAAGTTTTACCTGTGTACCCTGAATGTCGAAAACGCCTTTGTCTTCAAAATCCTTAAATGCTTTATACATTCCAGTTCGTTCACCATTGAGAACAGGTTCTGTAATACGTTTACGTTCATTTTCAGCGTCTTTTATTTGGGCTTGAGAAATGTTAGCATCATCGAGTTTTGGTTCGTTTTGTTCTGTTTTTCCTTCAACAGTAATTGCTTCTTCTGGATTGTAAATGAACTGCTTTGGTTTTTCGAATACTGGAGCAGAAAGTTCACGAGCTTCTTTAAGGTCGTTGAGGTGGATTTCTTCGCGTCCATCCATATTTGCGATTGTTAATGAAAGTTTAAGAAGATTTGATTTACCTCTAGGTGTAAGTTTATCTTCTTCTTTTTCAAGGTAAGCCTGACTTTCTTTATCGAGTTTACAGTACATCTGAATTTGTTCAGGAGTCATGTGACTGTTATAAACACCACGTTTTCTCTGAATTTCATAAGCTCTGGAAATTGCAGCTTTCATATCATCATAAGAAAGTTTTCTAGTGTCCTTTTCATCTCTTTCACAGAAGTTTTTGATTTCAATTCTGTCCAAAAGAGGATCACTGATTTTTTTCCAGTACATTTCGATAGATTTTGCACTACAAAGACAGATTCTTTCATTTGTTCCATAGTTTCCACATGGGCAAGGGTTCATTGCCATAACGAGCTGGAAGTCAGCAGGATAACTTGTAGAACGGCCAGCACGACTTAAAGTAATCTGGCGGCTTTCAAGAGGAACTCTGAGCATCTGAATTACAGATGAACGGAATTCTGCAGCTTCATCTAAGAAAAGTGTTCCATTATGAGCAAGAGAAATTTCTCCTGGTCTACAGTTTGGACCGCCACCACAGATACCTTCAATTGTTGCTGTCTGATGAGGAATACGGAAAGGAGGAATAGTATTGTCACGTTTTGGAGAATCCAAGCCGGCAAGAGAATTGATTCTTGCTATTGGTTTGCTTTCTTCTTCTGTGAGTTTTGGAGTAAGAGCCTGGAAAAGAGTCTGTGTAAGTAATGTTTTACCACATCCAGGAGCTCCTGTTGTAAGGATATTGTGTTTTCCTGCAATTGCAATTTCCATTGCACGTACAGTTTCAAAATGTCCTTTCATTGGAGTGTTATCCCAGGCATCTTTGTATTCATCCATCCATTCATCATTAAACTGAACTGTTTCTGCTTTATAGAGTTTTTGCTCAGTTTTCTTGAAGTTTTCTGGATTCATGAGTTTTTCATTTGCTTCTTTGAGACTTTCAGCAGTAAGGATATTAATTCCTTCAACATTTTTTATGAGTTCTGCTGTAGTAGGGTCACATACTATATTTGTAATGCCTTCAGCCTTTGCTGTGTTTACAGCGGCCAATGCACCACGGACCGGACGGATTCTTCCAGAAAGTTCAAGTTCACCAAGAGCAAGAACTGGTTCATTTACGGGATACTGTTTTGTTTGTCCTAAGATTCCGAGTGCCATGGAAAGATCCATTGGAGAATCTTTTCTTAAATCAGCAGGACTTAATGACTGAAGTACACGTTCTGCAGGGAATTCAAGCCCGCTATTAGCAAAAGCTGCACGGATTCGTTCTCTGGTTTCTTTTACAGCACTATCAGCAATACCGACAATATCATAAGCCGGAATACCACGTCTTAAATCTGTTTCAACCTGAACAATTGAACCTTCGTAACCAAATGGAGAGAAAGTGTAAACTCTGAGCGGCTCAGATGGTTTATTAAGTTCGTTTTCTTTTTCATAAACGAAAGAAGGTTTTTCAACGCCAAGAATATATTTGCTGGCTGTTTCATAAAGTTCCTTATAGGCAGCAATTACATTCTGTGAATGTTCATTGTTTTCTTTAAGCTGTTTTACGAAATTATCACCAATGTAGAAAGATGGTTTTCCATCTGTTTCTGTAAAGATGCCAGCTCCCTGACCTTCTTTGTCATCGAAGACAATGTCACCTGGAATATTTAGACCGATATATGGACTTAAACCTTTGTCTTTGAGTTCTGCATATTTAACGGCGGCCTGTTCAGCAGTAAGACCTGTAATAGGTTCAAACTCTGCACCAATACCAAGATCGAGATTTGCTGTATCGCTTACAAAGAAATTGTATGGCTTTGTTTCCTGTACTGGTTCCAGGTCTTTTACCATTTTATAAAGCTCAGAATTAAGAAGTTTATCATTAAGATAAATTTGAGCATTATCAAAACTTGTTATGCTTCCATCAACAATTTTTGCTGAAAGCTCTTCAAGTAAGGCCCATTTTTCTTCAAGAACTTTATCTGATAATTCTGCGTCATTTACAGCTTTTCTGCCTTCATCTGCATAAGCATGCCAGTCGATGTTATCATCCAACAAGCGAATAACAGTTTCTTCTTTTTCCTGAAGTTCTGTGTCATAGTTTTCGTCTTCAACTTCTTTGCGAACAGAATTTACGTCTGGCATTAAATCTTTGATATTACCATCAAAGAATTTTGTGATATCGTCCCAGGAAAGAATTTCTTCTTCATTTTCTTTTGGAGCATATTCAGTAAAATAGTCAGGATGTTCTTTGTAGAGCATCTGTTCGATTGTTGTGCCAGCTGGAACATGATAATCCATCTCGATGTAAGGAATTGAAAGGATTTCTTCGAGTGAAGTTGAACCCCATTCCGACATCTGAAGATCCCCGTTTAAGATGTTGTAACCGAATCCAATTCCATCTGAGTCGATTTCAGAAAGGAAGATTTCAGTATCACCAAGGAAGTAGCGGAATCCTACAGTGTGAGAACCATCTTTATTGATAAGTTCATTATCAACATTGATTCTGCGGTAAGTGTCGGCGATTTCTTTCATCTTGTTCTTGTAGAATTCACCTTCTTCTCCTTCTGAAAGTTCCATTGTGAATTTGAACTGAGCAGGGGGGATTACCTTTTTACAGATTTCAATATCTTCCTGTGAAAGTTCTGTTTCTTTTTCTGATGGGGGAGTAACGGCTTTTGTGTTTTCTGCAACTGAAACGCCTTTTTCTTCACATTTTTCCTGAAGAAGATTTTCAGCATAGGCAGTCATATTTACGTTTGCAGGAAACTTTTCCCAGATTCTTCTGAGTTTTGCCCAGTCGATTGAGTTGTAAGTTTTGTAATCCTCTGCGTTCATGGCCTTCTGTGCATCACGGCTTGGAAGGTAAAGTTCTGATACAACCATCTTCTTTACTTCGTTGGCTGTGTATTTAAGGAATTCGCTACCAGAAACATCACCTGAAGCAAATGGATATTCGTTGAGAACTTTTATAAATACGTTGTTCATAGAACTGTCGTAAGCATTTTTGATACCTTCAAGTGCATCTTTAAGCATTTCATCAACACGATCTGCCTCTGTTGCTTCAATAAGCCACTTTTTATGAAGTTCTTTGTACTCATTTTGAGCTTTATCAAGTTCTTCCATTCTTTCTTTGAGGGTAGTTTTAAGGACCTGTGTTTCTTCTTTAACAGTATTTTCAACGAACTGGCGTTGAGAATCTGTTACTCCAGGGAAATAAAGCTGTGTTTCAAGTTGATTCAACGCTTCAATGAATTCATCATGTGAACAGGTTGAACGAACATAATCAAAAACAGAACCATTTCCGTCACCAATGTCATAGCGGCTTGGTTCATATGAAAAAGTATCTTCCGGGTCACGAGGATTTGGAATGTTGAAAAACTTAAAATTTGTCTTGTCATAACCAAACTGGATTCCTTTATCTTCTTCAGGAAGTTTGTCATCTCTTTCAAGATCCCAGTAGTTGTCTGCAGAACCATATTTTTCTTCTGCATACTTTTTTCGGTTATGGAACTCAGAATCAGCCTGTAAAAGAAGCTCATTGAATTCTTTTACTGTGTAAACTTTATTTTCAGAAGGAAATTTAGGGCTTTCTGAAGAATACATGATTACATAAGGAATTTTCTGTTCTTCATACTGTTTTTTGATTTTATCCTGTACTGCTTCATAAAGTTCTGGTAAAAGTTTGTATTGAACATCACGGGTGTATGCTTCTTCGGCTGAATACCATTTGTTGCCTTCTACGTGTTTTTCTTTGTTTAAATCGAAGTCATTAATTTTTTTGATAATGTCTTCATCGCCTTTGATAACAGCATCCATGATTTCATCAACCATAGGACGGAACCATGTATTGTAACGTTTCTGTTTTCCTTCAAGGGTTGCAGAATCGTTTTCTATTTCTTCATCTGTCAAACGAAGGAATGTATCACGAACGATGTCTCCCAATTTGCTTTTGGCCTGATTTACAGAATCTGAATAAATGTTACCAAGTGTTGTGATATTGTCGGATGTAACAGGGATTTCATCTGCTTCCATTTCGCGAATACCATTTGCTCTTTCTATTGATTCAGCTTCTTCATCCATTTCTTCAAGGGTGGGAGGGGTGTTGTTTTCAGGAACAAGTAAAGTTGGTTCATTTTTATTTTCAATTCCATCTTTTGCTTTTACAAATGCTTCGTGAACGGCATCTTCACCGTACATATCACTAAGTTTTGAAAGAATTTCATTAAGACTGGAACCATTTTGAACCATATTTACAAGTTCATCTTTTTCAGAGGCTTCTGTAATGATTTTTATTTCCTGATTATCAGGAAAATAAGTTTCTCTGATATGGTTAGCAAAGTTTAAACTGTTTTCTGCAGCTTCATTCTTTGGATACCATACATTGTGATTTCTTGAGTAAAACCAACCTTCTTTTTTGAGTTCTTCACGAATCTCTTCCGAAGGTTTCCCATTAAAGCGAATGTTAGCTCTTTTGAACTTTTCGCTGTTAATAATCTCCATTGTTACTGGAGTGTTTGTGTTGTCTGCCATTTGTACTCCTCTTGTTGTTTAATATTCAATGTCAGTGTCTATTTTTCTTTTTTTCAGATTTTCCTGTTTAATACTCTGTTCTTCTTTATTTTTTCGTATTTCCCGATCAAAGTTTTTTGACATCCATGATTTTGCAAAGTTATTACTAGCATCTAGGACTTTTGTAATAGTTTGTCCGACAGCCCATTTTTTTGAGTTATTAGACTTTGTATTTTCTATTACTCTAGATAACAGGTCATAACATACGTTTTCCTTTTCAGAATTTGGTGTACTTCTCAAAAAAGCTCCTGTGCTTACCTGACACATATGTGTTATCTGAGCATTCATAATAGGTTTGAAATCTATCTCTGTAGAATGCGAAGGATTACTGCGTTTATATGTTTCTGTTGCTTTTTCAGCTACATTTCGCAGTCTGTTTTTCATAGTTTGTAATCTTGGAATAATTTCCTTTTGAGACTGTTTTTTGTTTTCGAGGAAGTTTTTGAAATTTTCATTTGTCTGAACTTTGCATATTTCTTTAGCTTTTTTGAAATATTTATCAACTTCTAATTTTGAACGTTCATCAAGTGAATCATAGTTATAAAGAAATTGAGCTTTTGTTTTTGTTCCAGCTTCTGCAATATACAGTTCATCTCCAATGATATGAGTTGCGTTTGCATATTTTGTCATGCATAAAGCAGGATCGGTACCTTTTTTTGTATTAAGTCGGATACCATCTTTTCGCATTTTTTCTAAAGTATCACCATATATCCATACATTAGATTCATATCCGTATTTTGCAGCAATTTGTTCCAAAGCGATAAGATTTTCATCGTTTATAAGTTTTCCGGTGGTAAGTTCAACAGGTATTGAGTTTGCTTTTTGATTAAAGAAAGGAAGTGTCTTGTTTGCAACATTTACTTCAATAGCATCAAATATTTGATTGTAAAAAAATTCTTCAGCTAGAAGTCCTTTATTGAAAACAGAACCATCTTGCCATGCTGTTTGAAAGTATTCCATAGAATCTCCCGTTGGGCAGGCAGATGGTTGGAATAGTAAGAAATTGTGATTAGAAGCACATTTCCATATCTTCAGAATGTTTCATTTCTTTTTTTGGAGCTACAGACTGACCGTTTTCAGCTGCAAGTGTTTTGCAGATTTCAGAGCCACGTTTATCGGCTTCAAAAAGAAGGTTTGAAAGGCTTGGAAGATTTTTATCACGTTTTGAAGATTCAAGAATGTCATTTTCCAAAGTAGGCATGATTTTTGCTTTGAATTCTTCTGCAATCTGTGGATCAACAGAAAGTTTCATTCCTGAACGACATGCGGCCATGTAAGTTCCAAGATATTCTTTAGGGTCACTTGTAGCGATAACCATAGAAACATCTTTTAAATTATCCATCTGCTGGATTTTGTCTTTGGAAGCTTCTACAAAGGCTGCAGGATTCTGAGTCTGTTCTGGGAAGAAAAGACTTGATGTGTGAATTTCTCCCTGTTCATCTTTAAAGTTATAGAAAACGCCTTTTTCATTTTCATTAAGGGCATTTTCCATACCAGTAATTGTTGTTCGTGTTGCAACAACATTTGAGTTGTAGCCTTTTTCCATTTTAGCGAACTGAACAGGAATAAGACGGTTAGCAGGAAGACAATAGCCTGTTGCCATATTGTAAATTGGCTCAGCTTTGATGTTTCCTGTTGCATCAGGTAAGAATGGGGCTTTGTTTTCTTCAAGGCCCTGTTTCATTACTTTTGCGTTGTGATGTGGAATCCAGAATCCGTTAAATTCATTTTT
>CALAUH010000277.1 GCA_937892225.1 uncultured Treponema sp.
TCTAAATATGTAAATGATTTTCGGCCAGGCAAAGCCAATGATTTTTCTAAAATTATTCAGCTTTCTGGAATGGAAAAAATCCTTACTGAACAATATAAAAATCATCGTCATTCTTTTTCTTAATAATAGGGAAGTAAATCATGAATAAAAATATAATTTTTGTATTAAAAACAAATCAGGAATATATACGAACAAATATAGAAGAAGCTAAAGATAATGAACCTTTATTAAATTCTTTGTACGAATCAATTTCTAATATTTATATTCCAGTTTTGAATATGCTTGAAAATTTGGAAAATGATAAGATTGAATCAAAATTAGGATTAGTTTTTACACCGGCCTTAATCAATCTTTTATCTAATGAAGAAGTAAATAAAGGATATGTTGACTGGCTTGAAAAGAGAGTACTTTTAGGAAAATCTGAATTAAAACGCTGTTCAAAAGATAAACAATTAGTTGAAAATATTAATAATATCATTGCTAAAAATGAAAGTTTAAAAGATGATTTTATTAATAAGTATAATAAAAATCTTCTTGGAAAATATAACGAATATTATTCAAAAGAAAAAATTGAACTTCTTGCAACTTGTGGAACAGATATTTTTATGCCACATTACTGGGATTTACCGGAAGTTATTTCTGCTCAGATTGAAACCGGATTACTTGCATTCAGAAGTGTATTCGGTCAGAATCCAGATGGTTTCTGGCTGCCTGATTTAGGATATGTTAAAGGTATTGAAAATATCATCAGAAGTTATGGATTTTTATATACAATCTTAGATTCAAGAAGTATTTTACTTTCTAATAATCTTCCGGAAAATGGTATTTTTTATCCTGTTAGAACAGATAATTCACTGGTTCTTTTTGCAAGTGAACCAAATTGTAAAGATGAAATTTTTGGTGAAGAAGGTTATATAAATAATACTTGTTTTAGAAATGAAAATAAGGATATTGGTTTTGACCTTGAATTAAAACAGCTTGTACCTTTTATGAAAGAAGGTAAATTCAGATATTCAACTGGGTATAAATATTATAATAAATGTTTCTGTGAAAATCAGGACGGTATTTATAATCAGCAAGAAGCAAAAGAAATTGCAGAAAAATATGCAGCTGAATTTGTAAACAAAAAAGTTGAACTTTTAACACAGGCTGCTGATTGTGTAAAAAATCTTGATTTTGTAAATCTTGTTTGTACTTTCCAGGCAGAAAAATTATTAAAAGACTGGTCAGAAGGTATTTACTTTTTGGAAGCTGTTTTTAGAAATATTCATAACTCACAGATTCAGACTGAAAATTGTAATAAACTTTTGGATAAACAGTTTACATTGGAAAAAGTCGCACCATATTATTCTTCTTGCGAAGGAGAAGGTTATGGAGAAAATCTTCTTTCAAGTAAAAACTGCTGGATGATGCGTTATATCAGAAAAGCAAATGAACGTATGGTAGATTTAGCCGAAAGATTCCCTACAGAAACAGGTTTGAAATCAAGATTGTTGAATATTGCGGCAAAAGAATTGATGATTGCACAGTCTTCTGGTTTACAGAAAATGATTGAAAATGAAGAATTCTCTGAATATGCTGTAAAAAGATTTAAACAGTCAATTTCTGCTTTTACAACAGTTTTTGTTTCTTTAGGATCTAATGAAGTTAGTACCGAATGGTTAACAACACTTGAAATTAAAGATAATATTTTCCCTTGGATGAATTATAGAATCTTTAGTAAAAAGAAATAGATTAGTTTTCAAAAAACATGCTGTTACGTACATTATCAAACATTTCTATTTGAGAACGAGCGCTTTGAATTCCGATAATAGCCGGATCATAGCGCTTATTTATTTCTAGAATCTTTGACCATGTTTCTATTGCTTTTTCCCATTCAGATAAATAGTAATAATAAAGTCCTTCGTTATAATAAGAATCGATAATTTTCTGTTGTTCAGCACGTCCCCGGTCACCAAGCATTATTTTTGCACTTAAACTAATTCTGTTTACAGGATTGATTGAAGAACAGAAATCTAATGTATAGTTTACATTAATTCTGGTATCTTTGAATTCAAATTCACCGCCGGCACTTAATTTAGGATTTGCACCTTTTACTTCGACTCCTAAAAGAAGATTAAAATAATCATTAAAATCTAATATTACACCTGCACTTAAAGAAAAAAGCTGATAATTTGTAATTGCCGCAAAATTTATAGGTTGTTTAATATCAACAGTTGCAGTTACCAGAGGAATGAATTGAACTGACATACCTGCTGCAATATGAGTAGGTAAAGCATCATCAATTTTTAAACCTGTAGAACTTCCTAATCCTGTAAAACCAACACCTAAATTCTGTGCAGAAATACCGATTTTTACGTTTGGGTCTCTGCTCGAAAAGTATTTTAAGAAATTAAACTGAAGCATTAATCCGATATCTGCCATTATTGCCATGCCAGACTGACTTAATCCGGAATTTTTAATTAATGCATTTGTATCATTATCTGCAAAATCTGGAACACCTCTGAAAGAACTTTTTAGATTCATTCCAAGTGCAAATCCCTTAAAATCATAACCGGCTAAAAAATTATATGCGGCATTTACGGCAAAAGTTGTTTCTGTATAATAATTTCCTTGCATTTGCCCCAAAAATAGCCCTTTATCCTTTATAACAGATTCAGTAAACTC
>CALAUH010000278.1 GCA_937892225.1 uncultured Treponema sp.
AGATTCTGTCTGAGGAACACGCTGAACACGGTGAACACCAGATTCCCAGCGCAAAGTTCCATATACGAATTTACCAGAAATGTTAGTAACGATTTTGTTGAAACCACCAACTTCAGTTTCCTGAGCTTCCATAGTTTCTGTTTTCCAGCCTTTACGTTCAGCAAGGTGACAGTACATTTCCCAAAGATCACGAACAAATAACGAAGCTTCATCACCACCAGCGGCAGAACGAATTTCAAGAATAATATTTTTTTCATCAAGAGGATCTGGAGGAACTAACTTAAGTTTAATTTCTTCTTCAAGTTTTGGCTGTTTTTCTTCGAGTTCTTTTAATTCTTCACGGGCCATTTCCTTCATTTCTGCATCATCTTCTGCAGTAATCATTTCTTTGGCATCTTGAATTCCCTGTAAAACTTTTTTGTATTCACCACTAAGTTCACAAAGTTCACTAAGATATCCGTGTTCTCTCATTGTATCCTTGTATTTTTTTGCATCTTTTACTAAATTAGGGTCCATTACAAGGTCGCTTACTTCTTTAAAGCGTTTTTCACATTCATCAAGTTTCTTTAATAAATCCATAATAAGCAATACTACCATTTTTATATACTATTTTCAATTATGCTTTTTTACTTTTCAATTTTAGAAACAAGCATTATAATGAATATTATGAAGAAAATTGCAATCTTTATACAAAGTATAACAATTGAATATTCTCTTGAAATTTTAACTGGTGTTTCTGAATTTTTCAAAGATAAAGATGCTAAACTTATTATCGGGCAGATTAAAGCACCACGTTCTTCAAAAGGCCTTTATGAATACCAAAACTGGTCTGCGGCTCATTACCTTCTTTCTGATGATGTAGACGGTATTTTAATAGTTGCCGGAGGATTTCCATCAGATACAATCCATGATGATTTAGTTCCTCTTATTCTTCAAAATAAAAAAAGACCAATTGTTTCTATTTCTACAGATACAAAACTAAGCAATTTTACATACACATACACAGATTGTCAGAGTGCATACGATGAACTTATAAGTCACCTTAAAAACAGACATAACTGTAAACGATTTGCATTCATGACAGCCGCATTAAGAAAAGCAGTAGAATCTGAAGATCGTTTTAATGCTTTTAAAAATGCACTTAAAAAGAATAATTTACAGTTTGATAAGAAACTTGTATTAGACAGTGATTTTACTCCTCCTACATCAAAAGCAGAAATATTA
Organism: uncultured Treponema sp.; assembly: GCA_937892225.1. Taxonomy (GTDB): domain Bacteria; phylum Spirochaetota; class Spirochaetia; order Treponematales; family Treponemataceae; genus Treponema_D. Next base: position 1,225 of record CALAUH010000278.1, read on the forward strand.
AAAAGATACAAACATAAAGAAGACATCGATTTTGATGCAATTCTTGCTGCCAGTGATTTAATGGCAACTGGAATTATGGAAGCTTTTAATGAACTTGGAGTAAAAGTTCCAGAAGATGTAAAACTTGTCGGATTTGATGAATCAATTTATGCAGCAAACTCAATTCCAACAATGACAACAATTGATCAGAACATGTCAAAACAAGGATATACTGGTGCAAAATTACTCTGGGAAAAAATGAACGGCGAAAAAATTCCACGAAAATTTGATGTTTCAGTTTCGCCTTTATACCGACAGTCATGCGGTTGTATTCCTTTAACAAGTTATGGTGATATTTATAAAAGTTCAGATGGAAGAGTAATTCATAAAGAAGATGTTCAAAAATCAAAACTCAGAAAAACTGGACAATTCTTTAACTTCCTTTCAGAAATAGATAATATTTATGCATTATTTGATATGTCTAAATCTGCAACTACTTTAAAAAATCTTTCGCTTACAACATTAGACATAATGGAATATGCCAAAATAAATAATTTAGCAATCTTTCTCTTTGATCAGCCTAAAACTTATAAAAACGAAGATGATTTTGAATTGCCTGAACAAATGCAGATGATTTTAACTGCAAGTAAAGAAACAAAAACATTAGAATACAATCAGAAAATTTATTTTAATCCGAAAAAAGAACTCTTCCCAAATAATTTATTCAAGGATGAAAAAGGCTTCTTTATTCTGCAGCCAATTTTCTCTGGTGAAACAAATTATGGTTATTTAATATGTCAGCTTGAATCAGAAGAAATTGCAGTTTATTCAATCTTCCTAAAAATCATTGTAAATACAATTTCTCAGGCATACGAATATACAACAACACAAGAAATAAATGAATTGCTTTCTCATGAAAATCAAGTTTTACAGATGGACAATTCATCTTTAAGTATTCAAAAAAATACTGACGAGCTTACAAAAATCTTAAACAGAAGAGGATTCCTTGAATTTGGTCAACGTCAGCTTAATATTGCTACAGAAATGAATACACCTGGGCTTGTTCTTTTCTTTGATATGGACAGTCTCAAATATATAAACGATACATTTGGACACGAACAGGGAGATATTGCTATTGAAACACAGGCAAAAGTAATAGCTCATGCTTTGCGAATTAATGATATTGTTGCCAGAATTGGTGGTGACGAATTTGCAGCAATTGCTGTCGGAATGACTATCGATCAGCTTCCAAAATTCAGAAAAAAACTTGAAAAATATAGTGAAGAATTCTGTAAAATGCAAAACCTTCCTTTTGTTATATCCTGCAGTGTTGGTGCCGCTGTGTTTGATAAAACATCCAGTTCTTTGCAGCAGTTACTTTCTGTTGCAGACCAGCAGCTTTACAATGAAAAAAGAATTAAACATGCAGCGAAGGGACAGAATCATAAATAAGTTTATATTCGATTGAATCACACAAAGCTATCCATGACGCTTCAATAACATCACAGGAAACTCCGATTGTAGTCCAGTTCTTCTTACCGTCTGTACTTTCTATAATTACACGAACTTTTGCAGCAGTTGCCGATTTTTCGTCCAATACACGAACTTTATAATCAACAAGTCTGATTTTTGCAACAACAGGATAGAATTTTTCCAAAGCCTTTCTTAAAGCAATATCAAGTGCATTTACAGGTCCGTCCCCTTCTCCAGCTGTAATTTCAGTTTTATCACCTACACTTACTTTTATTTGTGCACAGCAATTTACACCATCTTCTGGACGTGGATTAGAACCGCTTGTCTGATAATAATGTAATTTAAAATAATTTTTATACTGACCAAGAACTTTGTAAACAAGTATTTCAAAACTACCATCTGCACCTTCGAACTTATATCCTTCGTATTCAAGTTCTTTTACCTTAGATGAAATTTCATCAACGATAGCATCATTTTTAGAAATCTTTGGTGCAATTTTTTGTATCTTATTCACAATCATACTTCTACCGGCAACTTCACTCATTAAGAATACACGCGTATTACCAACAACTTCCGGAGATATATGTTCATATGCAAAAGGATTTTTTAATACGGCATCTATATGCATTCCAGCTTTATGTGCAAATGCACTTTTACCAATATAAGGCAGACTTGGATTTACACGCATATTTGAAATTTCTGCAACGCGATTACAGATTGATGTAAGATTCTTTAAATTTTCTTCAGGAATACACTTGTACCCAAGTTTTAACTGCAAATCCGGAATGATTGTAGAAAGATTCGCATTTCCAGTTCTTTCTCCAAAACCAAGCAATGTTCCCTGTACTTGTGTTACCCCTTCCTGTACGGCAATAATTGAATTTGCTACAGCAAGTCCACAATCATTATGTGTATGAATTCCTATTTTTACTTTATTTCCAAATTCATTAACTATATCTTTTACAGCCTTACGACAGTCGTCTATCATAAAACCGCCTTTTGTTTCACACAGACAAATAACTTCTGCACCACCGTCTATCGCAGCCTGAATTGTCTTTTTTGCATATTCTTTATCATTTTCATAAGCAGTAAAAAAATGTTCTGCATCATAAAAAACTTTTTTATTGTGTTTTTTAAGATATGATATAGTATCTTTTATCATTTCAAGATTTTCTTCTAAAGTTGTCTGCAAAATATCTGTAACTTGAAATGTCCATGATTTTCCAAAAATAACTACATAGTCAGTACCTGCCTGTAATAAACTTTGAATATTTAAATCTTCCTGACAGGTACAATCCTTTCGTCTTGTTGAACCAAAAGCACAGATTTTTGAATTATGAAATTTTATCTTTTTAATTTCTTTAAAAAATTCCAGATCTTTAGGATTAGAACCTGGATTTCCTGCTTCTATAAAATCTATTCCTAATTCATCCAATGCCTGACATATATAGATTTTATCCTGAACAGAAAAACTTATTCCTTCGCCCTGAGAGCCATCTCGTAATGTTGAATCCAAAAATTCTATCTGCTTCATAGTTCAAGAATATAATGAATACTTAATAATTTCAATGGATAATTTTTTATTTTCATTATATAATTTTTTTATATCATCTAAAGGAGTTTTCTATGAAAAAAATTATTTCTTCAATTTTATCTATTTTTATTACATTTTCTTTATCTGCTCAGACAGTTTTAAATTCTGAAGTACAGAAAAAAATAACAAAATCTGTATTTGAAATTCTTGTAGAAAAACATGAAGATACAGATATTATTTATGAAAAAGAACTTCCTTTTGAAAATCTAGATTTTAGTATAAGAAACGATAAATATTATCCTATTGGTACAGGATTCCTTTTAGATGATGGTAAATTTTATTCAGCTTGTCACGTTTTTTCCGTATTAAACGAATCAATTTATAAAGACTATTTTATCAGAGATTGTGATGGAAACGTTTATAAAATCGAAGACATAACAGCCCTTTCTACAAGAAGAGATTTTATTTCGTTTACAGTTCCAGAATATACTCCACAAAAAGGTGCAGGTTTAAAAATACACAAAAAAATTGAAATGAACTCTAACGTTTTTTCAGTTGGAAACGCACTTGGAGAAGGAATTATAATCCGAAACGGAATTTTAACAAGCCAGACTTTTGAAAGTCAAAATGGTGAATGGAAATGGCTTCGTTTCTCTGCAGCAGCAAGTCCTGGAAATTCAGGTGGACCTTTAATCACAGAAAATGGTGAAGTTCTTGGTATTATCACAATGAAAAGTGAAAATGAAAATTTAAATTATGCTTTGCCAATGTCTGAATTAAAAAATGTAAAAGAAAACATAACTGAAGTTAAAGAAACATATTTTTATGTTCTTCCAAACATGTCGCAGCGAAAAGAGAAAATTGTTTTTGAAAAAGAAATTAAATTACCTGCAAAATACAGTGTACTTAAAGAAGAACTTGTAAAATCTTTACAGGAAACAATTAAATCTACAGTACAAAAAATGCGTAATCTTTATGAACCGGCAAAAGAACAGGGCTTTGCTCAATCTTCAGATAAACATTATTTCTTTTTTGATTCAAATCATTCAAGCTTCCCTTGTACAATCTATCTGGAAAATAAAACAAACTGGAATCTTGGATATTCAAAACTTTCTTCAAAAAAACTCGATAAAAACGGAAATGTAGATTTCTGTAACATGTTTGGTTATGACTGCCTTTATATTACAAAACCAGATGATGTTCCATTGCAGAAATTACTTTCTAATCCAGAACTCTATAATTCATATATTCTTAAAGCAACAGAATTAAGCAGAAGTATTGGTTCAGATTCAATAATGATTAAATCATTTGGAAAACCTTTTAAAACTGAACAATATGTTGATTATTTTGGAAGAACATGGTTTATAAATTATTATGATATAAATTTCGCTGATTCAGTATTTATTACATTTGCACTGCCTTTACCAAAAGGTCTTTATGTAATGTCAGCAGCTAAAAATCGACACGAAATTCTTACAAATACATATCTTGATATGCAGTTCATTGCAGACCACGTCAGCGTAAATTACACTGCAACCTACAAACAGTGGAATGAATATATTAATTTACCAAAAGAACTAACTGGTGAACGTTCTGAATTTCTTAAAGATATAGAAATTAAAATGGATGATGAAAAACTCAAGATTAAAATCAATGATATGGGAATAAATCTTCCTAAAAAAGAAATGTATACTGATGAAGAAACATACATAAGCATTGCTTTTATATATAAAATGCTGAATGATAAAGTAAACTTGTATCCTAATTCAATTATTGTTTCTACAGATTCAAAGAAAGATACTTACAGATATGTTTCTCTAAAGAAGCTTTTTAAACCTTTAGAAGATGCACCTAAAAATTATCAAGATTCATTTTCACAGCTTGTTAATAAAATTACACCGTATGATGCAAATCCATATAATCATGAAAAATATACATATCTGGATAAATCTGCTTATACAAAAGGCATAACAGATGATAATAAAGATGACAGTACTGCCATTTATTTATTATCATTTGAAATGCTTGGTCAAAATAAATTTGAAGAAATAACTGATTTCTCTAAAAAAATTGAAGAATTAATAGAGATTAATTAATTCTTTTAATTAAATATGGCATTGCTGCTTCAAAATCAACACCATACCAGTTGTAATCTTTATGACTTAATGTTTCTTTTATAGATTCAACGACATAATCAGCAGCAAGGCTATATGCTTTTTGTAAAGAAAGACCTCTCATTAAAGCACCAGTAAGAACACTTGCAAAAATGTCTCCAGTACCATGGAAACTCTGTGGCATTTTTTTATGAAAATACCAGCTGATTTTATTTGTTGATTTTTCATAAGCAGCTATACCGATTTTTCCTTTTACATGTGTCAGGGATTTCTGATTTTCTGTAAATTCAATTCCTTTAAGAACGACTTTTTCAGCTCCCAAATCTGCAAGTTTCTTTAATATTTCAACGATATAATCTTCATCATAACCAGATGCAACATAAGGAATGCCAAGCATAAAACTTGCTTCTGTTAGATTAGGAACAATTACATTTGCATATCCACATAATTTAGCCATTGCAAAAGCAAAATCCTGTGTAAAACCTGGATATAAATTACCATTGTCTGCCATACAAGGATCGACAATAGTTAAAGTATCATTCTGACCGAAATCCTGAATTAACTGTTTCATTAAATCAAGCTGTTCAAAAGATCCAAGGTAACCTGTATAAATTGCGTCAAAATGAATCTTTTCATTTTTCCAGTGATCGCAAATCGGTTTAATATCACTAGTTAAATCTCTAAAAGTAAATCCTTTAAAAGCTGTATGAGTTGATAAAACTGCTGTTGGTAAAACACAGGCTTCTACACCCATTGCAGAAATAATAGGAAGAGCGACAGTTAAAGAACATTTTCCTACACAGGAAATATCTTGAATTGTAATAATTCTTTTCATAATAAGGCCTCTTTTTATAATAATCTAATAACTATAAAAAGAATTTGCAAGTATTATAAAAATAAATATTACAATTTTTTAGACGTTGGCTTATAGGTTGCAGAACCAAATGCTTTAACAGGACGACCTGAATCATCAAATTCAGTTGTGTATCGTACAATAAATGGTGTACGACCGACTGTTAAAGGAATTTCTATTTCTATGTTCTTTTCTCCCTGTTCTAATCTTTTATGAATATTTCTGTATTCATCAGCATAATCAGCGGGAATAATTCCCATATCAATTGCAGGTTCAGGATAGTTTTCTACAACCATCGGTAATCCCAAATCTCTCATACATCTGAAACAAGGAAACATCTGCTTTGTAAGAATGTTATATTCCCAATAATAAATATTCGCCTGTTCACTGGCTGCCTTAAATCTCTTTTCAGTTTCAATATATTTTAAGGTTACTTTTTTCTCGTTAGTAATATTCCTTAATGAAATGAAAAATAGATTCGAGTCTTTTGATTTACCGATAAGCAGAATAGTATAACTTATATACAGTTTTTCTTTACCACAGCATTCAGAATTTATTGTACACCATGCTTCACACTGCTGTTCCTGTTTTGTACGAGCTGCCTTTTTTAAAGTATCAGTAAAAAGTATCCGATTTTCTTTATCAAAATATTTTAAAAAATCTTCTTTTACAATTTCTGATTCAGACTGATTCATACCCATTTCACGAAGATATTTTCTATTAACTCTTACAATTTCTATTTTTTCACCATGAGAAGACAGAATTATAGAAGGACCAACAAATTGATTAAAAATTAATGTTTCTTGGGAAGATGGACTCCAGAAATCAAAAGAATCAAATGAACTTATAAATTCAAGTTGTGAATCTGCTACACCGACAGGTTTTCCTTCCAGTAAACTAAAAAACTTTTCTTCGTTCAATGGCTTGGAATATAAATACCCCTGAATATAATTACAACCAATGCTTCTTAAATAATCAGCCTGATTTAATTCTTCTACCCCTTCTGCAATAACAGGCATTTTAAGCCATTTTGCCATATTCACTATAGAAGTTAGAATTATTCCACCACGTTTATTTCCTGCTCTGTTTGATAAAAACTTCATATCAAGTTTAATAATATCAAAGCCAATATCTTTTAAAACATTAAGTGATGAATAACCGCTTCCAAAATCATCCATTTCTACAACATAACCATATTTGTGCAGTTTTTTTACAATCTTATTAGTAAACGAACTGCCACCAGCCGCTGCAGATTCAGTAATCTCTATACGGATTTTTTTAACCGGAACACTGTATCGCGAACGAATGACTTCAAGTTTTTCTACAAAATCTTCCTGGAAAATATCATATCGCGAAAAATTAGTTGAAATCGGAACAACATGAATATTATTATCAATACATTTTCGAATAAACTTACAGATATATTCAAAAATATACATATCCAGCGAATAAATAAAACCGTTTGCTTCAAAAATCGGAACAAATACTGCAGGAGAAATAATTCCTTTTTCCGGATGATTCCATCTTGCAAGAGCTTCTGCACCAATTAACATTCCAGTTCCATGATCATACTGTGGCTGGAAATATGGTACAAACTGATTGTTTTCCAATGCCTTTTTCATAGAACCAGAAACTTCCTGCTCAGTAATTAATTCAGTACGCAAAGAATCATCGTAATATAAATAGGTTTTTTGATATTTTCCTTTGATTGTTTTTTGTGCAAGAATCGCACGGTCTATCATCACAGAAGCAGCAACATGTTCCTTAATAACGTAGACTCCAAAATTACATTCAATATCGAAAATAATATTAAAACTTCTTATTTCTTCCATAAGATTATCAAGGAAACTCTTTAATCTTAATCCGGAAAGTTTAATAAAAATTGCAAATCTATCAGCCTCAATTCTACAGGCAAAACCATGTTTATCCAGTAACTTATTAATTGACTCAGCAATATGAATCAAAAGCATATCACCGCCGGCTTTTGTAAACAAATCATTTATTGCCTTAAAACGCTGAACGTCAAAATAAATAACTGCATATTTACCGCTGATTGTTTCTTTTTTATCTTCGAGAATAATTGTATTAACAGTCTGAGTAAACTTTCGTCTTGTATATAAACCAGTCAAATCATCATATTCAACAAGCTGTTCAAGATGATGTTTATACTCTACTTCATCATTTATATCTGTAATAATTATCTGAACTTTTTTATTATCAGATTTAACAATACCAATATTATACCATTTTTCTAATTCAAAACTTGAAAGTATCTGACACTTAGTATAATAAACTGATTCTCCATCAGTTTCTGCAATTTCTTTAAATTTACTTTCCATTAAAGAAAAAACAGGTTTTGATATAAGCTTTTTCTCTTTTAATACAGAAAAAAAAGAACTGTCAGATTCAAATTTTGCATCAAAATATTCATTAATTTGTACAGGATATGAAAACTTTTTTAATTTAATGTCGTAGATAATCAACAGGTTTTCAGTATAATCTCTACACATGTCTTCCTCCTGTTTTTATTTATTCATAGTTTATCTCTTATTCTTTTTTGCTCTCTTCTGTAAATACATTTGAATATCCGCTTTTTCTAATGCATCATTATAATTCATTTCATCAGCAATATCTGAAATACTAAAACCTACACTTGCAGTAAGAGTAATTCCATTTAATTCTGAATAATCATTTGTATTTTTTAAATAAGAATTAAATTTCTTGATTTTCTCCTGAACAATTTCCTGAGTATAATTACCAATGCCTAATAAATAAAATTCATCACCACCACCGCGTACACAAATTTCGTCCATACTGGTAACTTTTTCCAGTGATTTTCCTATTTTAATTATTGCAGCATCTCCAGATGAATGACCATAAGTATCATTTATATGCTTAAGTCCATCCATATCTATAAGTATTGCAAGGAACTTTTTATCTTTAACTTCTGAAATTAAAATATGATTTAAATAATCTTCCATTCCACGACGATTAAATAAACCTGTCATCATATCATGTTCTGAAAGGAACGCAATTTTGTTTTTAGCACGAATCATTTCCAGAGCATTGTTGATATTTCTCATATAATTTCTATAAACTGCATTTATAATAAAATTAGAAGATAAATAATTACGCATAATTACATATCCTAAAGAAATATCATTAAAATGAAGCGGAATAAACGAATATAAACAAGTTTCGTTAGCTTCTACAAAATATTCTTTATCCGGAATCATCTGTTTAGAATCAAAAAGATATTCTTTTTCATATCCTAACAAAAGATGTTTGTCACTTTCTTTATCATCATCATCTTTATTATTATATAAAACAAGACGCATTTTTTCCGGATATCCGTCTTTTATATCATAATCACTGTTAAGCCAGTTTTCATTTAAACACAAAAATAAAGATTCATAAGGTTTAAGAAGATACTTGGTATCATAAATTTTTCTAAAACATTCAAGCGGTGTTCGTGCAGAAGTAAGCATTTCTGACATATAACTTTCCAGTAAAACACCCATATCAATTGTATCCCAGAAATTTCGTTCAGAAAAATCGTGGCTTAAATTCATTTCGCTGGATTTAAATTTTTCTCGTGTATATTCAACATCTTCTTTACATCCACAGGTAGCACCCATACAAATATTTTCTTTACCTGCTAAATCAATCTGAATAACATCTTTTGTATTTTCAAGAACCGTATGGATTTTATTTACAGCAAGAATTCCAGTATAAGAAAAATCCGGCTGATAAGAAGTTATAGGCGGATTATTCAAACTTGCCTGTCTGTCTGCCCCATAACCTGTAACAATAACATCCTGAGGAACTTTTATACCATTCTTTATAAGACAATTTACAACACCAATTGCCATATGGTCGGAGGTACAGATAATTGCATCAGGAAGCTTCAATTCACATCCGACATATTTTTCAGCAAGTTCTTCTCCACTAGGATACCAGAAATCGCCGTAGAAAACATCTTTATCATCAAGTGTAAGATTATAAGTCTGCAAAGCGGTTTTTACACCATTCAGTCTTGTAATGGAACCTGCATAATCTTTCTGGCCAGTCAATACCGAAAAAGTTTTACAACCGTGTTCTGTAATCAAATGCTCGGTAATCTGATATAATGCCGTAAAATCATCAGTATAAACAGTGTCATAATCACCAAAAGCATAATCTATAGAAATTACCGGTTTTTTACACTCTTTTTGTATTTTATCCAAAAGATGATTATATAAATCCTGTTCATTATCTTCCATCATTGGAACTGGAGTTATAATAACTGCATCAAGAAGATCAAAATTAATAAGTTCATAAATATTTAATTCTGCATGAAGATAATCTTTAAAATACGAACTTATTTGAACCATAGAAGAAAACATAAATACATCATAATTGTATCTCTGGCATTGCTGCATAATACCGCTGATGAGTCGCTTTTGGTAATCTCTTTCTGGGGCTATTGTAATAAGCCCGATTCGTTTTCTTCTATCCATATTTAGACCGTTAACATTATAACATAGGAATTAATTTTCGGATAATTATTTTTATTATTTTTAAAACTTTATATACTTTTAAAATAAAATTTATTATATTTATAAGATATATGGAGCAAAAACAAATGAAAAATAAGAAAATTCCAATTACTTTATTATGTGGTTATTTAGGTGCAGGAAAAACAACTTTATTAAATCGTGTACTTACAAATCAAAAAGGATATAAAGTTGCTGTTATTGTTAATGATATTGGAGAAGTAAACGTTGATGAACGTCTTATTTCAAAAGAAGCAAAAATTGAAGATTCAAGTTCACTTGTTCCTCTTACAAACGGATGTATCTGCTGTACTTTAAAAAGTGATATGGTAAACCAGATAGAAGAATTAATGAAAACTGGTAAATTTGACTATATCATGATAGAAGCATCTGGAGTTTGCGAACCTATGCCAATTGCACAGGCTATTGAACAGATTGAAATCGGTAAACTTGATAATGTTGTTGGTGTAGTAGATGCAAGCCGTTTAGTTGATGAATTTGATGAAGGAAAAGCTCTTCTTAAAAAAGATATTGACGAAGAAGATATTGAATCTTTATTAATCCAGCAGATTGAATTCTGTTCAACTTTAATCATCAATAAAAGAGATTTAGTAACTGATGAACAGATGAAAATGGTTCGTGCAGTAGTTAATAAAATCCAGCCAACTGTAAAAGTTATTGAAACAACACGCTGTGAAGTTCCAGTAGAAGATATTATTGGAACCGACCGTTTTGATTTTGAAGATGTATATGCAAGTGCAGGTTGGGTAAAAGAATTAGAAGCACACGAAAACGAAGAACATGACGACGATGATGATGATGACCATGATGAACACGAACATCACGAACATGAGCATGAACACCATCACGAACATAAACACGAAGGTGAAGACGAAGATGAATACGGAATCGGATCTTTTGTTTATTACAGAAGAAAGCCATTTGACCGTCAAAAATTAGATGAATATGCATCAAGATGGCCAAGAAACATCATTCGTTCAAAAGGTGTAATCTGGTTTGCAGATGAAGATGATATGGCTGTAGTTTTAGAAACAAGCGGAAGAAATATTCAGGCAGGATATTCTGGCAACTGGCTTGCAAGCTGTCCTCCAGAAGAAATCAAAAAAGTTCTTGCAGAAGAACCAGAAATGAAAAAAGACTGGGATGAAACAGTTGGTGACAGAATGATTAAACTTGTAGTCATTGGACGCCATTTGGATAAAGACCAGATTTCTAAAGATTTAGATAATTGTCTTGCAAAATAAACGAGATTAATTATTAAATTAAATCACTTCTAAAGTTATTTTAGAAGTGATTTTTTTTACCCTTTTGTAAATACAAATTCTCTTTTAAAAGAATGTCCTATACTATTTATCGTAATAACAGGCTCATTCATTTTTTTTACAGGATTAATCGAAATTTTAGGACCGTTATTATTCATCTCGAACTTAAAAGAAAACTGTTCTTTATTATATTCTTCAAGTTCAATTCTAACTGCTTCAAGATTCTCTTCGCTTAAATCTTTTTTTGTAGGATTCAACATCAATCTTGAAAGTTTAGTAGATAAACTCACATTAGAAATAATTTTGTCTTTTTCACTTTTTGTAATTTTTTTCATTTTTCTCTCCATTTTTAAATTACTTTTTTATTTTTTTTCTTTTTCTTAAATGAATTATACAGCTGATTAATTCCCTGAACTGTAACTTCAAGATAATTCGTATAATGATAAAAACAATTTTCAATATTCAAAGAAAATAATTCCTTTTTAGGAACATCTTTTATTAAAGCCAAATCTACTAAAAGATTCGTATTTTTTTGAACGACATTCCAGTTTTGAACAATAATACCATCAATTAATTCCAAAAGAAATTTTTTAGGATAACCGAAATTTTTCATCAATGAAAATAATTCTAAAATATTCTTGCACTGAACATTTGCAATTACCAGTTTTCCTGTTAGAACGCAATTAATTATACAATCAACTGTTTTTTTAGATTTTATCTCATCAAAAATTAAAACATCACATTTATTATTTTTTATTAAATCAATTTTTTCTATATCTTTTTTTTGAATATAAATTCCATTTCTTCCAAGTTTTTGAATTTCCGAATATAAAGACAAGGAAGTTCTTGTTTTACCACTATGGCTGTTTCCACATATAAAAAGAAGACCGCTTTGTTTCAGACAAAACTCTTTAAGTTTATTACACTGCATTTTAGAATAACCAAGCATTTCTACACTCTTAAAATCTGCAATACATTCTCTAATATGTTTTATGTTTTCCTGAATAAATTTAATTTCTGGTTCAAAACAAAAACTATCCGGATAATCTTCTTGATTTTTTACAAACAAAATATATTTATTAAAAGCTGTACTTATTTTTTCCTTTAAAATTTCATCTTCAATATTTTGAATATAAAAAGAAATAGCCGAACCATTCTGTTCTTTTACAGCAATTCCATTGTACAAACAATATGCATCTGATAATTTAAATTTGTAATTTTTCATTTTTTTCTCTCTAAAAATAGTTATAAATAAAAAATGAAAAAAAAGACCATTTTAAAATAAAAAAAGCATAGATTATTAACTTTTTTTGCCAATAATCTATGCTTATTATAAATAATAAACTTATTTATTAATTAAAATTAATTTCCTGCAGCTATTTCATTTTCAAGAGCAGTAATATCTTCTAACATCTGTTTATAGCCATCATTATCTAAAGGAATTAATGTCATTCTAACAGATTTAATTACTGTTTCACCAGGACGTAAAGTAATACCCTGCCATGAATATGCCATACCAGTATCTCTATTTTTTACAGAAGCCTTAAGAATAGCGTTGTCATATAAATGAGATTGTCTTTCATTAAAATAACCAAACCAGAAAGTATCTACCGGTGTACAGTCTTCTCCACCTGTTGTATAAACGTCGAAAGCAATAGCACCGTTATTATATGTTGTATACATTCTAGAACCGTAAGAAGTTGAATAAATACTTGCACTATCATTAGTATTAATCATAATATCTGCATGAGAACCGAACTTACAGTTTTCCAAAATTGAAGTAGAAATATTTGTTAATGAATAATACAAGTTCATGAAAGATGTATTTGTTTCTGAATCATAAGCAATTACTGGTTTTAATACAAGTTTTAAAGCTCTTCCATTTCCGTTAGACCAGTAATAAACACCTGGTTCTCCACTATTTGAAGCCTCAGAACCATTAATATTCATTATCCAACCCTTATTATTAAAAGTAGTCTTCATATAACTTACAGAAGTATCTGGTCTACCTCTAAAATCAAAATAACCATCATTTCTTAAATAATAACCGACTCTCTGATCTGTAGGGTTAGCATAAATATCTGAACCTTCTACGATAGTTCCCTGGTCATAAGAAAGAGTATCACTTGCATCCAATACAACAGCAACAGTACTAGAAATAACATTATCTACAACTGCATTAATTACAGCAGTTCCTTTTCCAACTGGTATAACAAGCCCTGTATTATCTACTGTAACAACAGAAGTATCTGAACTTGACCATACTACAGAATAAGAAGAACCTTCTTCAATTGTTACATCTGTATTAAGCTGAACTGGATCTGAATCAATTCTTTCGAAGAAAAGGAAGTCTTTATCAGATTTAATACCAGTAGCAAGATTACGCCATTCTACAGAAACTGTAATATCACCGATTGTACCTTTTGCAATTTCTTTAATTGTTTCACCATTCTGATCAACCCATCTGTTAATACCAGAATTAGATCTGAAAACTTTAAATCCATCTGTTGGTAAAACGATTGTATCAGAAAGTCTTGAGAATTTTGTAACTGGTGTAAAACCTTCTGCCCAGCTACCACCGTTTAAATCATAAGTAATTGTATATGTAGCATTAAGATCTTTAATTTCGCGTTCAACTGAACTTGTAAGACCTTCTACAACATTGATTACTTCTGCATACTGTGCAACTAATGCTGTTTTATTTTCATCAGAATAGAATTTATAAATAATTTTATAAGAACCTGCTGGCATTTCTGAATTTTCAAAAAGCACATGTTTTGTAGCAGGAGCTTCTGCTATAACAGGAACTTCTCCTACAGTTGTTTCACCTTCTTCTACTGAAACTTCACGAACTTTTAATTCAGGAACAACTTCTTCAAAAGAAAAATCTTCTACTTCTTCTTTTGTTGTATTATTAATTAATACACCTTCTACAGCAGCAACTTCAGATGGGTATGTTAATAAAACATATACATTACCAGTTCCTTCTGTAAAGTTCATATCAACTAAAGAAACAATAAAGTTTACAACAGTAGTTGCCTTTTTATTAATTTTAATATTATTTACAAGACCTTTATAAACAATATTTTCTGCCTTTGCTGTAAGAACTGCATTATAAGTTCCAACTGGTACTTCTACGCAATCTTTAACTGCATCTGCATAAGAATTCCATTCTCTTGTAGCAACTGATGATGAACCTTCAAAAACTTCTACAGAAATAGAAGTAAAATCATTTACATCAACTTCAGGATTTACAGTTCTCTGTGTAAGATTTGTAGAAATTTTAAATCCTGTTTTGTTTGCACCAGCAACATTATTTTTACATCCTGCAAATAACATTGCTAAACCTAAAAATACTATTAATTTATTTAATTTTTTCATCATATACTCCAAAAATTACGATAAAAGATTACTCTTCAACATCGAGAACAGGTTCTGCTTCAGGAACAGTTTCTTCTTCAATAACTGATTTTAATTCACAACTAGCTGAATAAAGAATTGATTTTTTTACTGCTTCAACTTCAATAAAATAAATTCCCTCTGTTAATTCTGATTGTAATAAAACTAATGAATCAGATGTCTGATCTTCTAAAAGTTCGTTATCTAAATACCAAGCATAATTATCAAACCCAGAAGTAGCTTTTACAGTATATGACTTTGCTTCTTCGTCATAATTTGTAACCAATGAAATGTCTTCATTTACTGTAGAGATTTCCATTTTTGCATTACCAACTGCATTTTTACAGCCTGTAAACAAAAGGGCAAATCCAGTAAGAACAACAATTTTTTTTAATAATTTCATATTTTTTACCCCACTTAGTGAAATTAATATTAACATTTTAGGGAAAATACAAACTTTTTTCAATACATAGAAAACTTGACGGAAAAAAAGTAAAAAAAAATTAAAATTTTTGATGATTTTCTGAAAAAGTTAAAAAAAAATGGTCTTTTATGCATTTTTACATGCATAAAAGACCATTTTTTTTATTTAATTATCTGATTAAATTATTTTTAATTAATTATTTCTGATAATGGAACAAGAGTCATTCTTATACTTCTTACTGTAGTTTCTCCAGGAGCAAGAGTAATTCCAGACCATGAATATGAAACTCCAGTGTCCTTGTCAAAAAGATTTGTTGTACGTATGTTACCAGAATACATATTTTCCTTCCTATATCTGTCTGCATAGTATCCAAACCACAATGTATTTACAGGTGTACAGTCATCTCCAGCTATACAATAAATATCGTATGCAAGAAGAACAGAGTTATCATACATTCTAAGTCCGAAATCTTTTGCCTGAATTGGTGCATAATCATTAGCTCCAATCTGAATATCTGCATGAGAACCGAATTGTACATCTGTTACAGTACTTGTTCCGATATTTGTCAATGCCTGATAGATAACAACATAAGAAGTTTTTGTTGCAGAATCATAAGCAATAACAGGTGTTACCTTAAGTTCAAAGTTTTTATTGTTTACGTTATATATAAAGTCACCGGGTGTACCATTTGACGTAAGATCTTCTCCGTCAATATTAAAACTCCATCCATGTTCACTATATGTAGTTTCTTGATAATCTTTCTCAGTAGATGCTCTTCCAACAAAATCAAGTATATTTCCGGAAAGTTTGAATGCAACTACATTAATAGCATCTGATTTATAACCTAAAAAACCACTGTCTACAGTACCTTTATCGTAACTTAATGTATCAGAAGTATCCATTACAACGGCAACAGCATTTACAACTTTTTTTCCTACAGTTGCACTGATTGTTACAGTCCCTTTTTTGTGTGATGTTACAGTTCCATTTTCATCAACTGAAGCTACCTCTGGATTAGAGCTCATCCAAGATACAATGTAATCTGAATTATCATCAATATCTACAGTTGCAACAAGAGTTTTAGTTTCATCGGCTTTTTCAAAAAGAATAAATGTCTGATCAAGTAAAATAGACTTTACAGTTTTTCCCCATTTTACATAGAATTTTTTATCACCAATTGAACCTGCAGGAATTACACTAACTGGCTCTCCTTCAAAATCAGGATTATCATATAAAGCCACAAATTCATAATTATCACGAGAATATTTGAATCCATCTACAGGAAGCATAATTTTATCTGATAATCTTGAATAAGCTGTTAAAGGTGTATACTCATTCCATTCACCACCATTTAATTCATAAGAAATGCTATAAGTTTTGTTGATATCAGTAATCTGACGATCAACTGAACTTAAACGTCCGTTTGCTACATAAACAATTTCCGAATATGTTGCAACTGGAACTGTTTTAGCCGCATCTCCCCAGAGAATAAACTTTAATCTATAAGAACCAGAAGGTATTTCATTTTTTTCAAAAACAACTGATTTTCCATTTTCTTCTACAGTCTGTTCCAATTCATTAAAATCATAAGAAACAGCTCCCGGATTATTAGAAAGATTAAATAAACCGGCAGAAACTGCAGCTGTTTCAAGTGGATAAGTCATTGTTACTTTTACGCTTCCAGTTCCGTTTTCGTAATCAAGAAAACTTAAATCAATTACAAAATTAAGGGGAGTTACTGTATTTTTTACCAATAAAATATTTTTTGCATAACCTGTAAAAGATTCTGTTTCGTTTGATGCATTCAAAACAAAATTATAAGTTCCAGGATTAATTTCTACTTTTTCAGATGTTGCTTTTTCGTAAGTTGTCCACTGAGCAACAGGTTCTAATCCTTCTTCTGTTTCATATGATAATTCAAAAGAATCTAATTCTGAAAAATCAAAACCAGGAGTTACAGTTCTTGCACTTCCATTCTGTCCTAATAAAACATAAGCTTTACCGTTTTTTGCAAATGATACATTCTGATTACATGCAGTAAACAAAATTGCAAAAACAGAAAGGCATAATACTAATGATTTTCTTAAAACTTTCATCTCTCTCTCCTTTTATTTACATAATACAAAACTTGCATTTGATGAATAATTCATTCCATCTTTTTCTGCTTCAACATAAATGGAATAAACTCCATCAGCAAGAACAGCTGCATCAACTGTATAAGAAGATACATTCTCTGCTACAAGTTCATCATCGAGATACCATTTAAAATTCTGAAAATCTTCTGATGCTGTGAAAATAAAAACGTTTTCATTTTCAACAAACTCAAGGGCTAAATCATTCTGCTGTTCAATAGAACAGAAAATGCTATTGATAGGCTTTGCTTCTTTTTTACAGCTGCTGCATAAGCACAATGCTGCAAGAAGCACAGTGATTAAAAGAGATCTTTTCATTTTTTCCTCACATTTTTTACATATTTTCTTTATATGTACTTTGTTTTTTTATCATTTTTTTTAAATTTTTTCAATCAGATAATACTATTCACTTTACACATTTTTTGTGATATATTTATTTCTATCAGTTTGATATTTCTATTTTTTTAGTGGAGGCTTTATTATGGAAAGCGGGTCGAGTTATCCCATACATTTTTTAATCAATACAAAAAGCCTCCAGAATGTCTCTCTCTAGTTTTTTGTTCCAATCTGCATTTTGAAGGCCTCTAATCTTTTATATTTGAGGTATTTTTATGATTACTTACTGGCAGCAGGAAGATGGTCTTTTCACAAAACTTAAAAAAGAAGAAATTACTTCATCACGTCCACTTTGGATTGATGCAAGAAACGTTACTCGTGATGAAACCACATTTTTACAAGATGAATATAAAATTGAACAAGATCATTTATTAGATATTCTCGACCCTGATGAACTTTCTCGACTGGAAGACGGCGAAGGATATATTTTAACAATCGTTCGTGTACCAATTTATGATCCTCAGGCAGAAACACCTTATTTTACAGTTCCAATTGGTATTATCATAAAAGGTAAAACAATTATTACAATTTGTTGGACTGACTGTGAAGTAATAAAAGATTTCGGTGCAAACAGAATTAAAAACATCAGGCTTACAGATTTTCCTTCCTTTATTGTACAGATTTTAAATCGTGCAAATTTAAACTTTCTGCGCTACTTAAAAGAAATAAACAGACGTTCAACAAGCATTCAAAATGAAATGCGCATGGAAATTGAAAATAAAGAAATTATGTTAATGCTTGGATTAGAAAAATCCCTCGTTTACTTTTCAACTTCACTTAAAAGTAATGCATTGCTTCTACAGAAAATGAAAAGCACAAAACTCATTAAATTTGATGAAGAAGATATTGATTTTGTAGAAGGTGTAACAATAGACAACCGACAGGCAATAGAAATGGCCGACACATATACAGACATTCTTTTTGGAGTCATGGACGCATTCTCTTCTGTAACTTCGAATAACCTGAACGTTGTAATGAAAAAACTAGCCATAATCAATTTAGTTATGATGGCGCCAACATTTGTAACAAGTTTCTTTGGAATGAACTACAAACTTCCTTTTGAAACACTACCGGGTTACTGGCCTGTTATAATTGCATCAATTCTATGTCTTGTTTCTGTCTTTATCTGTTCATGGCTTTTAAATTTTAATAAAAGTACATTTTCTGCATTAAAAAAAGCAAAAAGATTAACACGCATTCAGAAAAAAACAGTCAGAAACGAAACTAAAAGATTAAGAAAACAGGAAAAGAAATTAAGCAGATAATTATTCAGAAACAGAAGCACATATTCTAAATCCCATGTAATTATAACATTCATTAGGATCATAAGAATATCGGTCACCGACAAAATTAAACATTGTATATGGAGACCAGCTTCCGCCTCTGCTTACTCTTTCATAGCCGACTTTAGGTCCATAGATATCTTTTTCTGAATATGTATCAAACCAGTCCCAGCAGAATTCCATAAGATTTCCACTCATATCATAAAGTCCGGATTTATTTGCATTTCCAGTTGCAGGTTCAGAAATAGAATTAGGATCAAAAGGAACTCCTGCCGTACCGATTATTCTTGAATTTGGAGCATTTTCATAAACCCATGCAAAAAGAAGTCCTTCTTCTGAACTGCTGGAATTCTGTCCGCTGATTCTGTTTCCTTTTTGAAATCCAGAAGAGGTTTTTCTTGCAGCATATTCCCATTCTGCTTCTGACGGAAGTCTGTATCCATTTGATTTAAAATTACATTCACATAAATCTAAAGCAGCTGTATCTTTTGAATTTCTTAATACTTCACCGTTATATGTATAGCAGGGACTTTTTCCTTTTATTTCACTTAATGCATTACACCAGACAACTGCATCATACCAGCTGATCATTGTTACCGGCTGATACTTTGTATTTTCATCTGGTTCACAGGCTCTTTTTCCGTTAGAACCTGGTTGTCCAGGATTTTGAAAAATATAACCTACTTTTTCAGCTTTTTTTCTTATTTCATACCAGATTTCATAGGTTGTTTCATATTTATTTATTTCAAAAGGTGATAAAGTTCGTTTTACAGTAATAGTCTGAGTATCCTGGCCTTCTGTATAAGTAAGATTAGTTTTAAAACTAACCATATTAATATGTAAAAAATTATCTTCCTGTGACCAAAGCTTTACACTTACACATAAAAACAAGAGAAAAATAAATATTTTTTTACCAAAAAACTCTTTATTTCCCATAAAACTCCAAACTATAATTTACATAAAGTTTCTTTTGCTGACCATTCACCATTATCATTTTTTGTAAGTTCAAGCCATGCATATGTTCCGCTTTCGCCAAGAGAACCTGGATTTATTACAAGAGTTGAACCGATTTTTTCAGCACCACGACCTTCGTGAACATGTCCGCAAATTACAGCAACCGGCTGATTTTCCAAAATAAAATCTGTAAACATCTGACTGCCTACATGAAGTTCAGGATTTACTGCATCAACAACACTGGCTTTAGGAGGATTATGACTTACAACAATCAAACTTTTCCAGATTGAATTGTCTCCCCCATCCTGAACACTGTTTTTTACAATATCAAAATCAGATAATAATTCTTCTTCAGTTCGTTCAAATTCTGTCTTACCTGTAAAATATGAACCGCCACCGCTTCCTGCAAAAGCGATACCTTCATGAAAAACAAAACTTTTTTCTACGCTTATATCCTGATCTTCCATCTGTTCTAATAAATCAATATTATCACAGTTTCCTAAAACAGAAAAAATTGTATCATGTTTTGAACATAATTTTTCCAGTGTTTCTTTACCAGTATCTGGTTTTAAAGCAGCAGAAAAATCACCGGCAAAAATTACTGCATCAGCCTGTTTAAATTCTGAATCTAATTTATCTAAAATATCATTATTTGCATGAATATCACTTAAAACTAAAAATTTCATATTACATCCTTATAAAACTTTTTCAAAAGCTTCTCTTAACATCGACATCTGCTGTGGTGTACCAATTGTAATTCGAACAAAATCCTGAATGCCTGGAGTATTAAAATGTCTTATTAATAATCCCTGCTCTTTTATTTTACTATACAATTTCTGTCCGTCAATGCCTTCTTTTTTAGCAAACAAAAAATTTGTCTGACTCTTTATTACATAAAACCCTTTTTCTGCCAAAAAGTTATAGAATTTATCTCTTTCTTCTGCAACTTTCTTAGCGCAATCTGCATAATAAGCAGGATTTTTACAGGCATTTAAACCTGCAACCTGAGAAATTGCATCAATAGGAAAATGATTTACACTATTTTTTACTGTTGTAACAATATTTACAAGTTCTGGAGAAGCAACTATATATCCAAGACGCATTCCTGCCCCGCAAAGACTTTTAGAAAAAGTTCGTACAATTACAAGATTAGAAAATTCCTGTAATAAAGGAATACAAGATTCACCACCAAAATCTACATATGCTTCATCTACAATAAAAATACTGTCTTTATCAGCTTTTAAAAGCATATTTCTAACCTGTTCTCTTGTTAAACCTATTCCTGTAGGTGCATTTGGATTTGCAAAAATAATTCCACCCTTATTCTGTTTAGCATGATCAAGCATTACTTGAGTATCTAAAGACCAGTCTGCTTTTAAAGGGATTGTATCCATAGGAATATTATAAAAACCTGCATATACCGGATAAAAACTATATGTAAACTGTGGCATTACAAATTTTGTTGAACTGTCAAAAAATGCATAAAATACAAAAGATAAAACTTCATCACTTCCGTTTCCACTGTAAATCATATCTGGAGTTACGGTAAAAGGAATTTTATCCTGTTCTGAAGGAACTACCTGACCATTGTCTATTTTTGAACGGCAGAGTACTCCACCAGTTTTATTTAGCATATCCGCAATAGCAGCGTGTAATTCATTTGAATCTGGATCTGGATATAACCCCATTTTTTCACTGTGATTCTGAACAAAATCAGTAACAGCCTGAACTACTTCTTTACAAGGAGGATATGGATTTTCATTTGCGTTAAGTTTAATATAAACCCGGTCTTTTGGTTGTTCGCCTGGAACATAAGGATTAAGACCATTAATTCTACTAGATGTTATCATAATTTTATTATATCAACTAAAAATACAAAAATAAACTAGTAAAATTAATATTAAATTACAAAATTAATTTATTGTTTTTTTAGGTGTATTACTTACAAGTCGTAAAATATACAATTCAACATATTCAGTTAAAGCTTTCTGTTCACCGATTTTCTGCATATTCGGAGTTTTGACCAGTGTTTCTGCAAGATTTTTTACACGCTCTTTAGTAAACGATACAGCTGATAATGTTTTTACAACGCGTCTTGTATAATCACGGATTAAAGAATTAACATCTTCTGTTAAAGTCATATTAGCTTCTTTGGTAATCATTTTATTCCATTGCTTATTCAAGAAGTTTAATTCTCTGTCCAAAGTTGAACCTTCAGGAATAAAATCTTCAGTTAACTCTTTTGCTGCCTTAGCAAGTGCTTCTTCTTTTGAATAATGATGTTCTGTTTTCTTTTCTTCTGTTGGAATTTCTACAGGAACTTCTTTTTCATCCTGCTTTTTCTTTTTAGAAGATTTTTTGAAAAGACCAATTAACCATGAAATAAATGGGAATGTATAAATGAATGGTAAATCCATTTTTGCTTTTAATAATACCTGTTCATTTGTAAGAAGTAACAATTCACTATATGATTTTAGCTGACCATTTTCGAATAATGTAAAATTGTTTTCTACATCATAAGAATTCTGCAAAGCAAAAAATGTCATAAAGTTGGCATTTAATAAAGCAAATAGAACTGGAGAATTCATCTCTACCTGACTTTCAAGAACTCTTTCGAATTTATTTTTATCCGTCATTTCTGGAAGCTTTTCAAAAGTTAATAAAGAGTTATACCATTTTTTTACAAGATTTTCTTCGATTGAATCATGAGCTTCGTTACATAATCGAATTATTAAAGGAATAACTTTCTTTTTATATGCATAATATTTTGTTCCAGATGCAACTTTAAAAATAACTAATTCAGGAAGTCCGTTTTTTTCTTTATCTGCAGACAAATCCTGCAAACAGTTTTTTAAATCTTCTTCTGTATACTGTCCGTAAAGTAAACGCCCATTTTTATCATGAAATTTTAAAATCTGATTCATTGAATAAAAATATGGAGAAGCACCAAGCTGTTTTTGAAGTTCTGTTAATGCCTCTGACTTCTTTTTAGATGTCTGGAATCTTTGTTTTAAATATGTACTGTATATTTCTGTGATTTGAATTGCCTGTAAAATATTAGTATCTTCTGCAGTTCTATCCTGAATCTTTTCAAAATCTAGACGAAGATAATAACAAAGCTGATTCCACAAGTAATAATCATCACCATCATCAACCTGAATAAAACCAGTATTTTCTTTATCGATAAAATGTCCGTAAAAATTCTTTACAGTAATTTCTTTAGAAGGATTTGAACTTCTTAATTTCTTTAAAAAATAATCATGATATTCATTTTTTCTTACAATCTTTCTGATTTTCTGCTGTGCTGTTTCTATTATCAATCTGATTGGAACACAAACTGGTAAAAGCAAAGAAGGAACATCTCTAGAAAAAACGATGATATTTAATAATGGCGATTTTAAATTCTGATTTTCTAAAGATTGAACTATATATTGTTCTGCCTGTTTTTTCTCTAAAATTTGAATAGGGAACTTCTTTGGTAAATCAGCTTCACATGGATATGGCAAAGATTCATTCTGCATTATTTCTTTATAACGCTGTGCATAATGCATAGTAAAATATGTTACACAGATAATTGTTTTTTTATTAGCACCGTTTGGAACAATTGCAGCAAGATGTTTTTCCTGTAAACCTGCAATTTCTGCAGTTATTGTATTAGTAGGATCACCTAAATATTTTACAAGCTCTGCAGATTCTTCTACATGCTTTTCTGCATATTTTTTTACGAATGCACAAAAATCACGAAAATCTATAAATGGAGATTTTTGTTTATCTGCATAAAATTTTATTATTGAACTTAAATTTGTTAATACTGCCATATTATTTCTATTCTACACTAGATTTTAAATTTACACTAGCAAAAAAAGAATAAGATTTTTTTTCTAAAATGGTCCGTTTTTTTCTTTTCTAACAATATTGTTTGTAAGCGTTTTTAGTGAACGCGTTTTGTGTCTGGCCGGACGCTTATATTTTATTTAAAAGGAAGATTTTATGAATCAACTTAATTCTATTATTATTGAAGGCAATGTCACTAGACAGGCCGAATTATTGGAACCTGCTAAAGGTTTTAAAGTTTGTCGTTTTCCTGTTGCTGTAAACAGATTAACTAAAAATCCAAACAATGGCGAAACAAATGAAGAAGTTTCTTTTTTTGATATTGAAGCATATGGAAATATTGCTGAAATTTGTGAAAAGAATATTTATAAAGGTCGAGGAATTCGTGTTGTAGGAAGATTAAAACAAAACCGCTGGAAAGATAACAATGGTAAAAGTTTTAGTAAAGTTTATATTGTTGCAGAACATGTAGAATACAAACCAAAAATAAATAAACCTGCAGATGGAAAAGATTCTTCTGTAACTTCTGAAGAAACAAAAAAAGTCTCTCAGGAAGCAACAGAAGCATCTAATAACACACAGGAAGTTGTTTTTTAAAACTTCGTTTTATTTATGATATTTGCGCCCGGTTTTTGTTTTACCTTTGCCTTTTTCAGCAGCTCGGGCTGCAGCTCTTTCATTTGCAGCTTTGTATTCTTCTATCTGTTGAGGTGAATAAAATCCATCTTTCCAGTTGAATCTAGAAACTTCTGGAAGTGGTAAACCTTTAGTCATAGAAGTAACAATAGCTTTTATCTGGCTTCTGGAAACTTTAGTTTTAGAAAAATCTATTAAAAATTTCTTAAAACCAGATGAACTTATAAAGTTTACTTTATCTGTAATGCAGAAAGGCTGTTCTGGCATAACGAAAGATCCGTCTACTGTAGAATTTACTTTAAAGACGGATCCTTCTTTATCTTCAAAATATGTAAAATCATAATCAGAAGGAAGTTTAAAACGCATTCTGAATAAAGCAGGATATGCAAAAACAGGAATCAATACTCTTGAACGAATATTTTGATCATAAGTAGCTTCAAGATTTTTTCTTGAATTTTCATAAGGCATTACAAAAGATGTTACATTCTGATTTTCTAACCATGAAGCAGACCATCGATTAAATGTATATAAATATGGACCTGCTACAATATTTACATCAAGACCTTTGAGCATCTGTAAATGTGCTATATTATTTGCAACAAAAGTTTTATATCCATCTTCTACTAATTTTGAAATATTTTCTTTTAATTCTTCTTCCTGATATGCAGAACAGAATGGATCAAACGAAATATAAATCTGTTTTTTAGAAAATGGTAATACAGTTTTATGATTTAAAATATCGTATGAAGTTTCACGGTTAAATTCAATAATTACCCTTACAGGATTTAATCCCTGTACTGCAAAAACATCGGCGATAGAAGAAACTTGAACATACAAACCATCCGGGAAATACGATAATTCTTTACCGTTTACTGGAGTTAAATCTAAAATTGGCAATAATTCATCTTTAGGCTGTTTTCTATAACGACCAATATCATTTGGTAAAACATGAGGATATCTTTTAGAACCAGCTTTAATCTGCAAAAGATAAACTTCATCACCAGTTTTAAAACCACCAGGAATATCAATCCAGCGTTGATTTTTATCTTCGTCAATTTCTACTGATCTGATTTTATGGCTTACACGTCCAGAATCATCCTGTTTATGCAATCTTATTGAATCACCTGGATCCGGATCATAAGAACCGCCTTTAAGAGTTGCCATCTGAATATTAAGCTGCTCTACAGGTGTATTTGGATTTGCAGTCTGTTTTATTGCTTCTATAAGTTCTTTTTCTGCAGGACGGATTTTATCTATTTTTCCAAGATAAATACCTGTTCCACCAGCCTGATCTGGATTTAAAATCTTTTGTGCAGCATTATCTACACCGTCATTCAAATCCTTAAAACCATACCAGTAAGTTGTTTTAGATCGTGCAAAATCAGAAGATAAAATTCTTTTTCCTGTAGCAATAGCACCTTTTCTATCTTCTTTATAATGATCTATAACATAACGATAAGCTGCAACAACACTTCCTACATATTCAGCACTCTTCATGCGTCCTTCAATCTTAAAAGAATCTACCCCCGCATCAATTAATGCAGGAATCTGATCTATAAGCTGTAAATCACATGGAGAAAAATAATATCCCTGTTTTATTCCGCCAGGAACTTCTGCAGTATAAAAACGACGGCATGCCTGTGCACACATACCTCTATTAGCAGATTTTCCACCGAGAAAACTTGAAAACAAACATAATCCTGATTCACTTACACATAAAGCACCGTGAACAAAAACTTCAAGTTCCGCATTTGTTTCGTTTTTTATACGAGTTATCTCTTCAAGCCCCAATTCTCTAGCCAGTACAACACGTTTTACACCACATCCCTGCAAAAGTTTAACAGCAGATGCACTTTCGACATTCATTTGTGTTGAAGCATGAATTTCTAAATCCGGAAAGAATTCCTGTGCAAGTCGCATAATCGCAAAATCCTGAACAATAATTCCATCCGGACGAATCTGATTGAGGTATGATAAAAATCTATAAAGACGCTCAGTCTCTCTTTCTTCACAAACAGTATTTACTGTAACATAAACCTTTTTATTCTGCTTATGCAGTGATTCTACAGCTGCTTCAAATTGATTCCATGCAAAGTTTGTCGTACGCATTCTTGCATTAAAACTTTTTAAACCAAGATAAACAGCATCTGCACCTTCACCAATAGCAGCATCTAAAGATTCAACATTTCCCGCTGGGGCTAACAATTCTACCATACGAAAAATGTATCATAAAACCATTGATTTTTAAAGAGTACCAGGCGAAGCAGTCCCTACAATCCACGAATTTTTATCAGATTTTAAAGGATAATCAATTCTATTTCCTGCTAAAACACTTTTCTGTAATTCAAAAGCATTTATTCTTGAAATAGTTTTTGTATCTGTAAGACCGGCAGTTACAAAAGCTGAATCAATTTCTCCACTTTCATAAATTCCAGATTCACCAACTATCAAAGCATAATCAATCAATTTCTTAGACCATTCTTGAACTTCAGAATCTCTGTACATAACAGCATCAAGTAATTTACCATTCGCAGTATTTTGCAAAATAACAATATCAGTTTTATTACCAAGAGCAGTTTCTTTACAATCTGACCACAAATCTCTTACCGATGAACTTGAATAAGAATTCATTGATAAATTCAAATCATTACCAATTTCACTTATACAGCCATTACCACGATTCCTCATATGAACAACAACAATCTCTCCTTTTTTAACTTCAACCGACGGAAAGACATACGCTTTTGTTTCACCATCATACGCACTACTTAATTTAACACCAGACAGATTTCCATCCGTTAAACACAAAATCTCAACAAATTCATTTCTGTAATAATCATTCGTCTTCTCTTTCGTAGTTTGACTCAAAGAGCTGCTTTGTATTTCAGTAATAATAACATCAGGAATACGATCATTGTATCCTAAAAAAGTAAAAGCAAAAGTTAAAGAATTTCCATTTTCATCTTTAACACAACCATACATCTCATATCTTTGACCGACCTGCATTTTTTCTTTTAAACAAATTTTTACGACACAAGGATTTTCCGTATAAATCACACTACTTTCTACAGAGCCTAACACACCAGAAGCCGTTAATAATGATTTAGACAATTCTTTAGTTTCTGAATGCACTAAAGATGATAACAAATCTTCTTCAGTAACAAAAGAAACCACATTTCCTGTAACCGTTACTTTTTCAGAAAAATCAATACGTAGATTAAATTCATCTTCAACAGAAAAAGAATTTAAAACCGGCGGTGAAAAATCTCCCGAAAGAAGTTTGATTCCTTCCGCTGTCACTTTACACGAAAACGGCAGAACACCAAGAAGAGCAATACCTGCAATCACGAATGATTCAAGTCCAACACGAATAATTTCTTTAATTTTTGATTTCATACATACTCCCAAAAAAAAGATTCTACATACGGAAATAAAACCGTACATAAAAAAAATAAAAGCGAACTATATAATTTCTTATACAATTCGCTTTTACTAATAAGGAGAAATTAGTCGCAGAACACTAATTACTATATATATAAATCAAAAATGAAAAATAACGCAATTTTTTTAATAAATTCTTGCAGTTTCTACCATATATCTGATAGAAATGCCATTTTCATCTTCTAAAGTCTTTTCTACAACAAAAATATAATTCTTTTTACTTTTATCACAGATGATACGGTCAATTTTATAACCACTGATGTTCTTTCTTACAATACCAGGATTTCCAACTTTTGTTGTTGAAATAACATTACCATCAGCATCAATCTTTTTTACAAGAATATAAAATGATGATTTTACAGTTTTCTGGCTTCCAATAATTGTAGGAATAAGCTGAATGTTATATGTAAACTGTGAATCTAATTCTGCATCAGCAAAATCTTTAAATTCAATTTTATCAGTTCCTGTTTTTCCAGGATCTTCACATAAATAAAGCAGCTGATTTGTATCAGTTTTCTGACAGTTTAAATTTTTAAAATAAGAATAACTCTTTACTTCCAAAGCTTCAAAAACTTCTATACCAGATTTTTCTGCAGTTACAGCACTTGGATTTGTTCTAAAAACTCCACCATCAACAAAATCATTTTCACTTACATTAACTGTATATATTTCTGCCCAACCCTGATATTTTTTATCAGTACGACCATATTGACCAAAAACATAAGATTTTCCATCCTCTGAAAAACCCATATCAACAAAATTTGCAACATCGCCGGCAAAAAGATTGATAGTACTTACAAATAAAATTAATAGTGATATGAATATTTTTTTCATCAATATCCTCCCAGATTTATAAATATCTATAATTAATTTTCGGATTTTTTTTTTAAGTCTTTACTATTATTTCTTTACCCTATACTATAAAAGTATGACAATTAAAACAAGAAACAGAATAAATATTTCTCTTTTTATCATTTCACTATTAATACTCATTGTTGATATCAGCATAATAATTTTTAAGATTTGGACAAAAAGTTATTTTCCTAAATCATATATTAATCAGACGGAAAATTCTTTTTTCCTTACACGATATAACACTCACTGTATAATTGCATCTTTACTTTTTGAATTAATTTACATCAGTATAACTTCAAGCGCGATTTACAGAGGTTTCCAGAAAACACAATCTTCTGAAGTAATTTACTTTTCGCTTTTTCTTTTTGCAGTTCTTTTTGATTCAGCAAGATTAATAATCATCCTTTTTAATATTGAAGACACTTATTCTATGCTCTTACTTGCATGTGGAAATTCATGTTTATTTTCAAGAGTTTTATATCCGATTGCATTACTTTTTACTGTAATTTTAAGCAAACCAGAACAGCGACAAAATCTTGAAAAAAATCTGTTTCTTACAATGCTTGGTTCTTTATTTCTTACTCAATATATTCCTCTAAATACTACAGTCACTAATTCTAATTACTGTGTAGATTTTGCATATGGAAAAATTATGACTTTCGTAGGTATTTTTAGTCTTGTGATTGGAACAATTGCCTTGTTTGCAAACAACAGACAGCACCTTTTTAAACAGACAACAACTCTTGGTTTTATTTTAATTTCTGTAGGTGTTGCAGTTTTATTTATTTCAACAAACCTGATTCTTCTTTTACTTGCAATCATTCTTTTAAGTGTTGGAACACCATTGTATTTATACGAACTTCACAGACAATATCTTTTATACTGATTTATAAGAAAATTAAATAAACCGTTCCAACTAAAACAGGAATTATTAAATTATCAAAATCCAATAAAGGTAAAACTTCTATTACTGTTGAAAAAGCTGCAACAATTAAACTTAATGAAAGTTTTTTACATACACAATAAGTTGAAATAAAAACTGCTGTAAAACAGGCAAGACTTCCTGCAATAGTTTTTCCGCCTGTAAGCGGGATTTTAATTTTTCCGAAAGTTTTTCCAACAAGACTTGCAAGTCCGTCCCCGAAAGCAAGTGCATATATTCCGACTGTTGCTGCATTCAACGGTAACAGTAAAGCTGCTATTAAAATACCAAAAACTAAAGTAACAGGTCCTAAAATAAATTTATTTTCATCACGCTGTCTTGCTGCAAGATTTGTAAAAGAAGTTATAAACGGTATTTTCATTCCTCTTAAACGAAAAAACTCACATATTGAATATAAAATTACAAGTATGAATAAAACAATAATCGTTAACCAATATTGATATTTCAAGAAAAGAGGAACAAAAGCACTGCACAAATGTATTGACTTTCTAAAAAGTTCTTTTAATAAAGTACGTCGGTCTTGCATTAAAGTTTTTCTTTATCAGTTAATGTTTTTGGAATTTCAATATAAATTGAAGGTTCAAAATCTGACATAGGATGAGTAATATATTTAATATTTTCTTCTGCAAGATTGCTGCCTTCCATACGAACCAATGTTTTCTGATCTCTTGTTAATGAATCCCACGCTCTTAAAGACTGCTGCAACTGAACAATTGCCTGTGCATTTTTAGAGCTGTCACCTGTTCGTTTTGCAAGATTATATAATGAAACTCCATAGTTATTTGCAGCATACAGATATTGAGTTACAAAAGTAGAATCTCTTGAATTACTCTGAGGATATAAAGTTTCTCCTTTTTCAATCATTTCCTGATCAAGTCTGTCTATAAGCTGGCTGTAATAACCTTCTGCAGCATAATCATCATTACGTAAATAAAGAGTATTTCCCATTGCAAGCATAAGATTCTTTTCTTTTACGTTGCCTTCTCCGGCTTTCATAAATGATAACAATGCTTTTGTATAATCACTGTTCTTATACTGAACATAACCCATTCTATAGCGAATCATTGAATTGTCATAACCTAAATCTACAGAATTCTGATAATTGATTTCTGCATTGTCATAATCACCTGCTGCAAAATAGTAAATATCAGCAAGATCACTGAACAAATGACCAACATCAACATTACCTTCAAATCCGGCATTTTCGTGTTCAACATTATATAATTCAATACCCTGAGAATATTGTTCCTGTGCACGAAGATAATCTTGAGTTTTAATATAATTTTCACCAAGAAGTCTGTAAGAATCAATATATTTATATATTTCCTTTTTCTTAAGATGTACTGCTTTTCCAAATTTTTCTATTGTATCTTTTAAGACAGTTTCTACAGAAGCAGTTTCATTTGTATGAATAAAATATTTAGCAAGATTAAACAATGCATTAGGATTTTCCGGATTCATTGAAACAGCACGTTTTAACATCTTGCGTAAATCTTCAATTTTTGCGCGTAAATATTCATCAGAAGGTGCAATAGGACCATACATTTTATCAAGAAGATAACCGCTTAATTCAGTCCAGTCATCTGCAGATAAAGATTTTTCTTTATTAATGAACATATCTTTATAAGGAAGAACCTGTGCAAGATTATCAGTTCTTATAAAGTAACGCATCATTCTTGAGTTATAAATATTTTTATCTTTTGGATAAAGTGTTGCATAATCTAAATATTGATTTTTAGCTTCTTCAAGTTTAGCAGGATCTTTTTCTGTACCCCATTCAAGTAAAATATCACCTAACAGCAAAAGTCCGTCTTTATCCTGTGCATGATAATCCAGAACTTCTCGTCGTACAATTTCTTCTGCTCTTTCGTAATTTTCTAAATCATCAAGTTCCATCTGAGCATATTCAATACCGGCTTCTTTATCATGATTAAAATAATAAAGAATATTTTTATACATTTTTTCTGCACGCTGATACTGTTTCTTATTTCTATAACCGCGGGCATATTTAAAGAACCAGTTTTTCTTCATTCTGATAGAAGCAGCTTTATCAAATTTTAATTCAGCCTGAGGATATTCATCTGCCTCGAGTAATGCATATCCCTGTTTATACAAGTTAGTTGCTCTAATAGGATTTACAATACAGTTCTTACCGAACATAAATAATCCCCAGCACATAAATACAGAAACAATACCAATAAGAATGCCCGGAATAATTTTATTTCTAAGCTGATAAGAAAGTGATTTTTTATATTCTTCATATTCTTCTGCAGTTCTGTGTTCAAAATCACGAGGAACCGGAATAGAAATATCAAGCATTTTTTCAAGAAGAGCAGCAACCTGACGAGCTGGAGCTTTATTTAAAATCTTCTCGATAATTTCAAATTCTGCATCATCTGTAAATTCATCCTGAACAATAAGATTTTCAAAAGCAAGTCTTACATTTAAAGGATAATTATTAAAGTTTTTAAGGAACTGTTTATACTGTTCATCTGATAAAGTATTTGGTGGAAGTTCACCTTTTTCTTTACCACCAGATTTATCTGAAAATACATTCGATTTTTTATATGGAGTATCCTTTGCAGTATCTACATCAGAAAAGCCTGGAATTTCAAAATCAGAACCTTCCATAGCAAAGTCATCATTACCACCTAAATCAAAATCATCTTTGCCTTTTAACTGAGAATCTGTATCCTGAATACCAAAATCAATATCTTCATCCATTCCAGTTGTATCAAAAACTTCAACCGGACCTTCACTTTCACCTTCCTGACCTTCTCCAAAATCAGTCATAGATGAATCAAAATCTGAAAAACCGTCATCGCCAGTTTCAGAACTAAAATCATCTGAACCAAAACCGCTGTCTGGTAAATCTTCTCCGTTTTGCATTGCAGCAGCAGCGGCAGCAGAACCACCAAACTCGTATTCATCAGAAGCTTCATCTGTTTCAGAAGAGCCAAAATTATCATAAGGGAAATCCATGGAAGACATTGAATCCATAGATGAAGAATCAAAATTCATATCATTAAAATCTGAATTCTGTTCTTCTGATGAGAAATCTGTATTATCCGGAATTTCAGCATCCTGTGTATTAAAACTTTCTTCTGGAGCATCAAAACTATCTGAAGAAGATAAAGCTGAATCATTAATTCCGTATTCATTTAAATCAATATTATCTAAATCTGAAGTAAGATTAGAATCATCAAAATCCATTTGAGGCAAAGCATCATTAGAAAAATCTAAATCATCTAAACCTTCAGTATTTCCTAAATCAGTAAATTCATTGATTTTATCATCTTTTTCATTTCCATAAAAATCCATAGATGATGAAAAATCATCTGTTGAAGGCATGTCTAAATCACCAGCAACAGGAGAAAAATCTTGTGGCATCTGGAAATCAACATCTGCTTCTGGCTCTGGAATTGGTTCAGGCT